>JANNPN010000342.1:0-15070 GCA_031400185.1 Polyangiaceae bacterium
GCCCCTCGTCCGCCGCGCGCGCGGCGTCGTGGTTGCGTCCGACTTCCTGTCCGGCGCCGCGCGAGAGCTCGGGGCGAGGGAGGTGCACGTCGTCCCGAGCCCGCTCGAGCTCCCGGCCTCCGTCGGCGAGCCCGAGGAGCCCCCGCACGTGCTCTTCGTCGGCCGCCTCTCGCCGGAGAAGGGGATCGAGGAGTTTCTGGCGGCGACGGAGGGGATACCCCGCGTGATCGTCGGGGCGGGCCCCGTCGGTGCAGGAACTCCTCGACGGCGCGGTCGGCGGCGGTGACGAGCGTCTGGTCGGCCTTCCGCTCGGCAATGACGTTCCGGAAGAAGCTCCGCGCGAGCTCGCCGGCCTCGATGACGGTCGGCAAGAGCGCCTGCATGGCGGGACGCGACACGCCGGCAAGCATACTAGGCGTCGCGGATGCTGAGCCAGCGCATGCCGCGGCCCATGTAGCCGAGGCCGGAGATGACCGTGCAGGTGCCGGCGCCGACGAAGAGCCCGAGGCGGACCTCGGGCGGGATGGCGGTCGGCCAGGAGACGCTCACGAGCACGACCGTGACCGACGCGATCTGGAGAAAGGTCGTCATCTTGCCGACGACGCTCGGCCGCACCTCGATCCACTCTCCGGTGAACACGAAGAGGAAGAAGTAGCCGACGAGCAGCACGACGTCGCGAAACAGCACGAGCACCGTCAGCCAATTCGGCACGAGGTCCATGAGCGCGAGCACGCAGAACGAGCTGACGAGCAGCAGCTTGTCGGCGAGCGGGTCGAGAATGGCGCCGAGCTCGGTCTTGGTGTCGGTGAGGCGCGCGATCGCGCCGTCGAGGGCGTCGGTCACCCCGCCCGCGACGAAGACCGCGAGCGCGAGCCTCGGTCGACCGCTCGTGAGCAGGATGAGGAAGGCCGGGATGGTGAGGATGCGGAGCAGGGTCAGGAGGTTGGGGACGTTGAGCACGCCGTCACCTCGAGCTGCTTCCGCAATTGTCCGGCGAGCTTCGGCGTCGCGAGCGCCGTCACGCGGGTCGACCCGTCCTCGTACCGCTCGCTCACGACCTTGGCGGCGCGGTGGACCCAGGCGAGCAGGTCGCCGCGACTCACCGGAATCGTGAGCTCGATCTGGACGCGCTCGCGGTCGAGCCAGCGCTCGATGGTCGCGAGCAGCTCGGGGAGCCCGCGGCTGGTCGCCGCGGAGATCGCGGCGACGTCGACGATCTGGGGATGCTCCGCCATGTCCCGGGGCGGGAGGTCCGTACTGCGGTCGATCTTGTTCCAGGCGAGGATCGTCGGCGTCGCTCCGGCGCCGATCTCGTCGAGTACGCGCTCGACGATCGCGATCTGCTGCTCGGCCTCCGGATTGGTCGCGTCGACGACGTGGAGCAGCAGGTCGGCGCGCCGCACCTCCTCGAGCGTGCTCTTGAACGCGTCCACGAGTTGGTGCGGCAGGCGATGGATGAAGCCGACCGTGTCGACGAGGAGCGCGCGATCGCCGCCGGGAAGGTCGAGCCGGCGTACGGTCGGATCGAGGGTCGCGAAGAGCTTGTCCTCGACCAGCACACCGGCGTCGGTGAGCGCGTTCATGAGGGTCGACTTTCCGGCGTTGGTGTAGCCGACGAGCGCGATCGTCACGTACGGCACGTCGGCGCGCTCCTTTCGGTGCAGCTCGCGCGTGCGCTCGACCTCGACGATCCGGCGCTTCAAGCGGACGATCTTCTCGCGGACGCGCCGGCGGTCGACCTCGAGCTGGGTCTCCCCGGGGCCGCGCGTCCCGACCCCGCCGCCGCCGAGACGCGAGAGGTGGGTCCAGGCGCGGGTGAGACGCGGCAGCATGAACTCGAGCTGCGCGAGCTCGACCTGGAGCTTGCCCTCGAGACTGCGCGCCCGCGCGGCGAAGATGTCGAGGATCAGCTGGCTCCGGTCGAGCACCTTCGCCTCGACGCGCTCGGTCAGGGTCCGCTGCTGGCCGGGGGAGAGGTTCTCGTCGATGAGAACGACCGTCGCGCCGGTTGCCTTGGCGGTCTCGCGGAGCTCCTCGACCTTGCCCTTGCCGATGTAGGTCGCGGGGCTGATCTGGCGGAGGCTCTGGTACAGGGTCGCGACCGGCTGGACCCCAGCCGTCAGGGCGAGCCGCTCGAGCTCGCGCAGCGACTCCTCGGGCCCGACGCCTGCCCCGTTCCGGTGCACGTTCCCGGTGTCGACGCCGACGAGCACGGCCCGCTCGCGCGGCGGTTCGACGTCGCGTGTTCCTCCGCGGCTCATCGCGTCATCCTGGCATACGACCCGGGAGCAACGAAACCCTGCCGGTTGCTGGCTTCAGGAGCCCTCGCGCTCCAGCATGTCCGCGAGCTCGCCGAGCGTCCGGACGCGTTCGCAGTCGTGGTCGCCGTAGAGGTCGGCCATGTCGAGGAGGACGGCACGGAGACCGGCGGCGCGAGCGCCGACGACGTCGGTGTGGAAGAGGTCGCCGACGTGCACGGTGCTCTCGGCGCGGGCGCACGCGCGCGTCAGCGCGCGCTCGAAGATGCGCGGGTCCGGCTTCTCGACCCCTTCCTCGTGCGAATCGATCACGAGGTCGACGTGCGGCCCGATGCCGACGCGGTCGAGCGCACGACGCATGCGGCCGTTGGCGTTCGAGACGACGACGAGCTTCCGGTCCGACGACCGGAGACGCTGGAGGGCCGGGATCACGTCGGGCGGCACGCGCTCCCAGAGGTTGTGCTCGGCGTGATACCGCTGCAACTCGTCGAGCGCGGCGTCGACGGCGGGCTGCGCGGTCACGCCGGCGCGCACGAAGACCCTGCCGAAGACGAGCCACCCGCGCACGACGTCGAGCTCGCCGGCAGCGCCGGTGTCGACCTCGTGCTTGGCGTGCCACTCGACCGCCGACAGCGCGGCACCCGTCGTCGCGACGCCGTGCCTCCCGAGCACCGCCGCGACGAGGTCCCAGTTCGGGAACACCAGGACGCCGCCCGCGTCGAGAAAGACCGTGTCGATCCGCACGTCGGCCGCTATTGGATGTAGTTGATCCGCGCCCCGAGGCGCTCGACGGCGTCCGCGAGCTTCTCGTTCGGCGAGATCTTGTAGCGCGGCAGGCGCACGTTCGCGACGATGCTCTCGTCCATGACCTGGATGCTGACCGCGCGCGTCCCCGGGTGGGCCTGGAGCGCGCGCGACAGCGCCTCGGCGCGCTCGGCGGTGAGCCCTTCCTGGAAGACGAGGCACACCTCTTTCGCGTTCTTGAAGCGCATGTCCGCGAGCGCGCCGACCTCGTCGGCGATGATCTGGCAGCGGTCCTCGCTGACCTCGAGCTTGCCGGAGACGTAAATCGGCTCGTCCGAGGCAATCCGCGCCTCGTACTTGCGGTACGCCTCGGGCCACACGATCACCTCCATCGTGCCGCTCTTGTCCTCGAGGTTGAAGGTCGCGTAGCGGTCGCCCTTCTTGTTGTTATTGAGCTTCAAGGTGTGGACGACGCCGCCGGCCTTCACCTGCTCGGAGCTCTGGCGCGCGCCGAGGTCGGCGATCGCGGCGGTCACGAGGCGGCGGAGGTCGCTGTCGTACTTATCGAGCGGGTGGCCGGTGATGTAGAAGCCGACCGTCTCCTTCTCGGCCGTGAGGCGCTGCTTGTCGGTCCACTCCGGGACGTTCGCGGGCGGCCGCGGCGGCGCCACGTCTTCGAGCTTGAAGAGCGTGATCTGCCCGGCGGACTCGGCGGCAGTCGCGGACCACTGCATGACACGGTCGAGGTAGCAGCTGGCACCGAGCTCGCCCTCCGACAGCATCGTGGCGCGCGACGCATGGAGCGAGTCGAAGGCCCCGCACTTGATCAGCGACTCGAGCGTCCGACGATTGATCTGCTGGCCGCGGACGCGGTTGCAGAAATCGGCGATGTCTTTGTAGGGCCCGCCCTCGTCGCGGGCGCGCTGGATGATCTCGATCGCCTTCGAGCCGACGCCCTTCACGGCGCCGAGGCCGAAGCGGATGCCCTTCTCGATGACGGTGAACTTCTCGCCGCTCTCGTTGATGTCGGGCGGCAGGATCGCGATGCCGTGCGACCGGCACTCGGCGATGTTCTTGTAGGTGCTGTCGGTGTCGCCCATCTCGAGCGAGAGCAGCGCCGCCATGAACTCCGTCGGGTAGTGCGCTTTGAGATACGCCGTCTGGAAGGAGATCAGCGCGTAGGCCGCGCTGTGGGACTTGTTGAAGCCGTACGCCGCGAACTTCTCCATCTGCTCGAAGATGCGGGTCGCGAGATCGGCCTTGATGCCCTGCCCGACCGCACCTTGCTGGAAGCGGTCGCGCTCCTTGTCCATCTCCTCCTTCTTCTTCTTGCCCATCGCCTTGCGGAGGTTGTCGGCGTCCTGGAGCGAGTAGCCGGCGAGCGTCTGGGCGATCTGCATGACCTGCTCTTGGTAGATCATCGTGCCGTACGTCTCGTTCAGTACGCCCTCGAGCGCGGGATGGTCGTAGACGATCTTTTCCTTGCCGTGTTTCCGCTTGATGAAATCCTGGTCCATGCCGCTGTCGAGCGGGCCGGGCCGGAAGAGCGCCAGCGCGGCGACCAGATCCTCGAAACGGCTCGGGCGAAGCTGGGTGATCATCTTCCGCATGCCGCCGGATTCCATCTGGAAGATGCCAACCGTGTCGCCCTTCGCGAGGAGCTTGTAGGTCTTGGCGTCGTCGAGCGGGAGCTTGGCGAGGTCGAGGTCGGCGGCCTCCGCGCGGTTCGCTTTGATCATCGTGACGGCGTCGGCGAGGAAGGTCAGGGTCTTCAGTCCCAGGAAGTCGAACTTGATGAGGCCGATCCACTCGACGTCGTTCATCGAGTACTGTGTGAGGACGGCACCTTCTTTGTCGACGAAGAGCGGCAGGTACTCGGCGAGCGGCTTGTTTGCGATCACGATGCCGGCGGCGTGCCGTGACGCGTGTCGCATGAGGCCTTCGAGGCGGAAGGCGTAGTCGAAGAGCTCGCGCTCGCGGTCGGTACCGCGGTCGCGCATCTCGCGGAGCCTCGGCTCGATCTCGAGGGCCTCGGCGAGCGGGTGGTCCTTCCCCTGCACCGGCGCCGGGTAGAGCTTCGCCATCTTGTCGGTCTCGCCGTACGAGAACTCGAGCACGCGGCCGACGTCCTTGATGGCCGCCTTTCCCTTGAGCGTTCCGAACGTGATGATGCCGGCGACGCGGTCCTCGCCGTATTTCTCTCGGACGTAGCGGATCACTTCGTCGCGGCGCTGGTAGCAGAAGTCGACGTCGATGTCGGGCATCGACTTGCGCCCAGGGTTGAGGAAGCGCTCGAAGATGAGCTTGTACGGCAGCGGGTCGAGGTCGGTGATGCGCAACGCGTACGCGACGAGCGAGCCCGCCGCCGACCCTCGCCCGGGCCCAACCGGAATGTTCTGCCGCTTCGCCCAATTGATGAAGTCGGAGACGATCAGGAAGTACCCGGCGAATTGCAGCTTGTTGATGCTGAGGAGCTCGAACTCGAGGCGGTCCCAGTAGGGCTTGGCCGCGTCGCCTGTAACCGGGCCCTTACTGACCCCGCAGCCGGCGGCGAGCCGCTCCTCGAGCCCCGCGCGCGCCGCCTTCTCCAGGCGCTGCTCGAGGGTCTCGCCCGGGTCGGTGCGGTAGGCCGGGAACTCGTAATCGTGGTTCTTGAACTCGAGGTCGCAGCGTTTGGCGACCTGCAGCGTGTTCTCGATCGCCTCCGGAACGTCCTTGAAGGCTTCGCGCAGGTCGTCGATGCCCTTCACGTAGAGCTGGTCGGTGTCGAACTTCCAGCGCGCCGGGTCGTTCAACGTCTTCCCGGTCTGGATGCAGAGCAGCACCTCGTGGGCGCGCGCGTCCTCCTTCGTCAGATAGTGACAGTCGTTGGTCGCGAGGAGCGGAATGCCGAGGTCCTTCCCGAGCTCCTTCAGCATCTGGTTGCACTTGTTCTGGACGGGGATGTGGTTGTCCTGGATCTCCAGGTAGTAGCGGTCGCCGAAGATCTTCAGATAGTCGATCGCGAGCTCGCGCCCCTTGGCGTAGTTGTCGGCGGCGAAGGCGCGGTTGACCTCGCCCGAGAGGCAGCCGCTCGTCGCGATGAGGCCGCCGTTGAACTCGCGCAACAGCTCCTTGTCGATGCGCGGCTTGAAGTAGAAGCCTTCCTGGTACGACAGGCTCACCATCTTGCAGAGGTTCCGGTAGCCCTCCATGTTCATGGCGAGCAGGATCATGTGAAAGTTGCCACCGGCCTCGTAGTCGTCGCTCCGTTGCGCGGCCCGCTCGGTGCGTGCACGTGGAGCCATGTAGACCTCGCAGCCGATGATCGGTTGCACCGCGTTGGCGACGCAGGTGCGATAGAACTCGATCGCGCCGAACATGTTGCCGTGATCGGTCATCGCGACCGCCGGCATCCCCGAGCGCCTTTACCTGCGGGATCAGCTTCGCGATCTTGTTGGCGCCGTCGAGCAGACTGTACTGCGTATGGAGATGGAGATGCACGAAACTCATCGACCGCCGCTCCTCCTCGCTTCGTGGTGGGGGCGACACCATGCGCCGCGATCGCGCGCTGCGCAAGAGGAATCTTCGGCAAGCGTCATGCGCGGCGCTGCGCGTGATCGCGCGCCGCACGCGCAGGCGTCGCAGGGCCGCGGACGGATTCCTGACGTGCGCTGTTTCGGCGGCTGACCGCCGCCCCATGCGGCTTCGTGCGTCGAATGCAGCGGCGTCCGCGGCTGGTGCGCAGACGCTGCGACACCTGACCCCCCGTCCCGCACGTATGCCGTGAGAGATGACCGCGCGTCCGCGTCCTCGTCGGATGAGGCGGGAGCGCGAGCGCGCGGCAACGGATTTGCTGGATGTCAGATTTTCATGATCGCTGAACCGAACCCATTCGTCGCCGAGATCCACCGCCTCCGCTCCCAGGTCCACGCGAAGCAGCAGCTGCTGAACTACGTGTGCCACGAGTTGCGCGGCCCGTTGCATGTCGCCCGGCTCTGTCTCGGCAGCGCGCTCTCGACCTCCGATCTGCCGCCGCAGTGCCGCGAGGAGCTGGATCTCGCCGACGTGAGCCTCGGCCGCGCAGCCGGCATGGCCGGCGATCTCCTCGACGCGCACCGGATCGACCATGGCGTCCTCGCCGTCGCGCCGCGCGCCATCGATACCGGGGCCATCGTGGAAGAGGTCGTCGCCGCCGCGCGGCGCGTCGCGCGACATCGCTGTCGTCGCCTCGAGCCCACCGTCGCCACAGACGTCCCGCCCGTGCTCGCCGATCCCGAACGCTTGCGACAGGTCGTCGGCAACTTGATCGACAACGCGCTCAAGTTCAGTCCCGCGAACACCACCGTTCGTGTCGCGGTGGCGCGCTCGACGCGAGCGCCCGGGCATGTCGAGGTCGCCGTCGCGGACGAAGGCCAGGGCGTCGATCTCGCGACGGCCGAGCGTCTCTTCGAGCGCTTTCACCAGGCCCCCTCGCCACACAGCCGCAAGGGCATCGGCCTCGGGCTCTACATCTGCCGCGAGCTCGTGCGGCGTCAGGGAGGAGAGATCTGGGTCGAGAATCGGTCGGAAGGGGGGCGCGCTTTGCGTTCACCCTCCCCTTCCACGTGCCGTCGGGGGACGTGGCGCACGCGCGGGAGTAGCCGGTAGTGCGGCTACCGTGTGGGCGAAGTCCCATCGGCACGGCGCGCGGAGGGCACGGCGCGCGGGCGCGCTGTTACTGTCAGTTGATCGAGCAGACGCACCAGTGGCGGCCGGCACAGGTCGTCGAGGTGTCGACCGAGGCATACGTGGTGTCGCACGTGGTGTTCTTCAAGCGCGGCCGCCTGGGGGATGCGATGTCCGCGCAGCGTGTGTCAGCGCATTCCGGCGAGATGCCGTTGCCGGTGATGTTCGAGTCGGTGGCGTTGACCGATCCGCTGAGCCCGAAGATCCCGTTGCCCGTAACGGTCGAGTTGGAGATCTTGATCAAATCGCCGTTGAGGCCGTCGATGCGGTTCTGTGTGACCGTGACGTTGGTCGCGACGATCTTTCGGGCCGTGTCCACCCCGCGACCGGTATTCGTGATGGTGAGGTTCGTGATGGTCACGCGGTCGCCAAGGATGCCGTTCGACGTGGCCCCCGTGATCGTGCCGTTCACGATCGCGCATTGGCTACCCTGGTTCACGCAGCCACCGCCGTCGCAGCGCTTGTAGCAGGCCACGTTGGCGCTACCGCCCGTGAGCGTGAAGCCCTGGAGATCGAGGGTGGCCTTTTTCATGAGCGTCACGGCCGCGCTGGCAGACCCGGTGCAATCGAGGTCGGCGGTCAGGATTCCGCGAGTTTTCGCCGGGACGATCTGCCCGCAGGCAGTTACTTCGACCACGGGGTCGGCGGCGTATGCGGAGGGGACGACGAGGGCGGTGAGGAGCACGACGACGGCGAACGAACGCATTGGGGGGAGCCTCCACGCTGTAGGGGTATTGGGACGACGAACCAAGCCGGCACGGTGGTCCATTCGGGGGGCGCGTGTCAACGGAAGAATGCGGCGGCGCCAATCGGCGGTCACCGGGCCGTCGCCGGCGTCTCGCGGACGCGGGCGCCGATGAACGCCTCGATCTCGCGGACGAATCGCTCGGCGTCGTCGCGGAACGGAAAATGGTCGCCGGCGAGCGTGACGATGCGGGCGCCGCGGACCGCGGGGACGGCGCGCTCCATTGCGGCATAGCGGACGAATTGGTCGTTGGTTCCGTGGAGGACGAGGGTTGGCACCGTGATCGCCGGATACGTCGCGTGCAGCTCCGCGAGCTTCGCCGGGTCGCGGACGTAGCGAAGCATCGCGCGGCGGGTGCCGCGGATCCGCGCCCAGAGTCGCGCGCGCTCGTGGTGCGCCGGGGAGAACCCTGGCGCGCTCACGTCGTCGACGGCGGCGAGGGCGAGCTCACCGATGATGGGAGTCCGGAGCGCGCGAAAGACGAGCGAAATCTCGCCGGGCCCGGGTGGATAGAAGGCATCGGCGAGAATCAGCCGGTCGATGCGGTCGGGGTGACGCGCGGCGAGGACGGCCGCGACGGCCCCGCCCATCGAGTGCCCGACGAGACTCGCCCTGGGGATGTCGAGTGCGTCGAGGGTGCGAAGCACCTGGTCCGACCAGAGCGACCAGCCGTACGCGAAGTCGTCCCGCCGCTCGCTCCAGCCGAAGCCGTAGAGATCGACCGCCACGACGTGATGCGCGCGGGCGAGCGGCTCCAGGACGTGCTCCTCGAAATCATGGGTGCTGGCGCCGAACCCGTGGATCAGCACGAGGGCCGGACCCGCGCCGCGCTCGACCACGTGGACGCGCGTGCCGCCGACGTCGAGGAGCCGTCCGGGAACGCCGGCAGCGAGCCTGGTTCCGTCGTCCGGCTCGCGCCACGTGATCACGACCGGAGCCAGCGCCACGACGAGCAGCACGATCGCCGCGAGGCCCAGCACCCCGAAAACGACGCGCTTCATTCGTATGTCGCCCTCGCCACGACGCTCTGCCCGCTCTCCGTCAGTGGACGATCGTTCTACTTCGACGCCGAGCCGACGCTGCAGTGCGCGCCGGCTCGGCGTCGCGCTCCGTGCCGATCAGCCGAGGAAGAACGCGTTCAGCTTGTTGCCGTCGAGATCGCGGAAGTAGCCGGCGTAGAAGCCGTCGCCGCGCGGGCCGGGCGCGCCTTCGTCTTTGCCGCCGAGCGCGAGGGCTTTCGCGTGGAGCTGCTGTACCTTCTCCTTGCTGTCGACCATGATCGCGACCATCACGCCGTTCCCGACGGTCGCAGGGTTCCCGTCGAACGGTTTGATGACGGAGATCATCGGCGTGTTGGGTGCCGTGGCCCAGGCGATGAACGTCTCCATTTCCATGGCGCGCTTCGCGCCGAGCTCGCCGAGGAGCGCGTCGTAGAAGCCGGCGGCGCGCGTGAGGTCGTTGGTGCCGAGGGTGACGTAGCCGATCATGGGATCCTCCCTGTTCGAGCCCGCCGCGTCGTGCGGCGGGCGACCGCGTGGTGGGTAGACCGCTCACCCGCCCGACGCAACGGGAGGTCGCCACGAGACCGGCGGCAGGGAGGAGTGATCGGCGCGCCTGAGGAGCACGGGCAGCAGGACCCCGGCCCAGCGTGCGAGCGCGACCGTCGCCAGCTCCGCCGCCGCGAACCAGGGCATGGTCGTGCCCTCCGCGTCAGCGCGCCCGGCCGTCGCGCAGCGCCGCGATGACGGCGGGCGCCTCCTCGAGCGATCGCAGCACGCGATACGCCGCTGCGACCGCGTCGGGCGACGGCGGCTTCAGATCCGGCACCTGGAGCGCGGTCATCCCGGCCCGACTTGCCGAGATCGTCCCCGCGTCCGAGTCCTCGAGCGCAACGCACGCGGCGGGCGCGACGCCGAGCCGACGCGCCGCCTCGAGATAGATGTCGGGCGCGGGCTTGCCGTTCGCGATCTCGTCGCCGGTGACCATCGTGGAGAAGCGGCCGGTGAGCCCGCCGTACCCGAGCGTCCGAAGCGCGAGCGTCCGCTCGGTCGACGTCGCAACCGCGGTCGCGAGCCCGTGCGTCGCGACGAAATCGAAGACCGCGTGGAGTCCGGGCTTCGTCGCGAGCCCCCGCGCGGCGATCTCGTGCCAGACGACCGGCCAGCGGTCGTGAAAGCGCGCCATTGGGAACCTCGGGCCGAATTGGCGCGCGAGCTCGGCCTCCGCATCCTCCGTTCGCCGGCCGAGGAACACTTCGTAGCCGTGGTCGGTGATCTCCCATCCGAGCTCGTGTGCGGCCCTCTGCCATGACGCGCGATAGATTGGCTCGGTGTCGAGCATGAGGCCGTCCATGTCGAAGACGACGGCGGTGATGGTGCCGTGCGACGACGCCACGGCTCAGCGGTACCCCGTGACGGCGGGTGCCACGGTGGACGGGGCGCTTCGACCCGTCGGCGCGATGCGGTTGGTTTTCCATCGGCGCGAGCACTGGCCGAAGCCGCGCGACGCACCACCGCCGACGAGCCACACGTTCTTGCTCGAGGAGAACGTCATATGGCCCTCTCTATCTCACCGGCGGACGAGACGCAGCCCGATCGGGCTCTGCGCTCGGCGAGCCGGCGCGCGCGGGATCACGAATCTCGAGGACTCCTATTCCGGGGCGTATCCGGGATGGTCGAGCAGTCAGGGGACGGCGTGCGACTCGCGGGCGTAGAGGGCGGGGAGAAAGCCTGCGAGATAGCTCATCTCCTCGTGGCAGTGCTTGAGGAGCGCCTCGCCGACGCGATCGGGAAAGAGCTGCACCCGCGCGTCACGATCCGGCGCGAGCTCCGGCGGGTCGACATCGCCGAGCCAGAAGCGACTCCGCATTTCGCAGCCGTAGTCGGTGTCGCGGCAGAGGTGCATCAGATGCCCGGCAAAGACCGGCGCTTCGAGCGGCCCCACGCGCGCGCAGACTGCTGCGCTGATCCCCGCCTCGGCGAAGCGCCCCACGTCGAGGTACTCGCCGGCCTCGCGGAAGTTGATCTTGAGGCGCTGGAGCTCGCCGCCGATGTACTCGTGCACGTTGTGGGTGCCGCCGACGAAGCGTCCTGTCCCGCGCTCGCCGATCCACTCGCACCAGACGTGGTCACGGGGATGCCACCACTTGTACTGCTCGCTCGTCCGCAGGAAGCCGAACCACCACTCGACCATGCGTCCTTTGCACCCAAACATGGTCGTCCACGCCGCGACGTGCAGCTGCCCGTCGTCGAGCCGGCGATAGCCCGACTCGAGCTCGGTGTAGCCCGGATCCAGCAGGCGGTTCGCGTCCTCGAGCTTCATGTCTTACGCGGGCGCGGGACGTCGATCACGCCGCCTACTTTCAAGCACCGAGCCGACTGCGCGGCCCCGACACGGTCTCCGCGGCGGTCACGAGGCAGGTGAGGATCTCGAGGATCGACGCCTTCTCGCTCAGCATCTGCTCGGCGCGTTCGCAGGCGTCTTTGATGGGGTCCATGGGGGGCATGCTGGACGATACAGGTTCCCTATCCCAAGGCCGAATCCCATGGTCAATGAGGCGCCGTTGCCGACCATGCGATCGGCATCCCCTCGACGCGCGGGGAACGTGTCGGTCGCAAGCGCGTCGAACGGCGGTGGAGCCTCGGCTACCGGCAGGCAAGCTTGCCGGGCCCCGGCGTGCAGCGCGGTTTGAGCCCGCCCGGCGGGTTCCACACCACGCTCGCGCACTCGGACGGCGCGCCGACGACGAACGTCGCCCGCGTCGCGCTCGCCGGGGGCAGCACGAGACCGGCGGGCTTCCCTTGCACGAGCAGGCGGACGAGACCGCTCGTGGTCTTCGAACGGTCCTTCAAGAGCGCCTTGGTGACGCCGGCGACCGCGCCGGTCTTGTCGCCGTAGGTCCACTGCGTGCCGCTCCGGTTCACCTTCCACGCGGACCCGCCCGGGAGGGTGATGTCGACCCCGCCGCCGCCGTGCACGGCGTCGACGACGAGGCGGGCGCCGTTCACCGCTGGATTCACCGCCTGCCACGGCTTCGGAATCACGGCCTCGCCCTGG
This sequence comes from Polyangiaceae bacterium, assembly GCA_031400185.1. Classification (GTDB taxonomy): domain Bacteria; phylum Desulfobacterota; class Binatia; order UTPRO1; family UTPRO1; genus UTPRO1. Next base: position 12,511 of record JANNPN010000342.1, read on the forward strand.
AAGCGCAGGCTTCCGGGCGCGACGCGGAGCTTGAGGGTCGGCTTGGTGATCGTGATGCCGCTCGCGCAGACCGGAGGGTTCACGCACGCGCAGCCGCTGCACACCTCGCCGCCGCAGTCGCCGTCGCTCTCGCAGGTCTCGCTCCCACAGACCAGCGCATCGCCGCAGACCGGCGGCGGCGCGACGCAGGTACACCCGCTACACGTCGTGCACGGATCGGCGCAGGAGAGCCCTGGCTCGCCGCACTGCTCGCCGGGGTCGCCGCCGCCGTCGCCGCACTCGACCAGCTGGACCTCGTAGGCGCCGATGTCGACGCCGGCGCCGACCGGACGCGGATTTCCCTCCAAGTCGGCGGGAGGTGCGTCGGCGGCGCTGCCTTCGTCGATCGCGGGACTGCCCGGCTTCAAGTGGAAATCGCTCCCAGCCGCCACGAAGAGCTGGGCGGGCGTCGCGACGAAGGAATGCAGGTCGTAGCCCTCGGCCTGCCAGTCGGCGAGGTCGATCACGGTGTCGCCGTCGTCGACGCTGAAGCGGCTGATCACCGCGTTGTAGTCGCTGGTGAAGCCCGGCCGGCTCGCCGGGTCGATGGTGATGGCGCCGCGGAAGCTGTGCAGATTGTAGAGGACGTTGTTGACGATGCGGTTCCCGGTCGAGCCGTCGCGGATGTTCACGGCCCAGCGGCCGTTCGACGCCATGACGATCGTATTGTTCACGACCAGGTTGCCGCTCGAGCCCTCGGCGCCATCGATGGCGTAGAGGCTGATGCCGCTCGCGTGGTTGTCGTAGAGGAGGTTGTTCCGCACCACGCTGTCGCTCACGCCGTCCATGTTGATCCCGGAGGCGCCGTTCCCGACGCCGTTCCCGTTGACGAGGTTGTCCTCGACCAGCGCGCCCGTGATCTGGCCGTCCCCGCCCTGGCTCTCGTCGCCGTTCATGTGGATGCCGGCGAAGTTGTTGTCGTGGGTGTGGTTGCCGCGGAGGATCGGCCGATCGCCGCTGTTCGACACGTAGATCCCGTGCTCGGCGATCGAGTGGTGGGTCTCGTTGTGCTCGGCCGTGAAGTCGTCGACGAAGCCGGTGAGGATGCCCCAGCGGCCGTTGTAGCCCGCGTGGCAGTTCCGGACGGTGACGAACTCCCCGAGCACGGCGCGGATCCCCGCCCGGCCGCGATTGTTCACGACGAACCCGTCGATCACCACGTGACTCGCCCCTTCGAGGTTGATCCCGTCGGGCGTGGTCCCGTTGTCGCCCGTGATCAGGACGGCCGAGCCCTCGGCCTTGAACGTGATCGGCGACCCCGCCGTGCCGGAGGTCGTGAGATAGAAGCCCTGGTAGCTCCCGTTCTGCACGTGCACCGTGTCGCCCGGCCCGACCTCGTCGGCAGCGTGCCCGAGGGTCGCCCAGGCGGTCGCGAGCGTGAGGCCGTCGAGGCCGTCGTTGCCGCCGTTCTTCACGTAGTAGTCGGCGGCGTGAGCGGCCGGTACGCCGACGACGGTGACGGCGAGAAGCACGAGCATGCGTACGGTGGGCATGGGCACCAGGTAAGTCGACCGCCGCGATGCAATCAAGCTCGCAGCGTGCGCCCAAGGCGCACGGCTGTCGCTACGGGCTGTCGCAGGGCGCGTCGCGCTACTCTCGAAGGGCGTGTCGTTGGCCTCCAACCTACGTGCGGCCGCGGCCACGAACGAGCAGGATGAAGCACGCGACGTGGCATATGGCGAGCGGCGGTCCCGCCAACACGGGTACGTACCACTGGGTGGCCAAGTGCGAGATGGCACCCGTCGACGCCGCATGGGGGAACGCGATCAGGGCGTCGAGGGAGCCGACCACCGTGCACGCCCACGTGATCGCTCGAGCCGCGCGCCAACCGTACTGGAGCCCGACGAAGGAGGCGGCGGCCAGCACGGCCGTCACGGAATCGGCGGCTGCCGTGGTGAACGCGAACGATGCCGGCATCCCCGGCGATAGGTTGGGTACGAGGAGGCCGACGCCGAGGATGCGAAACATCTCCGGCGCGACCCATGCGCTGAGGCGCGCGTCCGGCGACAAGGTGGCGGACCAGGGCCACAGCGCGAAATAGGCGAGGAGGCCCCACGCGAAGAGGAACCAGATAAACTGCACGACGAACAGCGCGATTGGTTCCGGCATCGATCAGGCGCCGGAATCCCTACAGCACGGCGCCCACCGCGGAGCGCCGTAGCTCTCGGCACCGTCGATTGCGATCAGCACTCGGGCCGACCACGGCGCTGAGGTTCCAGTAGCCGACGTCGTCACCCCCGCGATGGGTGCGATCAACGTTCGTCTCACGGTGAGCTTCCTCCCTCTGGAAGTTTCGACGCTAGGCCGTGCGTGGTCGCACGACTGCAGCTCGCATCACGAATCAGTGGAGGTCAAGCGCCGGCGCTATTGCCGCTGCAACAGCCGAAGGCCGGGGGAAACGGGGGGATGTCCCACCCACTGTTGAATTGATCGGCTGAAAAGAAGAACGGCGGCTCCTTCTCCCGTCCAATGGTAGGACGGGGGTCACCACAACCAAGGAAGGAAGCCGCCGATGAAGAAG
>JANNPN010000389.1:0-23438 GCA_031400185.1 Polyangiaceae bacterium
GGCCCCGGGGGGGGCCCGGGCGGGGCTTTGTAGGGCCCGGGCGCCGGCGTGGCGCTCGCCCGGGCCCGCGCCCGCGGCCGGGCGGGGCCCGGCGCCGGCGGCCGCGACCGCAGCCGAGAACTCGATGCCCGCGAGGCTCGCACACTCGAGGAGCTCGCGGTCCGCGCCGCCGAGGCGCTGGACTTGCTGCTCGATGAGGAGCCGCAGGCTCTCGGGAACGGCGACGAGCTCGTCGCGGAGCCCCTTGGCGGCTCCCCAGCACCGGTCGCTTTCGACGATCGCGCCGCGCGCGAGCAGATGATCCACCAGCGTGAGGAGAAAGAGCGGGTTCCCGTCGCTCCGGGCATGGAGCAGGCGTGCGACGTCGGAGGAGAAGGCGCTCCCCGCGAAACGGCACTCCAGGTACGAGGCGACGGCGCCGACGTCGAACGCATCGAGCGCGATCTCCTCGCACTGCCGGCTCGCCACGAGCCGCCGCGTGAGCGCGCGGAGGGGGTGGTCCATCAAGATGAGGTCGACGGGGCGGTAGGTCGCGAGCACCAGGAGCCGCGCCGGCTCGCGCCGCGTGGCGAGGAGCGCCAACAGGTCGACGGTCGAGGGATCACACCAATGCACGTCCTCGAGGACGAGGACCAGCGGGACCTCCGCGCCGAGCGCTTCGACGAACTCGGCCATTTCGCGCAGCATCCGCTCGCGGGCGGCGCCGAGGAGCTCGCGGGCGAGCCGGTCGCGATCGTCCTCTTCGATGAGCCACGGGAGCTGCGCGAACCAGGTCGGTGCGTAGCGGCGGAGCAGCGTCCGCGGGGAGCCGGGTCCGCGCACCAGGCGGCCGACCGCCTCCAAGACCGGCATGTACGCCTCGGCGGCCCCGAGCTGCTCGAGGCACTGTCCGCCGGTGATCGCCAGGGTCTCGCGTCGTGCGGCGTCGGCGACGAAGGCCTCGACGAGCGCCGTCTTACCCGCACCGGGCTCGCCGGTCAGGAACACGACCTGGCGCTCGCCGCCGATCGCGCGCGCCAGCGCCGCCTCGAGCAGCGCGATCTCGCGGTCGCGGCCGACGAGCGCACGAGCCGCCGGCGCGCCGCCGACGGGCCAGGCGAGCACGGCGCGCGATGACGCCGCCGGGTCGTTTGCGACGGCGACGTCGGCGATGAACCGGTATCCGCGCCGGTGGACGGTCTCGATGAAGCGGGGCGCGGTCGGCGCGTCGCCGAGGGCGCGGCGGATCTCGGCCACGCAGACCTTCAGCACGCCGTCGGCCACGTGGGTGTTCGGCCAGATTTCGTCGAGGAGGTGGTCCTTCGAGACCAGTTGGCCCCGGCGCTCGATCAGCACCCGCAAGACGTCGAACGCCTTGGGGTTCAACCGGACTGGGCCGGAGGCGTCCTCCAGTCGGTGGTTGGCGGCGTCGAATCGGAAGCGGTCGAAGTGCAGCATCCCTGGCCCTGCGAGCGGGATGTTCTAACCTCTTTCTAACCGAACTCGAAGGACTCCCCGGGGCGGTCGCTGCGATAGTGGCGAATACGATGAGCCCGCGGTCATACGGGCCGTGCGGAGCGCCTTGTGATCGACCAGTCGACGGCCACAAGCATCAGAGGAGGGTGTGTCATGTCGATGCGACGAAGCGTGCTCGTGTTCGCGGCGCTGTGCGGCCTCGCGGCCTGCAGCGATCCGCCTCCGCCGGGCGGCGACCTGCTGCTCGTCACCTGCAACTGCAGCGACACGTGCGCGGGCGACGCGGTGTTCGTCCGGGGCGAGATCTGCACCGAGACCACGGTCCCCGACAACGTCGACACGGCGAAGCAATTCATCTGCGACCAGAAGGAGACGCTCGGCTTCAACGTGTGCAAGATCGAGAACTGCGTGCCGTTCCAAGCCGAGCCGATCCTCGACGGGTGTCCGGAGGACAACGGCGATTTCCACGCCGGCGACTTCGCGCAGGCCACGTCGAGCGCGGTCGACCCGTCGGTCGTGCACGTCGGGGGGGACGACATCATCGATTTCTCGCTCACGCCCGAGGAGTTCATCGTCACGACGACGCAGAGCGGGTCGTCGCTCTTCTTCGGCTCGTTCGTGGGATCGCTCGGCACGACCGAGTTCGAGTCCGACGGGATCTTCGTCAACGCCGACCACACGCTCTCGGAGGGCCGGATCTCCGGCGGCCCCTTCGCGGTGGCGCTCGCGGCCGACGGGACGTTCACGATCCCGCCGGGGGCGGGCAACTTCATCGTCACCGGGAAGATCGACGGTGACCGCCTCTCGCTGACGATTACGACGCTCGACCTCCACGGCCGCTACGATGAAGCGCTCGGGATCTTCGAGCTCGAAGGCACCGTGCAGGCGGTCGGCGCCGACATCTCGCTCTCGGTGGACCTCGTCTTCGCGTTCGTGAATCGCCCGCCGCGGCCGAACGCGGGACCCGACCAGACCGTGGAGTGCGACAGCGGGCAGCAGACCGCGGCCGTCCATCTGTCGGGATCGGCCACGGACTTCGACGGCGCCGACGACATTACGCGCTACAGCTGGTTCGTCGACGCTGGCCCGGAGGTGTCGACCGCGACGGAAGTGGACCTGGCGGTTCCGGTCGGCGCGCACGAGGTGACGCTCGCGGTCGCGGATCAAGCGGGGAGCTTCGGGGGCGACGTCGCGATCGTGACCGTACGCGACACGATCCCACCGGTGGTCGCTTGTCCCGGCACGTTCCGCGTGGAGGCCGACCCGACGACCTGCATCGGCGCGCTGCCCGATCTGGGAGCGCAAACGGTCATCACCGACGTGTGCACGCCCGCGGGCGGCTTCACCGTGGTTCAGGACCCGCCGGACGGGACGCCGTTGGCGGTCGGGCAACACGTGGTCGAGATCGAGGCGACCGATGCGCAGGGATTGGCGAGTCCGTGCTCGACGCTCGTCACGGTCAGTCTCCCGATCAACAGAAGTCCGGACGTCGTGCGGTATCTGGATGCGCAGCTCGGGGACGACTTCCTGCGGGTGCACGGCAGGATCTCACCGTGCGCGCCCCTCGATCCGTCGCTGACCGAGTTCGAGGTGACGTTGAGCAACGCGCACGGCGACATCTATCGGGCGACGCTCCCGGTCGGCGCGATCAAGAAGAAGGGAAGATATCGCTGGCTCTATCGTGATCGTTCGGCGAGCATCCGGCACGACGGCATTCGCAACCTCCGGATCACGTACTCGCCGGCACGCGATCGGTACCAGATCCGCCTGCACACGTTCGGCGATCTCTCGCTCGCCACCGAAGCGCGCATGACTCTGGAGCTGCGCTTCGACGGCGGCTTCTTCGCGACGACGAACGATTGGAGGCCCGCGAGCGAGGGGTGGCAGGTGCGGAATTTCTAGCGCGCACTGCCGCCCGCGGGGGAAATGGGGGCATAGACCCACAGCTTGAGCCTGCGCCCCGAAACGGCGAGGATGCCGCGCCATGCCATCCGTCCAGGCGGTCCTCTTCGACTTCGGCGGCGTCTTCATGCCGTCGCCGTTCTCGGCAGTGCGCGAGTACGGCACGCGCCAAGGCATCGACCCCGATCGCGCGCTCGCGCTGCTCTTCGGCGCGTATGACCGCGACACCGACCACCCCTGGCATCGCCTCGAGCGCGGGGAGCTGTCGCTCATCGCCGCGCGCCAGGCGATCATGGATCTCGGCGCACCCGAGCATCGCATCGACCTTTTCGAGGCACTCGGCTCGCTCCGCGACACGACCGTCCGTCCCGACGTCGTCCAGGTCGCGCGCGACGCCCGAGCGCTCGGCGTGAAGACGGCGATCGTCACCAACAACATCCGCGAGTTCGGCAACGGGTGGCGCGCCATGCTGCCGGTGGACGAGCTCTTCGACGCGGTCGTCGACTCCGCGCACGTCGGCTTCCGGAAGCCGGATCCGCGCATCTTCCGCCTCGCCCTCGAGCGGCTCGGCGGGGCCGCGCCCGAGGCCGCCGTGTTCCTCGACGACTTCCACGGGAACGTCGCCGCGGCCGAGCGTCTCGGCATCCGCGGGATCCTCGTCGAGGACGACCATCGTCCCGCCATCAACGCGCTGCGCGCGCTCCTCCAAGAGCCGGCGCCGCGATGACGGGCGGTGTCGATTTCGACCCCACCAGTTCGATGGACGGGACGAGGAGGCATCGATGTGACCAGGAAGCCCGAGCAAGTCAGCGTCGAGAACGTGATCCGTCCCGGCAAGCCGCGGCTCGTGGACGCGAGGATGTACACGGCCATGCGGCACGCCGTGCTGAGGACGCTGCCGCCGTCCGCACCGGGCATCACGCTGGCGGAGCTTCTCGAACGCGTGCTGCCCGAGCTGCCGCCCGAAGTCTTCCCCGGCGGCGCCAAAGCCGGCTGGTGGTTCAAGACCGTCCAGCTCGACCTCGAGGCGAAGGGTCTCGCCGTCCGCACCAAGACGACGCCGCTTCGCCTCCACCGCGCCCGCCGGCGCTGAAGCGATGGAGGCTGACAAGATGACGACGACACCATCCGCGACCCCGTCCCCCGACGACATCCGTCTCGGCGAGCCCGACTTCTGGATGGCGTCCCGCTCCGACCGCGAGCGCGCGTTCGCGACGCTTCGCCGCGAACGTCCGATCTCGTTCCACCAGGAGCCCGAGGTGCCCGGCCTCGGCCGCGGACCGGGCTTCTGGTCGCTGACCCGCCATGCCGACGTGCTCGAGGCGAGCCGTAACGGACAGCTCTTCTCGTCCGCACGCGGCGGCGTGAACATGATCGACCAGCCCGACTTCTTCGCCGAGCTGTTCGGGTCGATGATCGCGATGGACGACCCGCGGCACGCGCGCCTCCGTCGCATGGTCTCCCACGGCTTCACGCCGGCCCGGCTGCGGAACGTCGTCGCCGACGTCGAGCGCGCTGCGACCGAGATCGTCGACGCCGTCATCGATCGTGGCGAATGCGATTTCGTGACCGACATCGCCGCCATGCTGCCGCTCAAGATCATCTGCGACATGATGGGCATCCCCGCGAGCGAGTACGGCTACGTCTTCGACAAGACCAACGTGATCCTCGGCGCGACCGATCCCGAGTACGTCGCCGATCTCTCGCTGGCGATCCCGGCCATCCTGGAAGCCGGGCAGGCGCTTGCGACGCTGGCGGAGGATCTCGCCGGCGTCCGCGAGCGGCAGCCGACCGACGATCTCACCTCGGTCCTGGTTCACGCCGAGATCGAAGGCGAGCGCCTCACGAAGGCGGAGATCGGATCGTTCTTCGTCCTCCTGACCGTCGCCGGCAACGAGACCACGCGGAACGCGATCGCTCACGGCATGCGGGCGCTCTCCGATCACCCCGAGCAACGGCGGCGCTGGATGGACGACTTCGAGCGCATCGCGCCGACGGCCGTCGAGGAGATCGTCCGCTGGGCGACGCCCGTCATCCACTTTCGTCGCACCGCGACCGAGGACACGGCCATCGCGGGCCATCCGATCCGCGCCGGCGAGAAGGTGATCATGTGGTACAGCTCGGCGAATCGCGACGAGGCGGTGTTCGCCGCGCCCGAGCGTTTCGACGTGACGCGCACCCCGAACGATCACCTCGGCTTTGGCGGCCCCGGACCGCACTTCTGTCTCGGTGCGCAGCTCGCGCGCCGCGAGATCAGCGTGATGTTCCGCGAGATCTTCCGCCGGTTGCCCGACCTGGAAGTCACGGGCAAACCAGCCTACCTCGCGTCGAACTTCATCAACGGCATCAAGCATCTCCCCTGCGCGTTCACGCCCGGCGGCGGCCGCCGGGCGTGACGGCCCACGGCCGATCCACCGACGGAGCCGGTGCGCGCCCCGACGGTGCGACCTGGGCCGCCGCCATCGCGCTGTTCGGGGCCTTCGCCGCGCTCTACCGCGGGACCTGCCAGTACAACCTCTCGACCTATCACGATGCCGTCACGCACCTGCGGACGGTTCTGGGCGACCACGGCCCGCATCCACATCACGTGCTGTTTCGTTGGATCGAGCGCGGATGGCTCTGGAGCATGGGCACGGCCGGCGGGTCGCCGCTCGAGGCGGCCGCGAGCGCCGCCACGCTCTCGGCGCTCTCGGCGGCGGCGGTCGTGACCGTGGCGTTTCTGTTGTTGCGCCTGCGCTTCTCGCTCTCCCTCGCGAGCGCCGCCATCGGGGCGGCGCTCGTGGGGTTCTCGTACGGCCCGTGGCTGCATGCGACGGTGATCAACGTCTACATCACCTCGCTCGCGCTCCTGCTGGCGTGCCTGCTCCTGCTGACGGGGAGTCGGTCGAGCATCGCGACGTACGTCGTCGTCGGCGTGCTGCATGCGCTCGCGGTCTTGATCCATCAGGCCTACGTCCTCTTCGTCGTGGTCGTGGCCGTCGCCGCGTGGACGGAACGGCGGGATCTCGGCGCGCGGGTGCGCTGCTTCGTGGCGTATGGGGCGGTCTTCGGCGTGCTGGTCGTCACGACATACGTGCTGGCCGGCGTCTTCGGCTACCGCGCGCGCAGCGTCGGCGACTTCGCGTACTGGATCACGACCTACGCCCACGAAGGCTACGCCAAGGTGCCGGGCGCGGTCGGTATCGTGAAGGCGGCGATCGGGTTCGGCCGCGCGTTCTTCGGGGCGCTCTGGGTGTTCGCGGTGCCCGGGACGCACGATCTCTTGTCCCGCGTCTTCGCGCACGGTCTCGAGGACGAGGATTTCCTGGTGCGCGACGTGTCGGCGACGTACGCCGTCACGCTGCTCGCGGTCACGATCGTCGGGACGGCCTTGATCGCCGCGCTGCCGCTCGCGAGCGTCCGTGCGATGCGGGAGACCTGGTCACGCCACTCCCGCGCGACGCTGCTGGTCGCCGCCACCTTCGGCGTCTTCGCCGCGTTCTTCGTCTTCTGGAAGCCGGAGCTGCTCGAGTTCTGGATGCCGCAGCTCGCGATGTTCTGGCTCTTGTGGGCGGCGCTGGTGTTGCGGCCGGATCGCGGCGTCGGCATGCGGACCGCGGGGGCCGTGCTCATCGCGGCCACGCTCGTGCTGTCGAACTACGTCGGGGGCATTCGCTACCTCGGGTCGCCGGGGAACGACTACTATTTCGCGTGCGTCGATGCCGGAGCTCCCTCGTTCGAGCGTGACGCTCCGGTGCTGGTGGCGAACGAGTACATCGGCGACTATCTGCAGCTCTTTCACGGACGCGCGGCGCAACGCATGTTCCTTCCGGGCGGCGACACCTACGACGAGGGGGCGCTCGCCCCCGCGCTCCTGGCGGACCGCTTCTCGGCGGATGCCGCGCGGCGCGGCACGCCGGTCGCGGTCTACGTCGTCGGCACGTCGGTCCCCCCGGCGCTCGCCGCGCGGGCAGTGAAAGCCCCGGAGGTCCTCGTCGAGCGTCCGTGCGAGGTTTGGCGCGTGGCGATCGGCGCCGAGCCGAGGTCGTGATGCGGCGCCGCTAGCGCTCGCCGGCGTCGACCGCGCGGAGCATCTCGAGCAGGCTCACGCCGAGGTAGCCGTCGGCCGGCTTCATGCCGTGCTCGCGCTGGAAGCGCTGCGCGGCGAGGCGCGTTGCGCTGCCGACGCGGCCGTCGGCGCCGCCCGTGTCGATGCCGAGCGCGGTGAGGCGGCGCTGGATCTCCTGGATCTCCGCGAGCGTCAGCGGACGCTCGCTCCCGGGAAACGTCTGGACGAAGGGCGCGCCGCCGACGATGCGGTCGCCGAGGTGCAGGAGTGCCAGCGCGTAGCTCATCGACGGGTTGTACGCGTAGATGGCGTAGAAGTTCGGCTCGAGGAGGAAGGCCGGGCCGCTCTTCGCCGGCCGCCAGAGACGCGCGGTCGCCGCGGGACGCGGGAACGCCGATCCGTCGGCGCGCTCGATGCCGGCGTCGCTCCAGGCGGCGTAGCTCCGCGACTCCTTGTCGCCGGCGCGGACGCCGTCCGGGACGCGCACCTCGGAGCCCCACGGCTCACCACGACGGTACTTGCCGCGTTGCACGAGGAAGCGCGCGCTCGAGCCGAGCGCGTCCGCGGGCGCGCCGAACGGGAAGACGCGCCCGTCGCCGTCGTAGTCGAGCCCGATAGTGAGCCACGTGTCCGGCATCCACTGCGTGTGTCCCATGGCGCCCGCCCACGACCCGCGGAGCTCGTCGGGACCGGCCCAGCCGCGTTCCACGATCCGGAGCGTGTCGATCAGCTGACGATCCCAGTAGTCGCGACGGCGCGGCTCGCCCCACGCGAGCGCCGCGAGTGACGGGATCACCGGCCGCGCGTGGTTCCGGTGCACGACGGGATCGCCGTAGGCCGACTCGATCCCCCAGAGCCCGAGGATCACCGCGGGCGGGACGCCGTAGTCACGCTCGATGCGAGCCAGGAGATCGGCGTGCTCGCGGAGCTTCCCCTTGCCGATCCCGATTCGCCACTCCGAGACCCGCCGGTTCAGGTACTGCCAGAGCTGCTCGCTGAACTCGGGCTGATTCCGGATGTCGGCGAAGACACGCTCGTCGGGCTCGACGCCCGTCATGGCGCGCGTCCACGTCTCCGCCGAGACGCCGCGCGCGAGGGCGCGGGTTCGAAACGCCGCGAGCCACTCGGGAAACGACTGCTTGGCCGCGCCCTCGCCGCCGACCGCCACGACGAGGGCGATCACCCCGCTTCCGAGCAGCATCCGATGCCACGTCACGCGTCCTTCTTAGCGTGGGGGTCGCGCGGTCGCCACGAAGCGCATTCCGCACCTCGATCCATCGGCGCGTGCACGCAAGGTGCCCCAAAACGAGACGATCGCTCCCGCAGTGATCGAATCGGTCGTCGTCTGCTCTGTTGCGTTCGATGCGACGATGGTACCGCGAGCTACCGGTTCAGGCGCGTTTCGATCGCCGATCACTGCAAAGGAGAACACCCGTGGCCAAATCCAAGCGTCCCGTGAAAACCCCATCCGCGAAGGCGGGCCGTGCGCGGTCCGCCTCGGCCGGCGATTCGCCGAAGCCGCCGACGGCCGCCAGCACTCCGGCGCGCGGGGGGGAACGCCTGCGCTCATCCGGCCGCCTCGACCCGTGGCTCCACATGGCGGCCTCGCACGGCGCGGGGCAGGGCGTGTCCATCATGCCGCTCTCCAAGCGCACGGGCACCGCAGCCGGCGCGGCGGCCCCGCCTCTCGGGAAAACCGGCGGGCGTGCCGGTCGGTCGCCTAAAGCGCGCGGCGTCGTTGCAGCCGCCGCCAATCAGAGCTCGGCCGCACGAACGCTGGCGTCGCGTCTTTCTCGCCCCGCGACCAAAGCCTTGATGAAGCGGCAGTTGGTGCCCGTGCTCATCGAGACCGAGAATTTCGACGCGGCGGCCCCAGCGATCGCGGAGATCGCGCACGACACGACCCGCGTTTCCGCGAGCACCGTGGTCGCCCGCGTGCCGATGTCGCGGCTGTCGGAGATCGCCGCGGCGGCGGGCGTTCGCTACGTCGAGGCGAGCGTGCAACTGGCACCGCATTGTGACCTCGCGCACGGGTCGGCGGGGCTCGTCACGGCCGGGGCGCGCACCGTTCCGCAACGCGGGGCGGGCGTGCTGGTAGGCGTCGTGGACACGGGGATCGACACCACCCACGAGGCATTCTGGAACGGCGCGACGCCACGCATCGTGCACTATCTTGATCAGACCGCGAACGATCGAACGTACGACGCCGCGCAAGTGAAGAGCGGCGCCTCGGCCGCCTCTCAGGACACCATTGGACACGGAACGCACGTATCCGGCATCGCCGCCGGCAACGGTCGGGGGTCCGCCGGCAGTCAATTCGCCGGCGTGGCGCCGGCCGCAGACATCGCGGTGGTGAAGACGACGTTCGACACCGGCGACATCGCGAAGGGCATCGCTCGCATCTTCGAGGTCGCGAGCCAACGCAATCAACCGTGCGTCGTGAATCTCAGCCTCGGCGGCCACTTCGGTGCTCACGACGGCAGCAGCGTGCTCGAGCGCGTCATCGATCAGCAGTCCGGACCCGGCCGCATCGTCGTGGCGTCGGCGGGCAACGAAGGGGACGCACGCATGCACGCGGGCACCGTGCTCGTCAGGGACGATGCGAACGCGGCGCGCTGGGTCGCGAGATTCGAGCTCCGCGCTCGCATGGTCGACAATCAGAACGTCGGCCTTCTCGCGGTTCAGGTGTGGCACCAACGCGAGGACCGACTGAAGGTCGAGCTGCGTAGTCCAAACGGACAGCTCTTTGCGCCGCCTCCGAACGGCGATCTCGAGGTCGACCGGACGGTGTTTTACGTCCAATGCAGCCACCAGACGGCGCGCTACAGCGGCGACCATTGCACGACGTTCACGATCGTGACGGAGCCCGACAACAAGTGGTTGGCGGGCTGGAGCATCATCGTGACCGAAGATCGGACGGTCGCCGGCACCTCCACCGTCAACGTCGGGACCGTGCACGCCTGGATCCTCGACCGCGACATGGGAGGCTTCAACGAGGGGTTCACGCGCTCGCACCTGGTCGGCATGCCGGGCACGGCGTATTCGGCGATCACCGTCGCTTCCTACGCGACCCGGCGCGCGTGGACCTCCGTCGACCCGGACCTTCCCGACGTGGAACTGGATGCGGTCAATCTCGAGGACGCCTCGTACTTCAGCAGCCCTGGGCCGACACGGGACGGCGACACGAAGCCCGAGGTCTGCGCCCCGGGACAATGGCTCATCGCGCCGCTGTCGCAGGATGCCGATCCGCGGGAAATGCCGGACTGGTTGCAGCTTCCCGGGCGGCGGTACGCTGCGCTGCAAGGGACCAGCATGGCCGCCCCGTACGTCACCGGCGCCGTTGCGCTGCTGCTCGAAAAGAACCCGACGATGGACTGGGCGGAAGTGAAACGCCGACTGATCAAGTCCACGCGACAAGATCGATTCACCCTGCCGTGTTGGAACCCGCGGTGGGGCTATGGCAAGATCGATGTTGCACGGTTGCTGACCGTCGAGCCCGAATGAGCTCTCGCCTCAAGGACGTTCTCCGCGCGTCGCGCGCGGGCACAGGTGCGGGCGGCACACGCCGCGTGCTCGTCGCACTGAACGTACCGGAGGCGAACCCCGAGACCCTCGACGAGCTTCGTGCCATCGGGCTCGCCGTGGAGTCCGTCATCGGCAACAAAGTCGTCGGCGCGATCGCGGACGGCGATCTCGCGCGATTGCGGGCCTCGCCGCGGGTCGCCGACGTCGAAGAATCGACGACGTTGCGGCCGCATCGCAATTGACGGGTCGATTCGTCAGTACTTGAGCTTCGCCCCGCTGTGCCCCATGCGGACCTCGACCGCGCGCGCGTCCGGCCCGAGGCGGAGGCCGACGAGCACCGGCTGCGGCCCCGCGGCAAAGCTCCCGAGGCTCACGCCTTTCGCTTTGACGATCACGCGCTCGCGCGCGTAGTCGACGACGACGGACGTGACGCCGGTCTTGCCGCCCTTGTAGGTGAACGTGTCGCCCTTCTTCACGAACGCCGCGCCCGCGATCTTCTCCGCGAACGTGTCGCCGAAGTAGATCGTGAAGGTGGGGAGGGTGGACGGCGTGGTGCCGTCGGTCGCGAGCCCGGCGGTCAGCGCGAACGCGTCGCTGCCCGCGCCTTTCAGGGTTGCGGCCGCCTTCACGAGGAACAGCGTCGGCGCGCTGAGCGTGCCGCGCGCCTTCCCGAGCCCGAACGCTCCGGCGACGAGCTGCACGATGCTCGTCCCGTCGACGTCGGGGTTGGCGAACGTGATGGTCGTCGCGGCGTCGGACGCGATCGTGCCGCCGAAATCCTGCTTCACCTTGAGCTTGAAGTCGGCTTTCGAGCTGCCGGCTTTCGACGTCTTGATCGCGAGCGCCGTCGTCGCCGACTTGAACGCGAACGCGACGCCCTTTGCCGTGAGAGCGGGGACGTCCAGGTGAAAGCCGGCGACCTCGATCGTCGCGGGCTTCGTGAGGTCGACCGGCTCGAGGCCGAGGTCCATCGAGCCCACGAGCGTGAGCGCGCTCTTCACCGGGGTCTTGGCGTTGAGCTTCACCTTCACGCTTTTCGGCAAGAGATACGTCGGCACCGCGGGCACCGGCGGCGGCTCGACGTCGCTCGGCGGCCGCTCGCATACGACGGCGTCGAAGCTCACGAGGTAGAGGCCCTGGGTCGCGGCGAGCGCGGTCCCGGCGTCGGAGCCGAGGAACAGGTTCTTGCCGGCGGCGAGATCGCCCGCGAGCGTCAGGCCGCGCGTCGGGTCGCAGGTGAGCGTGCCGGGCGTCCAGTCGAGCGCGTCGGTCGCGTCGCCGCCGGAGACGCTTTCGAAGCCGTCGGCCGAGAACGCGGCGCGGGCCGCGCCGGTCGCGGCGTCGAGCGCGACGATCGTGCCGTCGCCGGCCTCGCCCGTGCCGGCGGCTCCGATGCCGACGCCGGCGTTCCGGAAGACGGCGGCGAGATAGAGCACGCCGTCCGCCAGCAGCAGATCGAACGGCGCCCGGTCGCGACCGCGCTGCGAGATCGGCTCGTACGGGCTCCCGACGACGCGGAGCCCGCCGCCGAATGCGGCCTTCGCCTGGCCGGTCGCGGGATCGAGCGCCCAGACGAAGTCGTCGATCTCGTTGGTCTCGTTGGTGATGGTCGCGGCGCCGGCCGCACCCGGCACCTGTACCGGCCCGCGGCCGACACGGCCGGCCGCGTAGACGGTGTCGCCGGTCGCGACGAGCCGCCACGCTTCGCAGAGCGCCGCGCCGCAGATCGCGAGCCCGTTGGTCCCGAACCCGGCCTTCACGAGGCCGGTCGCGCGGTCGAGCGCGCCGACGTAGCCCGGGTTGTCGACCGCGCCGCTCGGGTTCACGCCGCCGATCGCGACGTCTGGGGTTTCGGCGTCGCCGGCGAAGAAGAGCGTCGTCCCGGACACCTTCAGGTCGTGGATGGCCTCGTCGTTCTGCCCGCCGACGAACTGGATGCCGTCGCCTGCGAAGCTCGCGAGCGGCGCGCCCGTCGTCGCGTCGAGCGCGGCGATCAGCCCCTGCTCGCTGTCGCCCTCGTTCGCGCCCGGTACGACCGGCGTCCGTCCGCCGAAGCCGAAGCCCGCCGCGTCGTGGACGTAATGCCCGCCGAGGTAGAGCACGTCGTCGGCGAACGCGACCGCGTTGAAGGATGCGAAGTCGCTGAAGAAGTTGCCGGGGTCGACGGGGACGAAGGTCGCGACGCCGTCGCCGTCGAAGGCCGTCTTGGCGGCGCCGGACGCGGCGTCGAGCGCCACGATGATGGCGCCTTGCACGGTCGTGACCGCGATCGTGCCGGTGCCGTCGAAGCCGGCGTCGACGCTCGTCGAGCGCCCGACCGCGTACACCGTCGAGCCGCCGAGCGTGAGGTCGAGGAAGACGTCGGCGCCGGACCCGCCGAACGTCGTCGACCAGAGCCAGTTGCCGTTGGCGTCGTACTTCACCACGACGGCCTCGCTGGTCGATCCGGTGGCCGCGACCGTGTGCACGTCCGGGCCGGGGTCGACGTCGACGGCGGCTGGTCCGGTGACGCTTCCCGCCGCGTAGCGATTGCCGGCGCCGTCGAAGACGATCCGGTTGAGCTGCACCGCCTGGTCGGCGAGTCGGCTCGCGGTGACGGCGGCGTGCGATGGGTCGGCGACGAGAAGAGCGGATCCGAGGAGGAGGCGAGAGAACAGGCGCATGGCGAACGATCCTTCGAAAGATGATGTGGGCGGCTCTCGTAGCACGTTGCCGGGGAGAAGCGCAGCGACCGGCGCTCCGGCGGTCGTTTCTTGACCGCCGTGACGCGACGACGTACGCGGGCGACTCGACGTCGGAATGAGTGTGCTCCCGCTCCGCGCCCCGCAGTTCGTGAACGCCGCGACCGGCCAACCCTGGTGGGTACGCGCGCTCAATCGCGTGGGAGCGCTGACCCCGCGCGTGTTCGCGCCGTCGGCGGACGAATGGGAAGCGCGCGCCCGTGCCCTCGCACCGTCGTGCGGCGACGTCGCGCCCGAGGTGCGGCGCGCGCTCGACGCGCTCGTGACCGCCCTCCGCGACGACGCCGCGCTCAGTCTGCTCGGGCGCATCGCGGCGCGGGGCGACACGGTGCGCCTGCTCGCGACGCACCTTCGGATCGAGCGGGCGCTCCGCGCGCATCCGGCGATCGCGGAGACGGCGCTGCCGCCGCCCATCTTCGTGATCGGCTTGCCCCGCTCCGGCACGACGTTCCTCCATCGCCTGCTCGCCGCCGATCCGGCGTCGCGGACGCTCCCGTACTGGGAGAGCTTCGACCCGCTCCCGCCGGGGCGCGGGCCCGATCGCCGCGCCGCCCAGGTCGACGGCATGATGCGGCAGCTCGCGGCGATCGCCCCGGCGTATCAGGCGATCCATCCCATGACGGCCGCCGACCCGGAGGAGTGCGTCGCGCTCTTCATGAACGTGCTCCGGACGCTCCAGGTCGACATCCAGTACCGGGTGCCTGGCTACGTGCGGTGGCTGCTCGCCGAGGACGCCGGCATCGCGTATCGCGCCTATCGCCGTCAGCTCCAGCTCGTTCACCACCATCGGCCGCACGGGCGACGCCTCGTGCTGAAAGATCCGACGCATCTGGTGCACCTCGCGACGATCCGCGAGGTGTTCCCCGACGCGACGTTCGTGTTCATCCATCGCGACCCCGCGTTCACGTTCAGCTCGATCTGCAGCCTCCACGCGTACACGCGGGCGATCTTCTCGGACGACGTCGATCCGAAGGCCGTCGGACGCGAGATCATGGGCGGGCACTGGCCCGTGGCGCTCGAGCGGGCGGAGGCGGCGCGCGCCGCCCTCCCGGCCGAATCGTGCGTCGACGTGCGGCACGCGGATCTCGCCCGCGACCCGCTCGGGACGGTGCAGGCGATCTATGCGGGCCTCGGGCTCACGCTCGACGGAGCGGCGCGCGCCTCGATGGAATGCTTTCTCCGCCGCGAAGCGGCGCGCCCGCCGCACGTGCACGAGCATGCGCCCGCGGGCTTCGGCCTCGTCGGCGCCGCGATCCGGGATCGCTTCGTCGACTACGTCGCGCGCCACGCACTCTGACGGCCGGCTGCGCGCGAAGATACCCTGCGCCGTTCTGGCGCAGATCGGCGATTCGCGCGCAGGCCGCGCACTTCTTCGTTGACCCGTGTGCGGAACCGATCGGATAGTGCGAGCAACGGAACGCGCACTCTCACCCCCACGCCCGACCTAACTCAGTTCAGTAGGAGAGTCCCCATGTCGCGTTCGCGCGCCGCCACGGTCGCTTGGATCCTGTTCGCCCTGCTCGTCGCCGCTCCGCTGCCCGCGAGCGCGGGCGGAATCACGTTCCTCGAATCGCGTCCCTTCGAGCATACCGACGTCGACGATCAGGGGCTCGGCGGTGCCCGCGCGGTCGCGGTCAAGCCCGACGACGAGAAGTTCGTCTACGTCGTGAGCCGTGCCGGGCTCTCGCTGTGGGCGCGCGACCTCGTCACGGGCCGGCTCACGTTCGTCGAGGCCCACATCGATGATGAGCTCGGTGTCGACGGCATCGACGGCGGCAACGGCATCGCGGTCGCTGAGGGCAGTACGGGCAACTACCACGTGTACGTCAGCGGCGGCCTCGACGATGCCGTCGGCGTCTTCGCGAGCAACGATCTCACGGGAGTGCTGACGTTCGTCGGGTACCAGCAAGACAACGGCGGCCCAGGTCACCCGCCGTCCAGCACGATCCGGGGTCCGACCGCGATCGTCGTGAGCCCCGACGGCGCGCACGTTTACCTGACCGCCGGTCAATCGCAGACGGTCACCGTGTTCGAACGCAACGCGCTGAATGGGAGCCTCACGTATGGCACGTCGTACCAAACGACGAACGACGTGCCGCCGTACGAGGGACTCGACCATCCGCGCGGCATCACGATCAGTCCGGACGGCAAGTTCGTGTACGTTACCGCGCATCGCACCACTCCGGGCGGCGAGACCGACGGCACCGTCGTGGTGTTCGCGCGCGACGACGATCCCATCTCGGCGACGTACGGCGCGCTCGCGTATCAGAGCCTCGCACGTGACAATCAGGGCACGCCGCTGGTCCAGCGCCTGAAAGACCCGCAGCAACTGGTCGTGAGCCCGGACAGCCATCATCTCTACGTCGCGAGCATGACGGGCAACGCTCTGGTCGCTTTCACGCGCGACAGCGACGGGATGTCGCCGACGCACGGCGACCTGACGTACCTCGACTCGTACGTCGACGGCGGCCTGATCGCGGGGCTCGGCAACGCCTGGGGCGTGACCATCGGTCCGGACGGCAAGTACGTCTACGTGACCGGCAGGAACGAGCGTGCGGTGAACGTCTTCATCCGCGACAGCGATGATCTGTCGCCGACGTTCGGCAAGCTCGGCTTCATCGAGTCGCAGGTGAGCCCGGAGAACAAGAACGCGCCGAAGTACCCGTACGCCTGCATTGGCGGTCCGAACAACAAGCAGGCGTGCCACGTTCCCTCCGAGTGCCCGGGCGGCACGTGCAGCGGCGACCGCATCCACGGCCTCGTGGGGCCGGGATTCCCGGCCGTCGCGCCGGGGAATGCGAACCTCTACGTGACGGGCGAGTTCTCGGGCTCGATCGTGACGTTCGCGATCGACTACTGCGGCAACGGCAAGCGCGGGACCGACGAGGAGTGCGACGACGTCCGTGCGGTCTGCGTCGCGTGCGAGCTCGTCGTGTGCGGCGCGAGCCCCGCCGCGAACTGCAGCACGGTCCACACGACGTCGGTCGGGAACGCGTCGGTCGCGATCAAGAACGACCCGCTCAAGTCCGACGCCAAGGACGCGCTCCAGTGGCAGTGGAAGAAGGGCAACGTGCTGGCGGCGGCCTTCGCCGACCCGACCGCGCCCGCGACTGCGGACTACGCGGTCTGCGTCTACGACCGCTCCGGAAACTCGCAGCCGCTCGCGAGCCGCGTCGCGCCGAGCGGGACGGGCTGGATCAAAAAGCTCGACGGCGACGGGAATCTCAAGGAGTACAAGTACAAGGTCAGCACGCTCCGCCCCGCGGGGATCGAGGAGCTCAAGCTGAAGCCGGGCCTGAGCTCGAAGGCGCAGGTCACGATGAAGGGCAAGTCGTACTTCCTGCAGCCGCCGGCCCTGGCGCCCGCGATTCCCGGACCTGCCGGACTCGTGATGCCGGTCACGGTGTCGGTCAAGAACACCGCCAACGGCGAGTGCTTCGAGGCGACCTACGACGGCGTCGTCGGCGTTGCGCCGAAGCGCATCAAGCGGAACGACGCGGCGCAGTTCAAAGGCAAGAGCAACTGACCGGCGTAGACCTGGCGCGGCGAGCGTGTTGAATGGGGAGCATGGACACCTCGCCGCGCCCGGGTCTCGTCACGTTGACGCACGCCATCTACGGCCTGCACGCGTTCAGCGCCGCAATGGGCGTCATCTCGTCCGCGGCGATCGTCACCGCGTTCCTCACCGGGTGGCCGTCGCTCCTGGCGATCATCCTCAACTACGTGCAGCGCTCCGCCGTGCGCGGTACGTACCTCGAGTCGCACTTCCGCTGGCAGATCCGGACGTTCTGGTTCGCGGTGCTCTGGCTCGTCGTCGCCACGCTGTTCTTCATCACGATCCTCGGCTTCCCGATCGCGTGGCTCATCGTGGTTGTCACCGGTCTCTGGGTGCTCTATCGGATCGCGCGCGGGTGGCTGGCGCTCGTCGACGAGCGGGAGATCGCGGCGTGACCGCTCCGGGATTCTGCGGATAGCGTCCGACCCACTCCCCTGGGAACGGGGACGAGTGGATACGCAACGTTCCGAGCCGGGGCGGCCCCGGTGATCCCGATCGATTGGCGGGCGATGTTCGTCCCGACGCACCACCCGGGCGAGATGATCGTGCGCGGCACGATCATGTATCTCGGCTTGTTCGTGTGCATGCGTCTGTTCCGACGCGAGGCCGGCGCGATCGGCATCTCGGACCTGCTCGTCGTGGTGCTGATCGCCGACGCGGCGCAGAACGCCATGGCGCGCGAGTACGAGTCGATCACCGAGGGCATGCTGCTCGTCGGCACGATCGTCTTCTGGAACTACGTCCTCGATTGGCTGAGCTTCCGGTTTCCCGCGCTGCGTCCGCTCTTGAAGGCGGCGCCGTTGCAGTTGATCACGAACGGCGAGTACCAGTACCGCAACATGCGACAGGAGCTGATCTCCAAGGACGAATTGCAAGCATTGCTGCGCGAGCAGGGCGTCGAGGACGTCGCCGATGTGAAGCAGGCGTGTCTCGAGGCGAACGGCCACGTGAGTGTCGTGAAGAAGAGATCCCGAGCGAAGGCATCGGATGAGGGTCGCGCGCCCACGCGCCGCGGCCCGGCATCCTGAGCTCCCGGAGCGCGGACCCAGGCTCTTTGACGGAGCGTCGGCGGGTGCATGTCGAAGCTGCGCCGCTGTCGATGGACGAAGGGCGGACCTGGTATGTGCGGCCTCAACATGCTTCCTCCCACATCCCGCGCCATGGGTACGCTGCCGCTGGCGCTCGCGGTGTGCGTCGGCATCGCCGCGGGGATCGGCGGCTACACCTTCCGGTACGCGAAAGGCCTGTCCTATCTCCAGACGGACCCGAAGGCGTGCGTGAACTGTCACATCATGCGTCCGCAGTACGACGCGTGGCAGAAGGCGAGCCATCACCACGTCGCGGTGTGCGTCGACTGTCATCTGCCGCACGACTTCGTGCGGAAGTATCTCGCCAAGGCGGAGAACGGGTGGCGCCACGGGGAGAAGTTCACGACCCAGCGCTTCGTCGAGCCGATCGTGGTGCAGGCGAAAGGTCGCGCGATCCTGCAGGAGAACTGTCTCCGCTGTCACGAGGACCTCGTGCACGCGATCGTCGGCGCACGCGCCGGCATCTCCGACGACCTGCCGTGCACCCACTGCCACGCTGGCGTGGGCCACGGCGAGAAGACCGGGATCGGCGGACCGTTGTCCAACGAGGAGCGCAGGGCGGCGCGCTGAGCGGCGCGCTCGCACGAATCGAAAGCGAATGGAGAGCGCGCCATGAGCAGCAACGAGAGACGCGGTGTCCTGCAGAGCCCAGCGCTCTATCTGACGCTGATCGCGGTGGTCGCGGCGGCGGCCGCCGGTCTGACGGCGCTCCTCACCAACATCTTCGAGCGCAAGGTGGAAGAGCGGACGCCGTACGTGCGCTTGGTCGAGGTCGGCGAGGACGACACCGACCCCGCGACATGGGGGAAGAACTGGCCGGTGCAGTACGACAGCTACAAGCGCACGGCGCTGCTCACCAAGACGCGCTTCGGCGGGCATCAGGGCAGCGAGTCGCTCCCCGAGGAGAAGATCGATCGCGATCCGTGGTTGAAGCGGATGTTCAACGGCTACGCGTTCTCGATCGACTACCGCGACCGCCGCGGCCACGCCTACATGCTCCACGACCAGGAGGAGACCAAGCGCCTCTCCAAGCCGCAGTCGGGCTCGTGCCTCCACTGCCATGCGTCGGTCATGCCGCTCTACCGTCAGCTCGGCGGCGGCGACGCCATGAAGGGCTTCGAGGAATCGTCGACGCTGAGCTACCAGGAGATGAGCGCGAAGCTCCACGAGTCGGGTCATGCGCACCCGGTGAGCTGCGTCGATTGCCACGACCCGACCGACATGTCGCTCCGCGTGACGCGGCCCGGGTTCGTGCGCGGGATCCAGGCGCTCGCCGCGTCCGACGCGCCCGTGCCGGCGCTCGCGAGCATCCAGCTGTGGCGCGACGGGAAGCGCTCCGAGCCCTACGATCCGAATCGCGACGCGTCGCGGAACGAGATGCGCTCGTACGTCTGCGGCCAATGCCACGTCGAGTACTACTGCGGCGGGAAGATGCCGCTCACCGTTCCGTGGGGGCAGGGCCTCACCGCCGACGCCATCGAGGCCTTCTGGGACGCGGCCACGTTCCCGGACGGCGAGGCGTTCGTCGACTACACCCATGCGGAGACCGGCGCGCCCGTGTTGAAGGCGCAGCATCCGGAGTTCGAGCTCTGGAACCAGGGTGTCCACGCGCGGAGCGGCGTCACGTGCGCCGATTGCCACATGCCCTACGTCCGGGAGGGCGCGACCAAGGTCAGCGACCACTGGGTCCGGAGCCCGCTCTTGAACGTGAACCGCGCCTGCCAGACCTGCCACCGCACGTCGGAAGACGAGCTCAAGCAGCGCGCCGACGTCATCCAGCAGCGGAACTACGACCTCATGCAGCGGGGCGGGGCGGCGATCGTCGCGTTGATCGACGCGGCGGTGGCGGCGAAGGCGAACGGCGTCGCGCCCGAGGTGCTCGCGGCGGCGCAGAAGCTCCAGCGCCGTGCGCAGTGGCGCCTCGACTTCATCGCCGCCGAGAACAGCATGGGCTTCCATGCGCCGCAGGAGGCGGCGCGCGTGCTCGGTGAGGCGATCGACTACGCGCGCCAGGGCGAGATCGTGCTGCTGCGGGGCGCGCAGGAAGACGGCGAGGTCGCGGCGGGAGCCGCCGGGCGGTGACGCAAACGACGGCGGCCGACATCGCGAGTCGCGATGCCGGCCGCCGTTGTTGCCGATCAGGTCAGGCTGCGCGAGCGCGGCGCGAGCTGATGGTCACTTCTTCTGCGCCGCGTACTCCCCGCCCGCGTCCTTCTTCACGACGGTCATCGACGCGCCGATGCAGAGCCCGTCGCTCGTCACGAGCTGGATCGTCGGGGTGAGACTGCCGGTGAGGGCCGCGACGACACCCGTCGGCAATGCGGTCATGTTCTTCGCGGCGTTGTTCGCGCCCGCCGCGCTCGCCTTGCCCTTCCCGGCATCGCCGGCGCCGAACGCGATCTTCGCGACGCCGGCGGCGGAGTTGTTCTTGTCCTTGTAGGCGAATCCCTTCGTCCCGTTGGCTTTCCAGCACGGCTTGCCGGCGCAGAGCTGAGCGGCGCGTACCACCTGGAGCTCCTCGACGAGCGCGTTCCCTTGGTCGTACAGGCAGAGCGCGACGCGCGTATCGCCGGCGACGGGATCACCGAAGTCTCCGGCCGTCGTCGCGCTCGCGAGCTTCTTCCACTGGAGCTGCATCTTCGCCTTGCCGGGCGTCTTCTCGCTGTACTTGAGCTGCGCCTGGCCGGCGGCGATGCACGGGCTCGTGGGTGCCGGGTCGCAGAGCGGCACCAGCGTGCTCTCCGTCATGTACCACGCGCTCGCCGCGGAGCTGTAGGCGCTGACCACGATGTCGTCGCCGTCGAGCGTGCGCAAGAAGACGCACGGGTCGGGCGACGCCGTGCCCGGTGCTCCGGTGCAGGGCGGAACCTCGACCCCGTTCCGGAAGAGCTTCAGCGTCGCCGGCGTCTCCGTGCCCGCCACCGAGGCATCGAGGCGGAACGCAAAGGTCAGCGGCTGTGCCGCCGTCCCCGCTGGAGCGGTGATCTCCACGATGCGTCCGAGCACCGTGTAGCCCTGCGGCGCAGGATCGTCGACGGCGGTGAACGTCTCGACGATCTGCACCTCGCCGCCGCTCCCGCCGGCCGACGTGGTGACCGCCGTCTCGACGGGGTCGCTCGCGCTCGCCGTGCCTCCCGTCGACACGGTCTCGCCCGCGCCGACGTTCTCCACCTGCACTTCGTCGGCAAAGGTCAACACTCCGGGCATGCGAAGGCGTCCGAGACCCGGAAGCCCGACGGCCGAGTTGACGGCGCCCGACGGCGCCGGCGGGATGCAGAAGAGCGCGCCGAGCGTCGGCGTCGCGCTGTTGCCGACCCGCGGGCTCGCTGCGCCCGTCGCCGACACGCTGCCGCCGACGAGGCCGTTGTCGAGGTAGCACGCCCGTCCGCGCAGCACGCAGGTCTCGCCGGGCTCGCAGTCCTCGCAGGACGGCGCCTGGCAATCGAAATCGTCGAAACAGCTCCGGTACGTCGACGATGAGCACACCGTATCGAACGGTCCGTCGACGCACTCGCCGTCGTCGCCCGTCGTCGGCTGGCATCCGTCCGGTGCGCCGTCGGGTGCGCTGCAGGCGTTCGGCTGCGTCGGTTCGCCCGGCGTCTGGCAGATACCCCCGCCCGGGCACTCGGAGGAGAGCGTGCACGCCGCGCCGACGTTGGATCCACCGAGGCATCGGCGGCCGCCGCAGATCGGACCGATCGGCCCCGCGGGATCCGGGCAGTCGGCGTTGCTCGAGCAGGATTCGGCGTTGCCGTTGTTGCACGTTTCGCAGAAGCACTTGGACCCGGTGTATCCGAACTGGCGGCAGCTCGGGTTAGTCGCGGCGAGCGTCATGGTTTGGGTGCTGGTGGATCCGACGACCGGGACGGTGCCGAGGGAAACGCTGCCGCTCAAGGTGCCGGGATGCGGCGGACAATCGAAGCTGGTGCTCCCGAACGCCGCGATCGGTCCGACGCCGTTGGCATCGCACGGCAGGCCGAAGCGCGGCCCGTTCGAGCAGATGCCGCCGGGGGCGTTGTCGTTGGCGACCGGGTCGCCGTCGCAACGCGGGCACGGATCGGTGAGCGACCCTTGCACGTAGATGCTCGAGCGCAGCGGGACCTCGGTCGTGAGCGCCCCCGCCTCCATGTTGATCGTGCCGGTGACCGGACCGACGATCTGGTTGACGATGCACGCGGGCACGCCGCCGACGACGACCGGGCTCGGCAGGGTCGCGAAGAAGGCACACACCCCGGACGGACAATCCCCGTCGAGCGTGCACACGATCGAGGTATCGACCTCGCAGCGCTGGTTGGTGCCGCCCGCGGTCGCGAGTAGACCCGTCACGTCGCAATCGCCGCAGCTGCCCTGCGTGCTGCCGGCGCAATTCGCAGTGCCCATCCGGAGCTTCCACCCGCTCACGTCGCGCTGTTGCGAGAGTCCGGTCCAGCCGGCGTCGAGGACGCTCGCCGCGGTGGCGTCGAAGATGACGGAGCTCGGGCAGGGATTCGCGGCGTGCGCAGCGCTCGCGAGGAGCAGGGACAGCAACGCGACCGATGCAACGGTTCGGGAACGGGAACGGCGACGAAGGACGGGTGCGAGACGCATGCGATGGCTCTCCTCGGGAAGGGTGGGTGAAGCTGACGAGCGAGTGCTGTACTCACGTCGGATGTAGGCGTCAACGAATTCGTCGATGCGACAGCGCGAGATCGTCAGGGAGCGGTCTTGTCTGCGCTGATCTGGCGCACGTCGCGACATACTGCGCAGTCTTGGCGCAGCTTCAGGCGCGCTCACTCTGGAGCGTGGGCGTGTCTCAGTTTGAAAACGCCCCGTCGGTCTGCCGCGCGCGGACTTCGTGCGGTGTCGGCGGCGGAGGCCGCACCGATCGCCCGCGCCCAGCGTCGCCGTGCCGACCCCGACGCCGTCGAGAAGATAGAATTAGATGAGGATGCAGCAGGCGGGCGGGTCGGGGATGGCTTCGGGGAGCCGCACCTCGCGTGTGCGAAAGACAGAGCGGCTGCGGCGGGCTTTACGCGCTGGGTGCCAGGAACCCGGCGACCGTAGATGGGATGAAGCGGCTGGCCCCCACACGTGGTGGCATAGTGCCCCACACCCGTAGACGCGGTCAGAGCCGCAAATGGAGG
>JANNPN010000422.1:0-4661 GCA_031400185.1 Polyangiaceae bacterium
GAAGCCGAAGCCGGCGCCGCCAGTCCCGGCCCCCGCGGCGCCGCGTGTCGATGCGCCGGCGCCGCCCGTGGAGGCTGCGGCCGTCGCGCCGGCCGAGATCCCGGCGGGCGTCGCGAACGGCGTGCCGGCCGCGTCGGGTGACACGCCTGGGGGCACGGCCGACGGCATGGCTGGTGGCCGCGTGGGTGGCACGGGCTCTGGCGTGCTGCGGCTCGGCGACGTCGCGACGGCGCCCGTGCTCGTGACGCGTGTCGTCCCGGAGTATCCGCGCCGGGCCCGTCTCGCCGGCGTCGAGGGTGAGGTCGTGCTCGAGGTGATCGTCGATCGCCATGGGCGGGTGGCGAGCGGGGTGAAGGTCGTGACGTCCGTGCCGGAGCTCGAGCGCGCGGCCGTCGCAGCGGTGCAGCAGTGGCGGTTTCGGCCCGCGCGCGACCGTCAGGGTACGGCGGTCGCCGTCGTGATGGAGGTGCCGGTGCGCTTCGTGTTGCACGAGGTGACGGCGGACGCGTCGGAGTGACGCGACAGAAAGGAAGCATCCTCATGGAGAAGGTCAGGAAGAAGAGCCACGTCGCGGCGGCGTTCGTCGCGGTCGCGCTCGTCGTGGGTGCCGCCCACGCGGACGACGCGGACAAGGCCGGCGCCGCAGGGCAGGACCCGGTGCGGGTCGCGACGCTGCTGCCGTTCGTCGAGGACGCACTCCGCGCACAGGGTCCGGCGCGGGTCCGGGTCGTCGCCGCGGTGCGCCGACAGATGATGCAGCCGACGGGGAGCGACGTCGCCGACCTCGGAAGCCCGCACGATCCGAGCTTCGAACGGCTGGCGGCGGCCAAGCCGAGCCTCGTCGTCGGCGACCGGGCCCTCCACGGCCGCTTCGCGCCGCGATTCAAAGAGACCGGCCTCGACGTCCTGCTCATCGACTCGATGAGCGTCGAGGGCACGCTCGGCGGCTTGCTCGCGGTCGCGAAGCGCGTCGGCGTCGATGCGGCGATGGCGCGCGAGGTCGACGCGGCCCGGCAGGCGCTCGGCGGGACGGTGGCGGCACGACGCACGCTCCTCGTCTTCGGGACGCCCGAGTCTTTCACGCTCATGACGGCGAAGACGTGGGTCGGCGATCTCGCGGCCCGCGTCGGTCTCCGGAACCTCGCGAGCGAGGTCGGCGGGCCCGAGCGTCATCCCGGCTTCGTCGAGGTCAACGACGAGGTGCTGGCGGGCCTGAATCCGGAGCTCGTGCTGCTCGTCTCGCACGGCGCGCCCGCGCAGGTGCGCGAGCGTTTCGCCGAACGCTTCCAGGAGCGCGGCATCTGGCAGAAGGGCATGAGCCCGGCGCGCATCCATATGCTCTCGCCGGCGCTCTTCGCGTCCAATCCCGGACTGCAACTCGGCGCCGCGGCCGGCGAGCTCCGGAAGCTCGCGGCCGATCCCGAGACCGTGCAGGCGCCCGGGCAGGTCGAGCCGAGAACGTGAGACATCCGGGCGCGCTTCTCGCGCTGTGGCGCGCCCGCTACGACCTCTGGCGCGTGCGTCGTCTGCCCGACGCGCGCGTTCGTGCTGCGCTCGTCGGCGCCGGCGTCGGCGCGAGCGTGCTGGTGGCGGCCGGGCTCGGCGCGGTCGGCGTCCCGTGGCGTGAGCTGCCGCAGGCGCTCGGCGACGTGACGCATCCCGCCCACGTCGTGCTGTGGCAGATCCGCCTCCCGCGCATCGTCGCCGGCATGCTCGTCGGCGCGTCCCTCGCGACCGCCGGCGCGCTCCTCCAGGCGGTGGTCCGGAACCCGCTCGCCGATCCGGCGATCATGGGCATCACGGCCGGGGCCGGCCTCGGTGGACTGATCGGCATCCTCCTCCTTCCCGAGTACCGTTACGCGCTGCCGGCATGCGCATTTCTCGGCGGCCTCGGCGCGACCACGGTCGTCCTCGGGGTCGCGTGGACGGGCCGCGGCCTCATGGTCCCGCTCCGGATCATGCTGAGCGGCGTCGCGGTGCAGGCGTTGCTCTTCTCGGCGGTGGCGCTCCTCACGTACGCGTTCGCCGACCGCGCCCCGGCGTTCGTCGCGTTCACGATCGGGTCGCTCGCCGGGGTCGGGTGGCGCGACGTCGGCCTCGCGCTCGGACCGACGCTCGCGGGCGTCGCGCTGGCGCTCGCCGGCACGCGCGGACTGAACCTCCTCCTGCTCGACGACGCGAGTGCCGCCGGCATCGGACTCCACGTCGAGCGGGCGCGCCTCGGGGCGGCGTGCGTCGCGGCGCTGCTCGCGGCGGGGGCGGTGAGCGTCGCAGGGCTCGTCGGGTTCGTCGGCCTCGTCGTGCCGAATGCGGTTCGGCTGCTCGTCGGTCCGGACCATCGTGTGCTCCTGCCGCTCGCGGCGCTCGGCGGCGCCGGGCTCGTGGTGGTCGCCGATTCGGCGGCGCGGACCGTCGCGGCGCCCCTCGAGCTGCCCGTCGGCGCGCTCCTCGCGATGATCGGCGGACCGTACTTCCTGTTCGAGCTCTGGCGGAGGGTCGTGTGAGCGACGTGCTCGTCGCGCGCGAGATCCACGCCCGTCATCCGGCGAGCGATCGCGACGCGGTCCGCGACCTCACGCTCGGCGTCGCCCGCGGCGAGATCCTGGCCCTCGTCGGTCCGAACGGCTCGGGCAAGTCGACCACGCTCTCGGTCCTGGCGAACGCGCTCCGGCCACGGCGCGGCACCGTGCAGCTCGACGGCAGCGACGTGCGGCGGCTCGGGCGCCGACAGTTCGCGCGCCGGGTCGCGCGGCTCGCTCAGAGCCCGGTCTGCCCGGAAGGGCTGACGGTCGAGCAGCTCGTGTCGTGCGGCCGGCACCCGCACCGCCGCCCGTTCGCGGGAGCGACGCTGCACGACCGCGAGGCGGTGCGCGCGGCCCTCGACGCCGTCGACGCGCTCGCGATCCGCACGCGCGAGGTGCAGACCCTGTCGGGCGGCGAGCGTCGGCGCGCGTGGCTCGCGATGGCGCTCTGCCAGGAGTCGGAGATCATGCTGCTCGACGAGCCGACGGCGGCGCTCGACCTCCGCCACCGTCACGAGCTCCTGGCGCTCTTGCGCCGGCTCCGCGCCGAGGAGGGTCGCACGCTCGTGGTCGTCGTGCACGACCTCGACGAGGCCGCGGCGATCGCCGACCGGGTGGCGATCCTCCAGGGCGGCCGCCTCTACGACGTCGGTACGCCGACGCGCTGCTTCGTCCCGCGCATGCTGCGCGAGGTGTTCGGTGTCGTCGCCGACGTCGCGTGGGAGGGCGGGCACGTCCGGGTGACGGTCCACGGGCCGGTCGGCGCGAGTTGAGCGAGTCGAACGAGCCTCAGAAGGAGAGAGTAGATGATGCGATCCACCGCAGAGATGCCCGCCGAGATCCTGGAATGGCAGGTGCGCCTCCGCCGCTTCACCATGGAGGAGCGCGCCGGCTCCCCCCACGCCGGTGTCGCACCGCTGCTCGTGGTGCGGAATCCCGGCGTCGGTCCCGGCGTGTCGGCGCACGGCATCATCTGCGGACTCTTGCCGCGACCGGACACGCTCGCCGCCAAGACCCGCGAGTTCCGCGCCATCTACGAAGACGAGCGCACCAAGGGAACGCGCGCGATCTACGATCGCGGGATCGTGTACCTGAAGGACTACTACCACAGCGCCGCCGACTTCGATCGCGACAGCATCACGACGTTGCTGCCGGTCGACGCCCCGGCCGTCGCGGCGCTCCGCCTCGATCCGAGCTGCGCGCTCGTCTTCTACGTCTTCGAGCTGGAGGCCACAGCCGAGGTGGCGCGCTACCGCTGCGTCCAGATGAGTTGCCGCGCCGAGCTGCACGCCACGGGACCGATCTACGACAACGTGTGGTGGCACAACACGCTCTTCCACGGGATGGTCGACGACCACCTCGTCGTGCGCTTCCGGCACGAGCGCTCGGACGTCACGGCGTGGGGCGGGTTCACCCCGCTCGTCTGAGGGTCCCCTCAGGGTGCGGGTGCGACCGCGTCGGCGGCGAGCACGCGGCTCACGACGGCGTCGATCGCCGCGACCCGATCGTCCCGCCAACCGCTCGCGACGTACTGCACGACCCCGCGGCGGTCGAGCACGTAGTGCGCCGGCATCCCGTCAGCGCCGAAGCGCGCGAGCGCGCGGGTCGCCGGATCGTAGAGCACGGTCATGGCGTGGCCGGGCACGACGGCGGCGAGAAAGCGATCGGCATCGCTCCGGTCGGCGTCGAGGACGACGGTCACCACGACCACGCCGCGGTCGGCGTAGCGGCGTCCGAGCTTCTCGAGCTCGGGGAGCGCCGTCCGGCAGGCGACGCACCAGCTCGCGGTGAAGTCGAGGATGACGATCCGGCCGCGAAAGGCTTCGAGCCCGACCGGGTGGCCCTCGGCGTCGGCGAGGACGACCGCCGGCGCGGCGTCGCCGCGTGACAGGCGGGCGGACGCAGAACCGGCGAGGACCAACGGCGCGGCGACGAGTACGGCCGCGATCGAACGTGAGACGAGCGACGACACGCGAAGCGGTCCTGGGTACGCCGCGCGGCCGCGGGAGTCAACGCGTGCGCCTTGACGGTGGCAGCAGGCGGGCGGGTCGTGGATGGCTTCTACGGTCGCCGGGTTCCGGCCACCCAAGCGCGTACTGCCCGCCGGTGCCTCCCTGTCTTGCGCACACGCGAGCTGCG
>JANNPN010000439.1:0-14215 GCA_031400185.1 Polyangiaceae bacterium
CGCTGGGCTCGAGTCACGACCGCGTGGGGTTCGACTGCGGCGTCGTCCCGCTCAATCGCTATCTGCGCGAGATGGCCCGACAGCACGTCTCCAAGGGCGTCGCGAGGACCTTCGTCCTCGTCGAGGAAACGGTGAGCGCGCCAAAGCCGGTGCTCGGATTCTTTACCCTCTCGCTGTGCCAGGTGTTGGCGGACGACGTTCCTCCGAAGTGGGCGAAGAAGCTCCCTGGCCAGATTCCGGCGATGAGGCTCGGGCGCCTTGCCGTCGCCCGAGCCCATCAGCGCGAGGGCCTCGGCAAGATTCTCCTCGTCGAGGCGATCTACAAGGTCGCGGCCGTGGCGGCCGTCGCCGGTGGGATCGGCCTCTTCGTGGACGCGAAGAATCAGACCGCCGCAGACTTCTACGCGCGCTTCGGCTTCGAGCCGACACCGACGGAGCCGCTCACACTCTTCATGGCGATGGATACCGTGCGGCGGCTCGTGGACTCATAGCGCCCTTCCGAGCTCCCGTGCGAGGCGCTCGGCGTGTCCGCTGGCGCCGATCTCCCCGTAGAGCTGCAGCGCTTGCCGAAGGGTGCGGTTGGAAGCCGGTGCGTCGCCGAGCGCGACGGCCAATCGCCCGCGCACCTCCAGGATCCGCGGCGACAGAGAGCGACCTTCGATCGACTCGACCAGCTGCTCGGCGCGTGTGAGGGCGGACTCGATCTCGGCGCGGGGCACGACGCCATCCGTCGGGAGCAATGCCGCTGCCAGCGCGAGCTGCGCCTGCACTTCGAAGTAGTTTAGGCTGCCGGCGCATGCGAGCTCGATGCCCTCGCGCGCCGCGGCGACGGCCTCGGTCCGTTCGCCGAGCGCCAGTGCGGCCTCCGCCAGCAAGGCGAGCGACCAGGGGATGGACTGCTTCGCTGTGCCGTGGCTCCGAGCGATCGCGAGTTGTTCGCGGGCTGCGTCGCGCGCAGCGGCGGGTTGCCCTTCGGCCAGATACGCCTCCGCGAGTGCGACGTACGCCGCCCCCCTGTTGGACGTATTGTCGGACTGCTCCGCGATATCGAGGCTACGACGGGCGCGTTCGAGACCGGACTCGCCCCCACCGCACACGCGGGGAAGATCCGCCGACAACAACACCAGCCAGCCCAGGACCTCGAGCTCTCGCGATTCTTCCGCGACCCGCGCCGCCTCCCCGAACTGACTCCATGCTTCCTCGAGTCGTCCCATGCACGTGAAGGCCCGCGCACGCACCACCAGCATGGCGACGCGCGGGCTCCAGCCGAGGAGCGCTTTGCCGAGCAGGTTGTCCGTTCCGACTTCGTCGAGGACGCGTGCCGACCACTTCAGCATCTCCCTACCGTCGCCCATGAACACGTGCCCAAACGCTGGAAACGTCCCGACCGCCGCGCGCAGGGCGGCGTCGTCACATTCCTGTGCAAGCGTTGCCGCCTCCTCGCCGTATCGAACGTAGTCGCGCGCCGAGCCCGCGACGCTCATCCGCATCAGGCCATAGCGGCCCACCAACAGCGCCGTTGCCGACCGATCGCCAAGGCCCTCGGTGAGCGCGCGGCCCTCCGCGAACACGGCCGCCGCCTCTTCTTCGCTCGCGCCCATCCGCCAGCCGAGAGAGAGGAGCTGGTTGCACGCCTCGACCCTCAGCTCGGTCCGCTCGCTCGCATCCTCGACACCGGGCGCCAGCTCCCGGACGCGGCGCCAGTGTCGCATCCCTTCGCGCCAGTCGGAGAGGCCGGCCCACTCGGCGGCGCGCCGGTGCCAGCGTGCCGCACGGCCCGCGTCCTCCGCTCCGGCCCAATGCTGGGCGATCTCGGCGGCGCGCTCGTCGAGATTGCCGCCCATCTCTTCGAGGGCCTGCGCCACGACGGCGTGCACGCGCGTCCGCCGCTCGCGCAGTTGCGAGCGAGCGGCCACCTCCTGCGTCAGCGGGTGCTTGAAGGAGTACTCGACTTCTGGATAGAGCGCCGCCTCGAAGAGGAACTCCGACGCGATCAGCGTGGAGAGCGCCTGCCCTAGTGCCGTTTCGTCGATCGCCGCGAGGCTGCCGAGGACGCGCCGCAGCAGTCCCTCGCCGAACGTCTTGCCGATCACCGCAGCGGTCTGCAGCACCGGCTTCTCCCGCTCCCCAAGGCGATCGATGCGCGCCGCCAGCACGGCCTGCACGGTGGCCGGCACCTGCAGGGCGTCGACCGGTGTCGTCAGCCGGTACGCGCCGCGCGCGCCGGTCAGGTGCCCGCTCTCGATCAGCGTTTGCACGACCTCCTCGATGAAGAACGGATTCCCCTTGGTGCGGGCGTGGATCATCTCGGGCAGGGCCGCGACGCTGGAATCGTCGCCGATCTCGTCGCGCAGGAGCTGGCGAATGGCGTCGGGTGCGAGGGGCTGCAGCGGCAGGTGCTGGTAGTACGAGCGCTGCATCCAGCGCGCCTGGTACTCGGGCCGGAAGTTGAGCAACCAGAGATCGCGGGTCGCGGGCACGCTCTCGACGAAGGTCTCGAGGAAAGCGTCGCTCGCGCCGTCGAACCAGTGCAGGTCCTCCAGCAGGATCACCCGCGTCCCGCCGCCGTAGGTCGGGTCGTGGAGAATCCGTTTCACGACGCCGTGGATGCGCTTCTGACGCTGCTCGGGATCGAGCGCGGGCGACGGATTCGCCGGATCGGGCACGCCGAACACGTCGAAGAGCACGGGCAGCGCCTCACGAAAGCTATCGTCCATCAACAGAAGCCGCCCGGCGATCTTCGCGCGCGTGGCTTCGGGCGTGTCGTCGTCGGTGATGCCGTAGAAGCCGCGCCACACCTCCAACATGGGCAGCATCGGGATCGCCTTGCCGTGCGCGACGCCGCGGCCGGCGAGGATCGGAATACCCTCCGCCCGGCAGCCGTCGAGGAACTCGGTGCACAGGCGCGACTTGCCGGTGCCGGCCTCGGCCACCACGCCCACCACCTGGCCGCTGCCGCTCCGCGCGCGCTCGAGGGCGGTGGCGAGGACGGCCATGTCGCGGTCGCGGCCGACGAAGGTGGAGAGCCCGCGCGAGCGTGAGCGGTCGAGCCGCGTGCGGAACGCGCCGACACCGTCGAGGTCGAAAAGCCCGACCGGCGCCGCCGCTCCCTTCACCTGCGTGCGGCCGAGATCCTGGAGCGTGAAGTACCCTTCGACCAGCCGCGCCGTGTGCTCCGACACGCAGATGTGTCCCGATTCGGCGAGCGCCTCCATCCGTTGGGCGAGTCCGACGGTGTGCCCCTGCGCCGTGAACTCCATGCGGAGGTCGTCGCCGATCCGACCCACCACCACCTCGCCCGAGTTGAGTCCGATGCGCACCGCGAACGGCACCCCGTGCTGCGCCCGCACCTCGTTCGCGTAGGCCCGCGCGGCGTCACGCAGATGCAGCGCCGCATAACACGCCCGCTGCGCGTGATCCTCGTGCGCGATCGGCGCGCCAAAGAGCGCCATGATGCCGTCGCCCGTGAACTTGTCGACGAAGCCCTCGAAGCGCTCGACCCCGTCGGCGAGGATCGTGAAGAAGCGCTGCATGATCTGCGACCACTCTTCCGAATCAAGCTGCTCGGCGAGCTCCATCGAGCCCTTCACGTCGGCGAAGAGCACGGTCACCTGCTTGCGCTCGCCTTCGAGGGCGGACTTCGAGTGCAGGATCTTGTCGGCGAGGTGCTTCGGGGGGGTAGGCGCAGTTGCCATCGCGTCCATCACCACCGGCAACGGTGGAGCCCCGCGCGGCTCTGCGACCGCCTTGAGCAATCTCTTGCGGTGGCCCATCGAGACCCCGAGCTTCTCGAGATCCTGCTCCGACAGACTCGTCACGACGTCCAGGTCGATGTCGTCGGCTTCGAATCGATCGCCGTACTGGGCGAGTCCCAGCCTCTCCAACCATAGACGGATTGGGGAGCTCACGAGCGCGACTCCTCGAGCAGCGACGGAAACCGTGGATCGTCGGCTTGCGAGCGTCCCAAATGGTGGTTCCGTATCAGGTGCGCGCCGTCGGCCTCAACAACGGCCATTCTTTGCGTGCGGCGCAAAAGCCCAGAGCCGCGCCAGGCTGGTAGCGGCACGCGGCAACGTCAGAAGCGGCACCGCTACCGGCACCATGGTTGCGGTGCCAACGGCCGCACTCGGGGCGACCTCACAAGGCAGCGAACAGAGAGCGGTCCGCTGACGTGCGAGCGATACAGGAATGGGACACGCGCGACGTCCAGACGAGGGAGCTGCACGTCGAAATGGCGAAGTCGCGCAAGCGACAAAATCCCCTGATTCGACAGGGCCTTCTTCGAGAGCGGGCGACCGGGGTCGAACCGGCGACGTCCAGCTTGGGAAGCTACGGAAGGGGTCGAGGCGGAAGCGTTGAAGCAGCGAATACTTACAGCGATTTTCTCGGCTTGTTGCGACCGTTGAGTTCCCCAGAACGTCCCGTTTTGACCCGTCCCGACCCCGAAAACCCGGAACGGTTCCCGGTCGGTTTCTAGTTCTCGCGGGCCTCGACGACACGCCCCTCGCCGCAGCGATCGGCTACGCGCGCAACCAGCGCGACGCGCTCACGCGCTTTCTCGAGGATGGCCGGCTGCCGCTTCACAACAACGTCAGCGAGCGCGAGCTTCGCCGTGAGGGTCGGCAGGAAGGAACTGGCTTTTCGTCGGCACCGACGAGGCCGCCGAGGTCACCACGACCTTCGTGTCGTTGCTGGCGAGCTGTCGCCTGCATGCCCTCGAGCCGCGGGCTACCTGCGCGATCTCTTCTGCCTCCTGCCCGACTGGCCTCGCCACCGTGTCTCAAGCTCGCGCCCGTCGCGTGGCAGCAGACCCTCCAGCAGCCGGACACTCAGGAGCGGCTCGCCGCCAATCCCTTCCGTGCCGCCACGATCGCGCTCGACCTCCCACGCTGACGACGCGTAGCGCCACGCGGCGGCACCAAAGGGGCGCGCCCCAACCCTCGCGGCGCCGAGACTGCCCCTGACGCTCCCGCTGGTGGCCCAGCTGCAGACGACCGGCCTCTGTTTCGAAGCCGGCTACGCCACAGCGCAGAAGAACGACACGACGACCTTCCGCGCGAAATGACGCCGCGGCCGCGAGCGTCGCGGCTCCTTCGCCACGATCCGGTCGCGATGCTAGCACCAGCCGCATGGAAACGGCGTCGGTGCTTACGGTGCAGAACGCGTGCAAGCACTTCGGGACGACCGCGGCGCTGGTCGCGATCGATCGGCAGATCGTTCGCGGCGAGTGGGTCGGTTTGCTCGGCCCGAACGGGGCCGGCAAGACCACCTTGGTCCGTGCCATCGCCGGCCGCGTCCGGTTGGATGCGGGGCGAATCGCCGTGGCGGGCACGCTCGGCTTGGTCCCGCAGGAGATCGCGCTCTATCCGGCGCTGACCGCGCGCGAGAATCTCGAGGTGTTCGGCAGCCTCCATCGGCTCCGCGGGTCGCTACTGCGCGAGCGGGTGGCCTGGGCTTTGGGGTGGACGGGGTTGGCCGAGCGCGCGCACGACCGCACGGGCGCCTTCTCGGGCGGCATGAAGCGGCGCTTGAACCTGGCGTGCGGCGTGCTCCATCGTCCTGCCCTTGTGTTGCTCGACGAGCCCACGAGCGGCGTCGATCCGCAAAGCCGGGAGCGCATCTTCGGCATGTTAACCGAGCTGCAACGCGAAGGCGTAGCGCTCCTCCACACCACCCACCACTTGGACGAGGCGGAAAGCGTCTGCGATCGGGTCGTGATCATCGACCGCGGCCGGATCGTCGCCGCCGGCACCCCGGCGGAGCTGGTGGCGAAGACGTTGGGCTCGGCGCAAGAGGTCGTGGTCACGCTCGACCGCGCGCCGAGCCCGCCGTCGCTCCCGGCGGGGGCATCCGCGGACGGCCGCACGTTGCGGATGGCGAGCGCGGACCTCGGTGCCGATCTTCCAGTGCTGCTCGGTCGTCTGCGCGCGGCGGGACACGGCGTCGTCGACGTCCGTGTCGTCCGCCCGGATTTGTCCGCGGTCTTCCTGCATCTCACCGGGCGGGAGCTGCGGGAATGATCGCCGCGGTCATCCGCGTCTCGTGGTTGGCCTTGATCCGCGATCGCTACGCGCTCGTCCTCACCTTCGTCGTCCCGATCGCGTTCTTCTCGATCCTGGCGCTCGTGTTCTCGGGCGTCGATGGCGACACGCTGCCGGCCATCCGACTCGTCGTGATCGACGACGACCGCACCGCGTCGAGCGCGCTCCTCGTGAAGGCGCTCGCCAGGGAGACCGGCCTCCGTCTCGAGTCGCGGACCGCCGCGGCGGGAGCGGCCCGCGACGACGCGGCCGCATTCGTCCGCCGCGGCGACGCCGCGGTCGCCGTCGTGGTTCCGGCCGGCTTCGGCGAGCGGTTGGCGCAGTTCCCCATGGCGACGCTCAGCGTAGAGCTCTTCAGCGACGCTGCAGCCGACCCGGTCGCGCCGCACGTCGTGCGCGGTCTCTTGCAGCGGGCCGTCGTGCTCGCGGCGCCCGATCACCTGGTCCGCGCCGTGGCGCGCTGGGTGGAGGAGGAGGCCGGGCCGCTCACGCCGGCGCAGCGGAAGCTGATCGAAGAGGTCGCGACGTCGGTCGGCGCTCCGGACAGTGCGTCGGCGCGCGCCGTCCCGTCGCCGTTCCAGGTCGTGGTCACCGACGTACAGGCGCCAGGCGCGCAGTCACAGGGCGCGCAATCGCAGGGCGGACGCGGTCGGGACGTGGTCTCGTATTATGCCGCGGCGATCGGCGTCATGTTCTTGCTCTTCACGATGACCACGGCGATGCGGAGTCTCGTGCAGGAGGAGGAAAGCGGGACGCTGGAGCGCCTGCTCAGCACGGATCTCACTATGGGCCGTCTCCTGTTCGCGCGCTGGGCGTTCGCGACCGCGCTCGGCTGCGTGCAGTTGGCGGTGATGTTCCTGTGGGGTTGGGCGGTCTTCGGGTTGGACCTCTTCGGACCCGGGCATCTCGCCGGCACCGCCGTGATGACGCTCGCGGCCGCGGCGGCGGCGGCGACCTTCGGGCTCGTGCTCGGGACTGTGTGCCGGTCGGCGGCGCAACTGCAGGGGCTCGCCACCGTCGTCGTCCTGCTCATGTCCGCGCTCGGCGGCAGCATGGTGCCGCGCTATCTGATGCCGGAAGCCATGCAGCGCGTCGGGTTGCTGACGTTCAACGCCTGGGCGGTCCGGGGCTACGAAAAGGTGCTGTGGCGCGACGCGCCGGTGACGGCGCTCTGGCCCGAGGTGGCGCTGCTCTCCGGATTAACGATCGCCGGCCTGGCCGTCGCGCGGCTCGTGGCGCGGCGGTGGGAATCGGCATAGGCGCCGCACCGCTTTCCACCGTACGCGCGCGCCGCTAGCGTCTCGGCAATGCGCGTCGTCGTCGTCGGCAGTGGATTCGGCGGTCTCGCCGTCGCCGTCCGCCTCGCGGTCAAGGGTCACGACGTCGTCATCCTCGAGAAGCGTGACCGCCCGGGCGGCCGCGCCAGCGTGTTCCACCAGGACGGGTTCACCTTCGACGCCGGTCCGACCATCATCACCGCGCCCTACCTCTTGGAGGAGCTCTTCACGCTCGCCGGTCGGCGTATGGCGGACTACGTGACGCTCTTTCCCCTCGATCCTTTCTACCGCATCCGCTTCGACGACGGCTCGGTCTTCACCTATTCGGGAGATCCCGACCGCATGCGCGCCGAGGTCGCACGGGTCAGTCCCGACGACGTCGCCGGCTACGAAACCTTCATGGCGCGGAGCAAGGAGATCTTCGAGAAGGGCTATCTCGAGCTCGGTCACGTCCCGTTTCTGACGCCGTGGTCGATGGTGCGCACGCTGCCGACGCTGGTACGGCTGCAGTGCTTTCGGAGTGTGCTCGGGCTCGTGCGCCGGCACATCCGGAGCCCGAAGCTGCAGCAAGTGTTCTCGTTCCATCCGCTGCTCGTGGGCGGCGATCCGCAGCACGCCCCGGCCATCTACGCGCTGATCTGTCACCTCGAGCGCACCTGGGGCGTGCATTTCGCCGTCGGCGGCATGGGCGCGGTGGTCGACGGGCTCGTGCGGCTCCTCGCCGATCTCGGCGTCGCGCTGCAGCTGAGCTCGCCCGTCGAGGAGATCCTGATCACCGACGGGCGTGCGCACGCGGTGCGCCTCGCCGGAGGAACGCAGCGGTACGCGGATCTCGTCGTCTGCAACGGGGATGTGAGCTGGACCTATCAGCACCTCGTCGGCGCCCGCCATCGGCCGCGCAACGGCGATCGCCGGCTCCGACGCCTGCGCTACAGCATGAGCCTCTTTCTGATCTATTTCGGAACGGACCGTACCTATGAGGACCTGAGCCACCACACGATCCTGCTCGGTCCGCGCTACGAGGGCCTCCTCGACGACATCTTCCGGCACCGCCGGCTCGCCGACGACATGAGCCTCTACCTCCACGCCCCGACGCGCTCCGACCCCTCGTTGGCGCCGCCGGGATGCGAGGCCTTCTACGTGCTGTCGCCGGTGCCCAACCTCGCCGCCGACGTCGATTGGACGGCGACCCGCGAACGCTATCGCGACGCGATCTACACGCGGCTCGAACAGACCTGTCTCCCCGGGTTCCGCCGGCACCTCGTGACCGAACGTCTCTTCACGCCGGACGATTTTCAGACCGAGCTCTCGAGCCACCTCGGCGCGGCCTTCAGTTTCGAGCCGACCCTCACGCAGAGCGCCTATTTCCGCGGCCACAACGTGTGCCCCGACGTGCCGAACCTCTACTTCGTCGGTGCCGGCACCCATCCGGGAGCAGGGCTGCCGGGCGTGTTGTCGAGCGCGCGCGTGACCGATTCCCTCATTCCCCCAGCCACGGATCGCCGCGGGCGTCCCGACGAGCGTCGTCATGCGACCCGTTGACACCGCGGCGGCCGACCTCGCCGTCTGTTCCGCCGCGATCCGCCACCACTCGCGGAGCTTCTATGCCGCCTCGCGGCTCCTGCCCGCCGCCGTGCGGGACGCGGCCGTTGCGACGTATGCCTTCTGTCGCGCCGCCGACGACGCCGTCGACGACGCCGGCAGTCCGGCCGAGGCGCGGGTCCGCCATGCCGTCACGCGCCGCCAGCTCGATCGCATCTATGACGGGCAGCCCGTCGAGAGCGCCTCCGGCCGCGCCTTCGCACGGGTGGTGGCGGCGAGCGGCATTCCGCGCGAGGAGCCCGAGGCGCTGCTCGACGGGATGGCGCAAGATCTCGGCACGGTGCGCATCCCCGACGAGGACGGGGTGCTCCTCTATTGCTATCGGGCGGCGGGCGTCGTCGGGCGGATGATGAGCCGCATCATGGGCCGCGCTGACGCCGAAGCCCTCGCACGCGCCGTCCATCTCGGGATCGCCATGCAGCTCACCAACATCGCCCGCGACGTCGGCGAGGACGCGCGGCGCGATCGGGTGTACCTGCCGGCTACGTGGCTGGCCGAGGCTGACGGGTCGGCCACCATGGTGCTGCAAGCGCGTCCTTCCCCGGCCGTCCGTCGTGTCACGCTCCGCATCGTGGCGCTCGCCGAACGCTACTATGGGAGCGGGATCGCGGGCATCGGCCTCCTGCCCGC
Source organism: Polyangiaceae bacterium (assembly GCA_031400185.1). Lineage (GTDB taxonomy): Bacteria > Desulfobacterota > Binatia > UTPRO1 > UTPRO1 > UTPRO1. The sequence goes on from JANNPN010000439.1 coordinate 9,551, forward strand.
CGGGTGCCGGCCCGCGATCTTGTCCGCGGCACTGCTCTACCGCGCCATCGGCCGCAGAGTGCGGGCGCGTGACGGCGACGGTGTGACGGAACGGGCGCGCGTCGGCAGGACGCACAAGGCAGCCCTCGTCGCACTGGCGGTGGCACGCTGCGCGCTCGATCCGCGCCTCCGCATCGGGAGCGCGCGACCGGACATCGAAATGTTGCACGCGCGGCTCCGGCGCGTCGGGATTGCGCCGTGACCGCGACCGCGCGCGTGCTCGTACTCGTGATCGCGGGCGTCTTCGTCGCGGGCAGCGTAGTGTGCGCCGCCCCCGATCCGCTCGCCGGTGTCGTGCTCGTCGACGTGTCCGGTCGGCCGTGGGCGCTCGACGACCTGCGCGACGGGCCGGTGCTGCTCGTCATCGGCGATCGCCACGCATCCACGCAAGCGGAGGAATGGGGTGAGCGGCTCGCGGCGCGGGCGACGGGGCTCGCGCCGTGGCGGGCTGCCGGCAAGGTCGCGTGGGTGTCGGTCGCCGACCTCCGCCGCGTTCCCGAGTACGCGCGCGAAGAGGCCCGCGCGCGATTGCGCGAGCAAAGTGCCGGTCGTCGCGGCGGAGGCTCCGCCAGCTCGCCGGTGCTCCTCGACTGGGGCGGTCTACTGGCCGAGCGGTTTCACGCCGAGCGCGGCGCCGTCGTCGTGGTTCTGCTGGGACCGGACCGTCAGCCGCTCGCCCGTGCCACCGGTGCGCCGAGCGAAACGGCGGTGACGCCGATGATCGACGCCATCAACGCCATCACGCGCGCCGCGCCGCCGTGACGCGCTCTGCGCTTTTTCGAGTGTTCCGAACACGCGGTCGCAGAGCGAAAGCGTCGCGCCGTAGTTGCAGTCGCGCCGAGCGTGGTGCCGGACGTGCACCGCCGGGGTCACGTACCAGTTGAGCACCGGCACCTGCGCCCACCAGGCGGGAAACCGCCCGAATGAAGAGTGCGCCAGCAAGATGTTCCCGGAGAGGAACACACTCACGACGGCGAGCGATGCGAGGTGGATCGGACGCATCCACATCGCGACCGGCACGAAGCCGATGATGAGGAGCGCTTCCACGGGATGAAACGACAGCCCACCCAAGGCGCTCGGAGACATCGAGCGATGGTGGACGACATGGATACGGCGGTACAGGCCGGGCACGTGCAGCAGCCGGTGCAGTGCGTAGAAGTAGACTTCGAACGCGAGGAGATACACGAGCGCTTCGCCTGCGGCGGTCGCAACGGTGGGCCACCCGGTGTGCAGCACGATCACGTGCCCCCGCACGAGCAGCGCCGTCGCGACGCCGGTCATGGCGCCGAGACTCAGGGTGGCGATCGCGTGTCCGAGGTCGTGGCGATTCCAGCCGCGGACGAGCGAAGACATCGCCGCAGTTTAACGACGTCGATTTCGCTACGCCACGCCGTCGGATCCGCCTCCTCATGCGTCGTGCACGCGTAGAACTACGTGCACCGCGAAACCTCGACTCCGGATGTGCCGCCGCCTACGCTCGACAGGTCCATGAACCTCGTCCACAGTCGAGCGGCCGAGCGCGCGGGGGAGACCCGCCGCCCCGACCGCACCAGGGACGACGGCGGAGCGCTCGAGTCCGTCTGGCCCCGACGATTCGACCTCCGAGAGATCAGGGCGATGCTGGGCGAGGAGGCCGACCAGGTCGTCTGTGACGTGCTCGCCCGCGGCGTGAATGCGCCGCTTTGGAGTCTCGCCGACCGCGGTGGAAAACGCTGGCGACCGACGGTCTCCAGGCTCGCGTTCCTGGTGAGCGGCGGTCGGGCGCCGGTCCCGCCGCGGATCTGCCAGGTCGCCGAATTGCTGCATACCGGCAGCTTGATCGTGGACGACATCCAGGACGATGCCGTGGAGCGACGGCACGGTCCGCCGGCACACGTGGCCTACGGCGTCCCGACGGCACTGAACGCCGCGAACACCGCCTATTTTCGGGCCCTCGCCATTCTCCGCTACTGCTTACCGGACGCGCCGCGGTTACGGGCCCTCGACATGCTCACGGAGGAGCTGTTCGCCGCCCATCTCGGCCAGGCGCTCGATCTCGCCTTGGGCGCTCAGTTGCGGCAGTCGCGACTGCGGACGTCGCACTACTTCGTGCTCGCGCGCGCGAAGACCGGCGCGCTCGTTCGCATCGCGGCCCGCCTCGGTGCAATCGCGGCCGGCGGCGCACCCGAGCTCGAGGCGACGCTCGGCGAGTGGGCGAGCGAACTCGGTGTCGCCTACCAGATCACGAACGATCTCGACGATCTCGCGACGAGCATGCAGGACGTCGTCGCGTGCCGCCCGACGTATCCGCTGCTGTTGGCGCTCGAGGACGACGGCCCGGCGGCGGCGGCGCTCCGCGCGCACTTCGGGACGCCGCAGCTCACGGACACCGACGTCCGGGAGCTGCGCCGGCTCTTCTCGCGCGAACGGATCGCCGAGCGCGGTCGAGCCGCCGCGCGGCTGGCCGGCCGCCGCGCCTTCACGGCGATCCGGTCGCTGCCGGACGGCGCAGCCCGCACCGAGCTCGAGCACGTCACGCACGACCTCACGCCCTGACCCGGTCCGTCGATGGCGGAAGAATATCTCGTCTTCAACCTCGTGGTGATCGCCGGCCCGTTGATCGCCGCGCAGCATGCGGCGACGTCGTTTCGTGGCCGATGGCACGCGGCGCTGACGACGGTCGTCAGTGTGGCCGTGCCGTTCGTCGCGTGGGACATCCTCGTCACCGGACGGCACTGGAGCTTCAACGCGGCCTACTACACACTGGACGTCGCGGGTCTGCCGCTGGGGGAATGGGCGTTCTTCCTGACCGTGCCGCTGGCCTGCCTCTTTACGTGGGAGATGCTGAGCGGTGGCGTGGACCCGAGTCCGGTTCGCGGCTCGTCGGGCGGCTGGGTGGCGACGGCAGGGCTGCTCGCCGTCAGCGCGACGGCGTGGGCGCGGGGGCTGGAGTACACCGCGGTCGCGTGCGGCGCGCTTGCCGCCGCGCTCGCGCTCGACCTCGGAAACGGGGGCCGCGTCCTGCGGCACCGGCGCTTCTTCGTGTTCGCCCTGGCGGTCCTCGGGTTCACCGCGCTCTTCAACGGCTACCTGACCGCTCGGCCGCTCGTGCTCTACGACCCGCGCTTTCAGCTCGATGCTCGCGTCGGGACGATCCCGGTCGAGGACTTCATCTACGGGCTCGCGCTAGTGATCGCCAACGTCACGCTCTTCGAGCGCCTCCGCGATCCCATGGGCGCGCCCCGGACGCTGCTCGGCGACACGGTCTTCCGCCGGATCATCCGCACCCGTCTCGGCGGGTATCGGCAGCAACTCAACGTCGTGCGGCCGGATGACGCGGCTCGACCCCGCCGGCCGCGCCGCGTCGCCGTCGTGGGGGGCGGGCTTGCCGGCCTGCGGGCCGCCACGTTGCTCGGCGACCGCGGCTTCACCGTCCGACTCTTCGAGCAGGCCGACCACCTCGGCGGCAAGGTCGGGGCGTGGCCGCATCGCCTCGACGACGGCACGACGGTCGAAGTCGAGCACGGATTCCACGCGTTCTTCCGGCACTACTACAACCTCCGCCGGTTCCTGGAGGAGGTCGGCGCCGCGCAGCATCTGCGGCCGATGGACGACTACCTAATCCTGACCCGCGGCGGCGACGCGTTCGGGTTCCGCGACCTCGAGACGGTGCCGCTCCTCAACATTCTCGCCATGCTGCGGACGCCGATGTTGCGACCCCGCGACCTGCTGATGCGGCCGCGCCTGTCGCGGCTGATCGCGCTCCTGCGTCACGACCCCGCGCGCACGTTCGCGCGCTACGACGACGTGTCGTTCGACGACTTCGCCGACCAGGCGGATATCCCGCCCGCGTTGCGCGTCGTCTTCTCCTCGTTCGCGCGGGCGTTCTTCGCGACCCCCGACCGCATGTCGGCGGCCGAGGTCATCAAGAGCTTCCACTTCTTCTACCTCTCCCACGACCACGGGCTTCTCTACGACTATCCGGTGGACACGTACGGCCGCACGCTGCTCGCTCCCATGCGCACGCGGCTCGAAGCGGTCGGGGGCAGCGTGCAGCTCGGGACCAAGATCGGGGCGATCGCGACCGACGGCGATCGGTTTCGCATCGGGGACGAAGCGTTCGACTATCTCGTGCTGGCTGCGGACGTGGTCGGGGCGCGCGCGATCGCCAACTCCTCACCTGATCTGCACCGCGTGGCGCCGCGCGCGATGGCAAACGTCGCGGCCCTGACGCCCGCGCAGCCCTACGCCGTCCTGCGCCTCTGGCTGGATCGGCCTGCGGGAGACGGGCTCCCCGGTTTCGTCATCATTGCCAAAGACAGGCTCCTGGACTCCGTGACGTTCTTCCATCGCGTCGAAGCGGCCTCGGCGGCGTGGGCCGCTGCCACCGGCGGCAGCGTGCTCGAGCTGCATTGCTATTCGGTCCCGGACGGTGTCCGCGAGGCGGACATCGCGGGGACCGTGAAGGACGACTTTTGGGGCAACATTCCGGACCTCCCCGCGGGGCGCAGAGGGGTACTGTGTTCCGCTTCGTCGGTTGTGGTGTCGGCGGGGGTGGAGGGTCAGGATATGCTGGAGTCGGCGGAAGTAGTGGTGCGGGTGGCGCAGCTGGCGGATGCAAAGGTGGGGTTGGCGCAGAATGTGATG
>JANNPN010000447.1:0-6478 GCA_031400185.1 Polyangiaceae bacterium
GGCGGCCCCCCCCGCCGTGGGGGGGGGGCCGGGGGGGGGGGGGGCGGGGGGGGGTGTGCTTCCCCCGCCCCCCCCCCCCCCCCCCCCCCGCGACGGCGATGACGCGTCCGCTCTTCACGGAAGCGATCGCGGTCCGAGGCGACGCCCGCCGAGCAGCCCCACGAGGAGCAGAATCACGGCGATCACCGCGAAGAGGTAACCGAACTGCGCCGAGAGACCGGCCACGCCGCCAAAGCCCATGAGGGAGGCGATGAGCGCGATCACGAAGAACCCGAGGGCGTATTGCATCATCGGCGCACCCCCTTCTTGCCGGTCACGGCGTTCTTCACCGTGTCGACGGCTTCTTCGAAGCCGTCCTTCACGTCACCAGCCAGTTGGTCGAGCTTCCCTTCGCGCTTGAGCTTCGGGTCGTCCGCGAGCACGCCCGCGGCTTCCTTGATGCGACCCTTCGCCTTGTCGATCGTCCCTGCCATATGTCGTCTCCTTTCGTCTCACGATCGACCGTCCGATCGATCGTGGTGTGCGGGAGAGACAAAGCAAGGCCGGCGCCAACCCCGAGCCATGGAAAACCTGTAGTTTACCAGCACGCGAAATCCATTTTTTCAAAGATCGGGGCGGTCGCGCTCGCTAAGATTTACAAATCGTCCAACTGCGTATCCGCGGAGAGACGTGAGAGGCCGAGCGACGCGGACCGCCGAACACGCGGCAAATCCCCGAACGCCAACGGAGTTCCCACCCGTTTTCCGACGCGTCTCCCCATCTCCACGGGATTGTCGCGAATGGCCTCGGCCGGCGACAACGCGGTCCCAAGGAGATCACCATGAAATTCGTCGTTGCCCTGCTCGCCGCCTGTCTCGGTTTCGCGGTCGTACCCAACGCGGACGCCGCGATTTCGTCCGTGCTCGGCGGCGCCGCGCCCTGCACCGTACAACCCGACGGCGAGCGTCACTGCGCCGGCATCTTCACGAGCTTCGACGGCGCGCCGATCGACGTAAACGTCGGCTTCCCTCCGGCGCCGGCGAGCGGCCCCGACGGAAATTTCCCGATCATCGGCATCTTTCACGGCTGGGGCGGGACGAAGATCGGCCTCGGGGACGGCTCGGCGCAGGAGTATCTCGACGCCGGCTACGCGGTCTTCTCGATGAGCGACCGCGGCTGGGGCCTCTCGTGCGGCGGGACCGATCCGAAGCGGCTGATCCCGGGCGTGTGTGACAACGGCTACAACCATCTGATGGACACCCGCTTCGAGGTGCGAGACGCGCAGGAGGTCTTCGAGGCCCTCGCCGACCAGCCCGCCGCCGGCGCAGTCACCGGGGAAGGTGTGATCGAACCGGTGAAGATCGGGTCGATGGGGGGCTCGTACGGCGGCGGCCTGTCGATGGCGCTCGGCGCGCTCAAGAACCGCCAGATGTTGCCCGACGGCTCGCTCGTGCCGTGGGTGAGCGCCGGCGGGAAGGCGATGCAGATCGCGGCTGCGCAGCCCGACATCCCGTGGACCGACCTCGCCTACGCGCTCACGCCGAACGGTCACACGCTCGACTACGTCAGCGACGCGCCCTACCTCGCGCGCAACCGCATCGGCATCATGAAGCAGTCGTTCGTCGCGGGCCTCTACGGCACCGGTCTCGCGCTCAGCAACTATGCGCTGCCAGGCACCGATCCCGACGCCGACCTCACCGTATGGTTCGCGGCGATCAACGCGGGCGAGCCCTACGACACGAACCCGATCTCGCAGGACATCACCGACGAGGTGACGACCCACCATTCGTCGTACTACATCGACGACGCGACCCCGCCGGCGCCGCTCCTCATCTCGAACGGCTGGACCGACGACCTCTTCCCGCCCGACGAGGCGATCCGCTTCTACAACCGCACGCGGACGAACCACCCGGGCACCCCGATCGCCCTCATCTTCAGCGACCACGGCCATCAGCGCGGCCAGAACAAGGCCGTCGACGCCACCTTCCGCGCCCGCCAGCGCCGCCAGTGGCTCGACTTCTACGTCCGCGGCCTCGGCACGCAACCGTTCCTCGGCGTACAGACGCTGACCCAGACGTGCGGCGGTCCGTCCGGGGGGCGCACCGGCGACTTCGACGATGCCGACACCGACGTGCCGTTCTCCGCACCGACCTGGGCCGAGCTCGCGCCGGGCGAGATCCGCTTCACGAGCGCGGCGGCGCAGACGATCGCGCCCGTGGTCCCGACCGATCTCGCCGTGGGGCAGGCCTTCGACCCAATCACCGGCAGCGGCGCGTGCGCGACCGCCACCGCGACCGATCAGATCGGCGCCGCCACCTACCGGCTCGACCCCGCCCCCGCGGGCGGCTTCACCCTGATGGGCTCGCCGACGGTGATCGCCGACATCGCCTCGCCCGGGCCGAGCTCGCAGCTCGCGGCGCGCCTCGTCGACGTCGACACGGTGAGCGGCATGCAGACGCTGGTCGCCCGCGGGCTCTATCGGCCGGAGATCGGGGCGGCCGCGACGCGGCAGGTGTTCCAGCTCCACCCGAACGGCTGGACGTTCGCCGAGGGGCACGTCGCGAAGCTCGAGCTCCTCCCCGCCGACCAGCCGTACGGCCGGAGCTCGAACGGCCAGGTCACGGTCACCGTCTCGAACCTCGAGCTCCGCCTGCCCGTGATCGACGATCCCGGGTGCGGTCTCGTGCAGGATCCCGCGCCGAAGGTCGTGCCCGCCGGGTACGCGCTCTCACCGGACTACGGGCCGCTCTACGACGGCAGCCGCTGCGCCTCGTGTCCGCTCGAGGACTGCAAGCTCCCGACCAAGCCCGGCAAGGGAGTGCTCGCGATCAAGGACAAGACCGGCCAGAAGTCCGACCGCATCCAGTGGACCTGGGCCGCGGGCGCCGCCACGACCAAGGCCGAATTCGGCAACCCGGCGACGACGCCGACCGGCTACACCCTCTGCGTCTACGATGGGTCGACCGACCTTGTGAGCAGCGCGCACGCCGAGGGCGGCGGCAGCTGCGGCGGCAAGCCGTGCTGGCGCGAGACGCCGACCGGCTTCAAGTACCGCAAGCGCGACATCTCGGGCTCGGGTCTCGTGAACTCGCTACAGATCGTTCTCAAGTCGGGCGCCGCCGGAAAGGCCAAGATCGGCGTCATCGAGAAGGGCACGCCGGTCCCGGCGCTCCCGCTCGCACAGCCCGCCCGCGTCCAGCTCGTCAACGGGGCCGGCACCTGCTGGGAGTCGAGCTTCAATGCCCCCGCCGGCCGGAACGACCCGAGCCAGTTCAAGGACAAAAACGACTGACGCGGTACGGCCGGAGGGGTCGGACGGTCCGTCCGCCCTCGATTCGACCCCCCCGGCCACCGTCAAGACGAGGAATTTCTCCGTACCGTAACGTCCGTCCTATCCCTGGAAAAATAGGCCGCTGACGCCTCGCATCGTGGCAGCTACCATTGAGGACGCTTTGCCAACGGTGTTAGAGGTCTCGGTTCCGTTCACCAGCATCCCCTAGGAGATAGATCGATGGCCGAGAAGTCCGTCAGCCCCGCCGGAGAAGCGTTCCCCCTCCCCACCCGCGACGAGTACCCCGCCGAGATGAAGCGGCTGGAAGGCCTCGCCAAAGCCGCACGCGACGAGGGCAAGGAAGTCGTCGTCGTCATGGGTGTCGGGTTCGTGGGCGCCGTCATGGCCGCGATCGTGGCCGATACGGTCGACAAGAAGACCAAGAAGCCGAGCAAGTTCGTGATCGGCTGCCAGCGTCCGAGCCCGCGGAGCTACTGGAAGATCCCGCTGCTGAACCGCGGCGAGTCGCCGGTGAAGGCCGAGGACCCGGAGGTCGACCCGATGATCCGGCGCTGCGTCGTCGAGAAGAAGACGCTCACGGCGACCTTCAACGCCGACTGCCTGACGCTCGCGGACTGCGTCGTCGTCGACGTGCAGTGCGACTACTCGAAGCACGATCTCGGTCAGATGAAGACCGGCGAGGTCGAGATGGCCGCCCTCGAGGCCACCATCAAGACGATCGGCGAGAAGATCCCGCCAAACTGCCTGACCTTGATCGAGACCACCGTGGCGCCGGGCACGACCGAGTTCGTGGCGATGCCCATTTTGCTGAAAGCCTTCGCCGCCCGCGGCATCGAGAGCGAGCCCCTCCTCTCGCACTCCTACGAGCGCGTCATGCCCGGCAAGGAGTACGTCGCCAGCATCCGCGACTTCTGGCGCGTCTGCAGCGGCGTCGGCAACGCGGCTCGCGAGCGCGTCGTGAAGTTCCTGACCGAGGTCCTCAACACCGAGAAGTTCCCGCTGACGGTCATGGACCGCCCGATCGAGTCCGAGACGGCGAAGATCGTCGAGAACTCCTACCGCGCCACGATCCTCGCGTTCCTGAACGAGTGGAGCCTCTTCTCGGAGCGCAACGGCGTCGATCTCGTGAAGGTCATCAAGGCGATCAAGATGCGCCCGACCCACAACAACATGATCTTCCCGGGCCCCGGCATCGGCGGCTACTGCCTCCCGAAGGACGGCGGCCTCGGCTATTGGGCCTACAAGCACATTCTCGGCTTCGACGACGGCGACCAGGTGTTCAAGATGAGCACCACCGCGATCGACATCAACGACACGCGCGGCCTGCACGTCGCGACCCTCGTCCGCGACGCGCTCCGCAACATGGGCCGCTACATCGCCGGCGCCGAGATCGCGCTCCTCGGCGCGAGCTATCGACAGGACGTCGGCGACACGCGCTACTCGGGCTCCGAGGTCGTGCTCCGGCGCCTCACCGAGATGGGCGCCGAGGTCCGCGTCCACGACCCGTACGTCGAGCACTGGTGGGAGTTCGAGTCCCAGGGCGACTACCCGGCTCCGGGCCACTCGCTGTCGCGCTTCTTCCGGAACCAGGACGGCCTGACCGAACTGCGCGTCCAGGCCGATCTCGCGACCGCGCTGAAAGGCGTCGAGGCCGTCGTCCTCGCCGTCCCGCACGAGCCCTACTTGAAGCTCACGCCGGAAGACGTCGTGAAGATGACGGGCGGCCCGGTCGCGGTGATCGACTGCTTCGGCATCCTCGAGGACGACAACATCCGCCGCTTCTTCGAGCTCGGCTGCGAGGTGAAGGGGCTCGGACGCGGTCACATCCAGCGCATCAAGAAGGAAGTACGCGAGTCAGCATAAGGCGATTTCGCGAGCCGCGGCTGGTGTAGCCGGCGCGGCTCGCGTACACCGCGGTCGATGATGAAGTCGGTCGCGATCTGCGGCGCGGGGATCGGCGGGCTCACCGCCGGGATCGCGCTGAAGCAACGCGGCTTTGCCGTCCGCATCTTCGAGCGCGCCGCCACGCTCGAGCCGCTCGGCGCCGGCATCACCGTGCAGGTGAACGCCATGCGGGTGATGCAGCGACTCGGGGTCGCCGACGCGATCGCCGCCGCGGGTTTCCTGGTCGAAAGCGGCGCGATCCGGCGATCGGACGGACGCGTGCTGCGCGCGATGAATCAGCTCGATCTCGTGCGCGAGTACGGGGCGCCGTTCGTGGCGATCCACCGCGCCCGTCTGCAGGACGCGCTGCTCGGGGCCTTCGGCTCCGATGGCGTCGTGACGGGGGCCGCCGCGACGAAGGTCACGACGCATGGCGATGGCGCAACGATCACCTTCGCCGACGGCTCGACCCACGACGCGACATTCGTCATCGGCGCCGACGGTCTCCGCTCAGCCGTCCGCGACTCGCTCCTCGGCCCGCAACCGCTCCGCGCGGCCGGACAGAGCGCCTGGCGCGGCGTCTGTCCCCGAAGCGCCGCCGGCACCGATGTCGGCGGCGAGACGTGGGGACGTGGCGCGCGCTTCGGGTTCGTCCCGATCAGCGCCACCGAGGTCTATTGGTACGCCGTCATGGACATGCCTGCGATGCCCGAGGACGCCGACCAACACCGCGGTCTCTGGATGCTCTACCAAAACTGGCACGCGCCGATCCCGGCGCTGCTCGCCGCGACCGAGCCGGCGTCGGTCATCCGCACGGAGCTCTTCGATCGCCCACCGAGCGACACCTGGGGCCGCGACGCGGTGACGCTTCTCGGCGACGCCGCGCACCCGATGACACCGAACCTCGGCCAGGGCGGTTGCCAGGCGATCGAAGACGCGTGGGTGCTGGCGCGCGAGCTCGCGCGCGATCCGTCGCCGAGCGGACTCCGCCGCTACGAAACGCTGCGCCAGCCCCGCACGAAACGCTTCGTCGAGGAATCGTGGCGCTTCGGCCGGATCGCGCAGTCGTCGAATGCGCTGCTGATCGCCGTCCGCGACCTCGCCATGCGTGTCGCCCCGGAGTCGATGATGCGGCGGTCGCTTGCATGGTCCTTCGCCGTCGACCTCGACGCCTGACGCGGCAGGTTGCTGAAAAAGGGCCATCTGCGTCGTTGCTCCCTCTCTCACTTGTGCGGCGTAGCTCCGCTACGCCTCCGCGTTCGTTCGGTCGCGCCTAGCAGCTGACCCTTTTTGAGCAACCTGCTGGGGGTGCCTCGTGCGCGT
>JANNPN010000103.1:0-10971 GCA_031400185.1 Polyangiaceae bacterium
TCGAGATCACCCAGGATCGGGTCGACCTGTTCGCCGAGGCGACCGGTGATCACCAGTGGATCCACGTCGACCCCGAGCGGGCCGCGAAGGAGAGCCCGTTCGGCGGCACGATCGCCCACGGGTACCTGACCCTGGCGCTGACGAACCTCTTCCTCCCCCAGCTCATCGAGGTGCACAACATCTCGATGGGGGTGAACTACGGCGCCGACAAGCTCCGCTTCCCGGCGCCGGTGAAGGTGGGAGCACGCGTCCGCGGCGGCGGTGAGCTCCTGAAGGTCGAGGACGTGAAGGGCGGCGCGGTGCAGGCGACGGTGCGCGTGACCGTCGAGGTCGAGGGCGGCGATCGCCCGGGTTGCGTCGTCGACACGATCAGCCGCTACGTTCCGGTCTAGCTCGATCTTCTACAGCAGAACCAAGACTGCAGAACCGGCGCGTCGTGGCGGGGGTGGGTCGACGCTCCGCCGGCCAACGTCTCGCACGCCCATCCCGACCCCTTGCAACCATTCGCAGGTCTGGCGTGTGCTCGCCAAAGGCCGGCAGAGCGTCGCCCCACCCCCGCACGAACCGCCGCAGCGCAAGGTGGACTCTCGCACGCGCGACGCACGACCATCCGTTTGGCAGGCCGCGCAGAGACCGGTGCCAGGGAGGCGTGGGGAGTCGGCTCGACGGCGCTTGGCGAGCACAGCGTGCCCTGCGAACACTTGCTTCGTGAGGGGGATGGGTGTGCGAGACGTGCGCCGGCGAGCCGACTGCCCACGGCTCCCCAGCAGCGGCCCCCCGCGCGATCGCAGGACGCGCGACACGCGCGAGAGTCAGCCGGCGAGTTGGATCAGCCCGGGAACGGGTGGAACTCGAGCGACACGCCGAAGACCTCGCTCAGCAGGAGATACAGCGCAAGCAGCGCGGTGAAGAGCGCCGCGAATGCGCCGATCGCGATGCCGGAGAGCAACATCAGCGAGAGCAGTGAGCCGGCGACCACGAGCGGGAGGAGGAGCGGTGACTGGTTGAAGGGCGCGACCGGCTCGAGCAGCGGCATGAGGCCGCGTTCGCTGGTCTCCTGACGGATGCTGTCGAGGAGCTGGCGGGCTTGGTCGTAGATGTACTCGAGCATGCCGTCGTGCCTAGCACATGCGCCTGCGCCGCGCGATCGGAAATGCGGGCGAGTCGGGGGGTCGACGGTGAGGCGCGCCGGCCGCCCACCGCGAACCCCCCGCGTGACGCGAGCCTACACGGCGCTCTCGCCGCGCTCGCCGGTGCGGATGCGGATCGCCGCGTCGGCCGGCAGGATGACGTTCTTGCCGTCGCCGATCCGGGCGGTCTTCGCCGGCGTCATGATCGCCTCGGCGACGGCCGCGGCTTGCGCGTCGGCGACGACGATCTCGATCTTGATCTTGGGCAGGAAGTCGACCACGTACTCCGCGCCGCGGTAGAGCTCGGTGTGGCCCTTTTGGCGGCCGAACCCCTTCACCTCCGACACCGTCATGCCCTGGACGTTCAACTTGGCGAGGGCTTCCTTCACTTCGTCGAGCTTGAACGGTTTGATGATGGCTTCGATCTTTTTCATGCCGCCTCCCTTATGAGGGAAGGCAGCAAGTCGAATGCCACGCCGACTGGTCACGAATCACCGTCAGAACGCGGTTCCGGCGCGTGGCCGAGGGAAAACGCTGCTCATCGCGCAGGCAGCTGACCGGGAATCGGGCACGCCGCCGTGCGGCAGGGCGCGGTCCCGAAAATCGATCAATGCACCTCGTCCCAGCTCGCGCCGCTCCGGACGTCGACGGTGAGCGGCACCGCGAGGGGCACCACCGTCTCCATCTCGTGGCGGATGACGGCGCTCACGTCCGCAACGGCGCCGGCGTCGGCCTCGAAGACGAGCTCGTCGTGCACCTGCAGGATCATCGCCGCCGGGAGGCGCTCGCCGGTGAGGCGCGCCTCGAGCTTCACCATCGCGAGCTTGATGAGATCGGCGGCCGACCCCTGAACCGGCGTGTTGATCGCGGTGCGCTCGGCGAACGCGCGGAGGTTGTCGTCGGGGCTCGAGAGCTCGGGAAGATAGCGCCGGCGCTTCAGCAGCGTCGTGACGAACCCCTGACGGCGCGCCTCGGCGAGCGTCGTGTCGATGAAGCGGGTCACGCCGACCAGGCGCGCGAAGTAGTTCGTGATGTAGCGCTGCGCGTCGGCGAGCGGGATCGAAAGCTCGCGCGACAGCCGCTGCGGTCCCATGCCGTAGATGATCCCGAAGTTGATGACCTTCGCGCGCCGCCGCATCTCGGCCGTCACGAGCCCGGGCAGCACGTCGAAGACCTCGGCCGCGGTACGGGTGTGGATGTCCTCGCCGGTCGTGAACGCCTCGACGAGCACGGGGTCGCCGGTCAGGTGGGCGAGCACCCGCAGCTCGATTTGCGAGTAGTCGGCGCCGATCAGTACCCTGCCCGGTGCCGGCACGAACGCGGCCCGGATGCGGCGGCCGTCGTCGGTGCGGATCGGGATGTTCTGGAGGTTCGGGTCGGCCGACGAGAGGCGGCCGGTCGCGGCGACGGTCTGGTTGAACGACGTGTGAATGCGGCCGGTCTCGGGGTGGATCAGCAGCGGCAGCGGGTCGACGTAGGTCGAGAGCAGCTTGGTGAGCGCGCGGTGCTCGAGGATCTTCGCCGGCAGCGGGTGGACGGTCGCGAGCTTGTTCATCGCGTCGACGTCGAGCGAGATGCCGGTCTTGCCCTTGCGAAGGCCCTTGGTCGGGATTTGCAAGCGGTCGAACAGCACCTCGCGGAGCTGGATCGGCGAGTTGATGTTGAAGGGCCCCCCGGCGAGCTCGAAGATCGCTATCTCGGCCGCGGCGAGCGTCGTCCGGTACTCCGACGCGAGCGTCGCGAGCGCATCGGCGTCGACGCGGACCCCGCGCCGCTCCATCGTGGCGAGCACACGGAGCAGCGGGATCTCGACGTCACGGTAGAGCTCGCGCCCGCCGTGCTCCGCGAGCGCGGCTTCGAGCACCGGCCGGAGCGCCATCGCGACGCGCGCCGTCCAGGCGGGGCGGATCGGCGCGTCGGCCGCCGGCGCCGCCATTCCGAGAAAGTGGCGCGCGAGCTCGTCGACCCCGTGGCTCGCCCGCGACGGGTCGAGCACGTACGACGCGAGGCCGATGTCGAAGAGCGGCCCGGCGAGCGTCACCCCCTGGCGCTCGAGGACGATCAGCGCCCGCTTCAGGTCCTCGCCGACCTTCTCGACGTTCGGCGAGGTGAGCGCGGCGGCGATCGGCCCGTGCGGATCGAGCGGGACGGGCGCATTCACGTGCGCGTCGGCGAGCGCGAGCGTGACCGCGCTCGGAACGGCGCGCATCGCGTCCTCGGTCGTCGCGTCGACGAAGACGCCGACCCGGTCCGCGGCCGCGATGTCGGCGAGCACCTCGACGCCCTCGCGTCCGTCGAGCGCGACCGGCGACGTCGGCTCGTCGCCGTCGGCGACGATCACGTCGATCTGCGGAATCTCGCGGAGCAGGCGGTGGAACTCGAGCTCGCGGCAGATGTCCTCGAGGCGGGCGCGATCGGGCCCGGCGTAGCGGAAGTCGTCGAGCGTCGCGGCGATCTCGAGGTCGCAGCGGATGGTCGCGAGCCGCTTCGACAGCGCCGCCTGCTCGGCGTGCTCACGCACCTTCGCGATGATCCCGGCGGCGCCGCGGATGCCGCTCGCCGCGACCACATCGGGGTTCGCGAGGAGCGCCTCCAGCGTGCCGGCGTGGCGGATGAGCGCCGAGGCGGTCTTCTCACCGATCCCGCGAATGCCCGGGATGTTGTCGATCGCGTCGCCCATGAGACCGATGATGTCGATCCAGCGCTCGGGCTCGATGCCGTAGCGCTCGCGCACCTGGGCGACGCCGGTGCGCTTGTCGTACATCGGATCGAGGAGCGAGATCCGCGGCCCCACGAGCTGCTGGAAGTCCTTGTCGCCGGTCACGATCACGACCTCGCCGCCGGCCGCGGCGACCCGGGTCGCGAGCGTGCCGATCACGTCGTCGGCCTCGACCCCCGGCATCTCGAGCACGCGCGGACGCAGCACCTCGACGACGCGGCGGATGAGCCCGATCTGCGGCACGAGCTCGTCGGGCATCGACGACCGGTTCGCCTTGTACTCGGCGAACATCTCGTCGCGAAACGAGCCGCCGGGCGCGTCGAAGACGAGGCCGAGGTGCGTCGGCCGCTCGTCCTTCAGCAGCTTGAGGAGCATGTTCGTCACGCCGTACGCGGCGTTGGTCGGGACGCCGCGCGAGGTCGAGAGGAACGGCACGGCGTGGAACGCGCGATAGACGTAGGCGCTCGCGTCGACGAGGTGAAGGCGGACGGACGGACGCTCCGCGTCGGCGGGCGTTCGCTTCGCCACCCGCTTCGGCGGCGGCGCACCGAACGAGAGCTGCTCCTCGGGCACCTTTTTCCGGGAGGCCATCCGCCGGTTCTGCACCAAGATCGCCGCGAGAGCCACACCGCCGGGTAGCGGGTAGTGTCTCGGTTTGATTCGCGTGCAGCAACCGGAAGCGGAGGTAGCAGGCGGGCGGGGTGTGGGTCAGGAAAGTCTGCGGACGAGGGCCAGCACGCCCTGCTTGATCGCCGACCGGTGCGGGGATGCGTCGGTCGTGGCGAGCACCGCGGCCTTGTGAGCGCGGTACCAGTCGTACGACTGGCAGATCATCTCGTCGTTCGACCACTGCGCGCTCCAGCCGAGCTCGCGCTTGGCGCGGCTCACGTCGAAATAGAGGCTCCGGCCGTACATGAGCGAGTGGTACGGGCCGAGCGGCGAGAGCCCGAGCGCGCTCGTCGCCCGCATCGCGGCGACTGCGAGCCCCATCGGCACCGAGTAGACGCGACTCCCGGTCGCGGCGTGGCGGCAGAGCGCCTCGAGCGTCTCCCGCATGGTCCCGAAGCGCTCGGCGCCGATGTTGTAGACGGCGATGCCGGGGCGCGCTGCCGACCGGATGCACGCGTCGGCGAGGTCGTCGGCGTGCACGAACTGGTAGACGTTGTCGCCCTTCCCGAGCACCGGAATGCCGCGGCCCTCCTCGATCCAGTTGTAGAGGATCTGGAAGATGCCGAGCCGGCCGTGACCGACGATCGTGCGCGGCCGGATGATCGTCACGTCGAGCCCGTGCTCGGCGGCGAAGCGCAGCACGAGCTGCTCGCCCGCGAGCTTGGCCTTGCCGTACGCCTCCATCGGCGTCGGCTCGGTCTCCTCGGTGACGGGATTCCGCTTCGGCACGCCGAAGACCGCGCTCGACGAGGTGTGCACGACCTTCCGCACGCCGGCGTCGCGGGCCGCCACGAGCAGCGTCTCGGTGCCGCCGTGGTTCACCGACCAGAAGGCCTCGCGGTCCTTCGCGAGCGGGACCTGGGCGACGTTGTGGTAGACGACGTCGACGCCTTGGCACGCGCGGGCGACCACGGCGCCGTCGCGGATGTCGCCGGCGACGTACTCGACGGTCGCGGGGCGGTCGTCGGCGTCGGTGAGGTCGAAGATCCGGACCGCCGCGCCGCGCTCGACCAGCCGGTCGCGCAGCAAGCACCCGAAGTACCCCGAGCCGCCGGTGATGAGCGCGCGCATGCGTTAGATCCGCTGGCCGTTCGCGAGGCACCATTCGACCGACGCGGTCATGCCCGCGCGGAGCGCGAACCGCGGCGCGTAGCCGAGCTCGCGCTTGGCCTTCTCGACCGAGCACGCGATCGATTGGTCCATCTCGCCGAGCACGTGGAACTTCTGATGATAGAGCCCGACGGCTTGCAGCGCGCCGTCGATCTGGCGCGCGATCCCGCCGACCGCCGCCGGGAGACGCATCTGCTTCCCCTTGCAAGCGTAGCCGAAGCTCTCGAGCACCTCGGTCACCGTCTGGACGATCTCGTTGATCGGATACGGCCGCTCGTCGGCGATCCAGTAGGTCTCGCCGTTCGCGGCCGGCGTCGACGCCGCGAGCAGCAGGCCCTGGCAGATGTTGTCGACGTACGCCATCGAGCGCCGCTGCGTGCCGTCGCCGAGCACGGGGAACTTGCCGTCCTTGATCATCGTGAAGAAGAGCGTCTGCCGCGGCGGCTGGTGCGGTCCGTAGAACCAGGGCGGACGGATGATCACGGTCTCGAGCTTGCCCGCCGCCTGCAGCTCGTGGACGAAGGCTTCCATGCGCGCCTTCGACCGGCCATAGCCCATGTAGGGATTGTAGGGCGACGCCTCGTCGAAGACGTGATCGTGCGCCGGGTTCCCGCCGAGCGGCGAGTTCGACGACACGACGACCGCCCGCTTCACGCCCGCCTCCTGCGCCGCGAGCAGCACGTTCCGCGTGCCTTCGAAATTGATGCGGTCGAAGTCGCGCGTGAAGCGCGCCGGATGGATGAGCCCGGCGACGTGGAAGAGCGTGGCCCCTTCCGCGCCGCGGCAGAGCTCGCGCAGCGACGCCGGATCGGTGAGGTCGCCGCGCGAGAGCTCGACGGTGTCGCCCGCGATCGTGGCAACGTCGTCGACCGGGCGCACGAGACAGCGCAGCGGCAACGATGCCGACGCGGCGAACGCGGGCACCCCGGACGTTCCCTGCGCGAGCGTCTCGACGAGGCGCGTCCCGAGCCACCCAGGCGCGCCCGTCACCAGGATCGCCGGGGCGGGCGCCCCGCCACTGCTCGCGCGTCGCATGCTCATGCGCCCCGTCTCCTGCATGAAGTGGTCGGCGTTGCGCAAGGCGATCGCCATCGTCGTCCCCTGCGGGTTCACGCCGGGCGCGTCGGGAATCAAGCTCGCGTCGTTGACGTAGAGGTTCCGGAAGCCGTGCACCTTGCCGAAGGAGTCGGTCGCGCATACGTCGGGGTTCTCGCCCATGGGGCAGCTGCTGAACGCGTGCACGCTCGAGAGGCTCATGGCGTCGAGCGGGATCGGCTGCTTCGCGAGCCCGCGGCATTGCTCGACCGAGCGCAGCACGGGGGCGCCCACGACCGACGGATAGACCGCCTTGGCTCCGGCCGCGAAGAGGATCTCGCCGAGGTGCGCGAGCCCGATCGTGAGGTTGCGCGCGTCCGCCTGGGACAGCCGGTAGCGGACGACGACGCCGTCGGCGAGCCCGCGGATCGCGCGCACCGACCCGCGTCCCATCCCACGGGTCCCGGCGTAGTACGCGGCCATCCGCGCCCAGTCCCGCATCGCCTGCTGCTGCGCCTTCCAGTTGTCACCGAGGATCATGGCGAGGAACCCGGGGCTGCAGACCGAGCCACCGATCGTGATCGTCGGCCAGAACTCCTTCACCTGGTAGATCGGGAGTGCCGCCTCGTGCGCCTCCATGTCCTCGTCGAAGAGCGCGGCCGCCTTGATCATCGGGTGGGTGCAGAGCGTGTCGCCGACGTTCTGCGTGATGCCGCTGCGGCGGAGCACCGCGGGGGTCTGGATCGCGCCGCACGCGAGGAAGACGGCGTCGGCGGCCACCTCGAAGCGGCGCGGGTACGCCGGGTCGCCGGTCGACTGCACGACCTCGACCCCGCCGACGGTGCCGTTCGTGTGGCGGAGGCGCGTCACCTTGCAGTCGGCGAGGAGCGTCGCGCCCGCGGCGAGCGCGCGCGGAATGAACGTGCGCTGCATCGACTGCTTGGCGCCCGCCGCGAACTGGCTCCCCGTCCCGCGCGCGCAGCGCGGCACCTCGTCGTAGCGCCAGCCGAGGCGTTCGATGCCGGCACGGAAGACCGCCGAGCTCTTCGGCACCGCGCCCCCGTTCAGGAGCGACACCGAGAGCTCGCGCTCGAGCCGCTCGAAGTAGGGCTCCATGATCGCCGGCGTGAAGTCGGCGACGAGCGCGCTCGCCGCCCAGCGCTCGTACGCGTCGGGAGGGACGCGGTGCCAGAAGCCGCTGTTGATCTCGGTCGAGCCGCCGACGCAGCGTCCTTCGACGAACGCCATCGACTGGCGACCGAGCATCGGGGTCATGCCGCCGTTCCGGTAGAGAAGCGCGATCGCCTCCGGCGAGTTCTGCGGGATGGCCGCGGTGTCCGCGTTCGGCCCCTCCTCGAGGATCAGCACCTCGCGGCCGCCCTCGGCGAGCGCCGCGGCGGTGGCGGCGCCGCCCGCGCCCGAGCCGACGACGAGGACCTCGGTCGTGAGCCGCGTGCCGTCGCTCACGTGGGGGGCGGCGTCACTCATGCGCACGCCCGGCGGCGGGGCGGAGGAAGCTCGGCATGTCGTCGTCGCCCGTGTCGGTGGCGCCGGCCTCCGCCCTCCCGGCGCCGGCGCTGACGGTCGGCGTCCGGAGGCTCGCGGCGAGCGCGGGGTGGTCGTAGTACGCGAGGAGCGCGCAGCCGCGGATCAGCTTGACGAAGTTCCGCATCGCGCCGATCTTCGCGTCGGTCCAGAGCGCCAACCAGGCTGCGCGGCGGGCCCCGTCGAGCGCGGTGAAGGTGCGCCCCCAGCGCAGCACCGGCAGCAGCTCGAACGCCGCGAGCGCCAGCAGGTACGGGGCGCGCAGGAAATCGGGCAAGGACGCGATCTGCGACCCGACGAAGCGGGTCGTGTCGGCGAGCGCGGCGGCTCGAGTCGCCGGGTCGACGGCCGCGTCGGCCGGCACAAGGCAATCGACGACCGCCCCGACGGTCGCCGCGGCGCGCCGTCCAAGTCGACCCGCGGTCGGAACCGCAAGCGACGCGAAGGAGCGCGGGGCGGCGGCCATGGGCGTTTTGTCCATCTCGCGTGGGGTCACGGCGGGCCGGGCGTCGGAACCCTAGCACGGGGGGTCGGGCAGTTCGATTGTGATTCTTCCCCGAAGGTCCGTGACCGGGATACCCTGGCCGAGTCGCCACGATGCAGCCCGAGCCTGGACATGCGATCCGTCCCGACGCCGCCGCCGAGCCGCCGCTCTGCGTCGACCTCGACGGGACGCTCGTGCGGACCGACACGCTCTACGAGTCGGTGCTGCTGCTCGTGAAGGGCAACCCGGTGGCGGTCCTGGCACTCCCCGTGTGGTTGCTGCGCGGCAAGGCGCATCTCAAGCGCGAGCTCGCGTCTCGGGTGGCGCTCGACGCGTCGGCCCTGCCCTACCACCCCGAGCTGCTCGCGTGGCTCCGCGGCGAGCACGCCGCCGGACGCAAGCTCGTCCTCGTGTCGGCGGCCGACGAGCGCGTCGTCCGCGCGGTCGCCGAGCACCTCGGGATCTTCTCCGAGCTGATCGCGAGCGACGGCACGACGAATCTGAAAGGGCCCGGCAAGCGCGCCGCGCTCACCGCACGCTTCGGCGGCGGCTACGACTATGCCGGCGACCACCCCGCCGACCTCGACGTCTGGAGCGACGCGCGCGGCGCCATCGTCGTCGGCACCGACGACCGCCTCGTGCGGAAGGTCGGGAGCCGCGTCCAGCGGACGTTCATCTCGCCCGCGCCGCGCTTGGCGACGATCGCACGTGCGCTCCGCGTGCAGCAGTGGGTGAAGAACGTCCTCGTCTTCGTGCCGCTGCTCATGGCCCCGGAAGCGCGGAACCCCGCGCTCTTCTGGGACGCGTTCCTCGCGTTCGTGGCGTTCAGCCTCTGCGCGTCGGCGGTCTACGTGACGAACGACCTCCTCGACCTCGACGCCGACCGCCGCCACGAGACCAAGCGGCGCCGGCCGTTCGCCGCCGGCGACCTGCCGCTCGCGCTCGGCTTCGTGCTCGGTCCCGCGACGCTCGGCGTCGGGTTGGCGCTGGCGCTCCTCCTGCCGCCACCGTTCCTCGTCGTGCTGGTTCTCTATCTGGTCACGACGACCGCGTATTCGTTTCGCTTGAAGCACGTGCCGCTCCTGGACGTGATCGTGCTCGCCGTCCTGTACACCGGACGCGTGATCGCCGGCGCCGCCGCGACCTCCGTGTCGCCGTCGCCGTGGATCCTCGGCTTCTCGCTCTTCTTCTTTCTCAGCCTCGCGTTCGTGAAGCGCTACTCCGAGCTGCACGCGCTCCGACGGAAAGACCAAGGCGAGCTCAAGGTGCGCGGCTACTACCCGTCCGACCTCGAGCTGATCGCCACGCAGGGCACCGTGAGCGGCTACATCTCGGTGCTGGTCGCCGCCCTCTACCTGAACAGCGACCGCGTCGCCCTCGTCTACGTCCACCCGGCGTTCCTCTGGACGATCTGCCCCCTCCTCCTCTACTGGATCAGCCGCATCTGGCTCCTCGCCCGCCGCGGCGAGCTCCACGACGACCCGGTGCTCTTCGCGGTCCGCGACCGCACGAGCTACGTGATCGGTGCCCTGGTCGCCGCGACGCTGCTGCTGGCGCGTTTGGTGTAGCTCATAAGGGGGATCGCTCCCCCTTCGCGCGCTCGCGCGCCAAGGTCGTTGTCTTGGGTCGGCTCCTTGGTCCGGCGTCGTCAAGTTATCTTGACAACCCGGGACCCCGTCGGTACTTGTCCGCGCTCTTTTTCGAAGGGTCATCCAACGCCACCAATGACGCACCGGAGCACCGATGCTCGAGGTTCGTAACCTCACCAAGCGCTACGGCGACATCGTCGCCGTCCGCGACATCAGCTTCACCGCCGCGCAAGGACAGATCCTCGGCTTCCTCGGGCCGAACGGCGCGGGCAAGACGACGACGATGCGGATCCTGACCGGCTTCCTCCCCGCGACGAGCGGGACGGCCAAGGTCGCGGGGTTCGACGTCTTCACCGAGAGCGCCGAGGTGCGGCGCCGGATCGGCTACCTGCCCGAGAACCCGCCGCTCTACACGGAGATGACGGCCGAGTCGTACTTGCGCTTCGTCGCCCGCATCAAGGGCATGCCGCGGAACGCCATCGAGGACGCGATCGACCGGGTCATCCAGACCTGCGGGCTCGAGTCGGTGCGCCACCGGCTGCTCGGCCAGCTCTCGAAGGGCTACCGGCAGCGCGCCGGGCTCGCGCAGGCGCTGATCCACGACCCGCGGTGCTCGTCCTCGACGAGCCGACGATCGGTCTCGATCCGATCCAGATCCGGGAGATCCGCGCCCTCATCCAGAAGCTCGCG
>JANNPN010000170.1:0-7463 GCA_031400185.1 Polyangiaceae bacterium
ATCTCAAGACCCCGTATCTGTTGTCGCTCGTCTGTGGACGCGCGATGCGAGCACGCGGTGCCGGGAAGATCGTGAACCTCGCCGACATCGCAGCCGAGCGTCCGTATCGCGACTATCTCCCGTACAGCGTCTCGAAGGCGGGGATCGTGGCCCTCACCCGCGGGCTCGCGCGCGAGCTCGCGCCCGCCGTACAGGTCAACTGCGTCGCCCCGGGACCGGTGCTCGCAGCGATCGACGCGACACCCGCCTCGACCGCGGCGATCGTGCGCCGCACGCCGCTCGGCCGGCTCGGGTCCGCGAGCGACGTCGCGGCGGCGGTGCGCTTCCTCGTCGAGGGCAGCGACTTCGTGACGGGGACGACGATCGTGGTCGACGGCGGCCGTGCGCTGGACTAGCGCCGGCGGCGGGGCACGCTGACGTGCGATACCTCGTCGGCCGGCTCGTCTGGGCCCTCGTCATCCTCCTCGGCACGACGTTCATCACGTTCGCGATCGTCCATGTCGTGCCCGGAGACCCGGCGCGCGTCGTCGCCGGCCCGCGCGCCGACGCCGCGACGCTCGCGACGATCCGACACGAGCTCGGCCTCGACCGGTCGCTGCCGGCGCAGTTCGGAGGCTACCTGTGGCGGGTCGTGCACGGTGACCTCGGCCGCTCGTACGCGACCCGGCAACCGGTCGCGACGACGCTCGCGCGCCGCCTCCCGGCGACCGCAACGCTCGCATGCGCCGGGCTCTTGATCGCGGTCGTGATCGGGCTCGTGGGCGGGCTCCTCACGGCGCCGCTCGCGGGCGGCGCCCTCGACCGCGCGATCCTCGTCGGCTCGCTCATGATCCTGTCGGCGCCGGTCTTCTGGCTCGGGATGATCGCGCTCTACTACGTCGGCTTTCGCTGGCGGTTGGTTCCGCTGGGCGGCGCAGGGGGCGTGCGCCACCTGATCCTGCCGGCGCTCGTGTTGGGGGTCGGGAGCGGCGTCTACTACGCGCGCCTCCTGCACACGAACCTCCAGGACGTGCTCGGCCTCGACTACATCCGGGCCGCCCGTGCCCGCGGCGTCGGACCGCTCCGCCTCGTCGGCGTACACGCGCTCAGGAACGCGGCGCTGCCGCTGCTCACGATCATCGGCCTCGACTTCGCCGCCCTCATGAACGGGGTCGTGCTGACCGAGACGGTCTTCCACTGGCCCGGGGTCGGACGTCTCGCGTTCGACGCGGTCCTGGCGCTCGACGTGCCCGTGATCATGGGGACGGTGCTCGTCAGCGCCACGCTCGTCGTCGTCACCAACGTCGTCGTCGACCTTCTGTATCTCCTCGTCGACCCGCGGATCCGGCTCGGCGGGTGAGACGCATGCGGCGGGGGCTCCTCACGATCGGTCTCGTCATGGGCGCAGTGCTCGTCGCGCTCGCGATCGTCGGACCGACGCTCGCCCCGTTCGATCCGACCGAACCGGTTGCGCCACAGCTCGCCGAGCCGGCCCCACCGGCGGCGCCGTTCTACCTGGGAACCGACGACCTCGGCCGTGACGTGCTGTCGCGGCTCCTCCACGGCGCCCGCATCTCGCTGCTGGTCGGGCTCGTCGCGATGGCGGTCACGATGGTGATCGGCACGGCGGTCGGGCTCACGGCCGGCTACTACGGCGGCGTGATCGACGTCGTGCTGATGCGCTGCACCGACGTGATGCTCGCCTTTCCCGGACTGCTGCTCGCGGTGGCGCTCGTCGCCGTCATGCGGCCGAGCGTGTGGACGATCTTCGTCGTGATCGGCCTCGTCAGCTGGACGGGGGTGGCACGGGTCGTCCGGAGCGAGGCGCTCTCGCTGCGCGAGCGCGACTTCGTGATCGCGGCGCGCGCCATGGGCGCCGGCCACGCACGCATCCTCGTCCGCCACGTGCTCCCGAACGTCCTCCCGACGCTGATCGTGATCGCCGCGCTCAGCACCTCGGGCACGATCCTCCTCGACGCGGGGCTCAGCTTCCTCGGGATCGGCGTCCCGCCGCCGACGCCGACCTGGGGACGGATGATCCAGGAGGCGTCCTCGTACTATCGGGTCGCGCCGTGGCTGATGGCCTTTCCCGGGCTGGCGGTGCTCTACGCAGTGCTGACGTGCAATCTGATCGCGTACGGACTCGCGGAGCGCGGGCGACCGGTGCGCTGAGCGTGGCACCCCGCCCGCGCCGCACGCGACGCGTCCCGTTCGGCGCGCTCGCTGCGCTCGTATTGGTCACGGCGTGCACCCACGAGCCGCCGCTCGAGTGGCCGGCGCGCGCCCCCGGGTCGGAGCGGGGCGGGGTGCTCCGTCTCGCCGCCCCCGACGACGTCCCGACACTGGACCCCGCGCTCGGCTACGACTCGCGCTCGTGGACGTACGAGCAGCTCCTCTTCGAGGCGCTCGTCACCTACGACGACCAGAGCCGGATCATCCCGCAGCTCGCGACGCGCTGGACCATCAGCGACGACCACCGAGTGTACCGTTTCGAGCTCGAGCCCGGAGTGGTGTTCTCGGACGGGACGCCGCTCACGGCCACCGACGCCGTCGGCACCCTCGAGCGTGTCATCGACCCCAAGACGCGCTCGCAGGGCGCCGAGTACTACCGCGGCATCCGGGGAGCAGGGGAGTACGCAGCGGGGAAAGCCTCTCACGTCGACGGTATGCGGGCGCTCGACGCGACGACGCTCGAGATCGTCCTCGACGAGCCGGACGTGCTGTTCCTCGACAAGCTCGCGCTCCTCTTCGCGGCGATCGTCCCCGCCGACTACGCGCGCCGCCTCGGCGACGATTTCACCGATCACCCGATCGGGAGCGGGCCGTTCGTGCTCCGCGAGTGGCGCCGCGGCGAGCGGCTCGTACTCGCGCGGAACCCGCGGTATCGCCGGACCGACCGACCGTTCCTCGACGGGATCGTCGAGCAGTCCGGGGTCAACAGCGAGCTCGCGTGGCTCAAGTTCCTGAGCGACGAGCTCGACGTGTCCGGCATCCCGCCGGCCGACTTTCCCGCCGTTCGCCGCGCGCCCGAGCACTACGGGCAGCTCGTGAGCGGCGTGTCCCTCGTCACGAACTACCTCGGCCTCAACTGCCAGATGCCGCCCTTCGACGACCGCCGCGTGCGCCAGGCCCTGAACTACGCCGTCAACAAGGACGACGTGATCGCGCTGCTCAACGGCCGCGGCGTGGTCGCGAAGAGCATCGTGCCGCCGGGCATGCCGGGCTACGTGAGCCAGACCGCCGGCTATCCCTACGATCCCGAGCGGGCTCGCGCGCTGCTCCGCGAGGCCGGGCAGGGCGGCGGTTTCACGACCGAGCTCTGGACGCAGAGCAGCGACCTCGACGTGAAGATCGGCCAGAAGGTGCAGCGCGACCTCGTCAAGGTCGGGGTCACGATGGCGATCAAGCAGGTCGCGTGGAGCTCCTTCCTGGAGGCGATCCGCCAGCCGAAGACCGTGCCGATCTTCGACCTCGCATGGTCGGCTGACTTTCCCGACCCGAGCAACTTCCTGGAGGTGCTCTTCCATTCGAGCCGCACCGACGCGAACAACCACACCTTCTACGCGAATCCGGCGTTCGACCGCATGCTGGAGCACGCGCGAACGCTCGTGGACCCGACGGCACGGACGCGCGAGTACCTCGGGGCCGAGCGCCTGCTCATCGACGACGCGCCCGTGATCCTACTCTTCCACCCGATCAGCTACGTGATGCTGCACCCGCGCGTGCACGGGTACACGATCCATCCGCTCCTGCCGTCCCGCTTCGCGGACGTGCGGCTCGCGCCGGAACCCCCGGCGGAGCCGTAGCTCAGGGCGCGAGCGCGGGCGCGAAGTCGGCGGTGCAGGGCGGCCCGGCGGCGAACCAGTGCCGCCAGCGGCCGGCGTCGTCGAGGAAGAGCAGCGACGAGCAGCGCGTGCCGAACCGGCCGGCGTGGACGCAGATGGCGCCGAGCGCGTCCGGCAAGCGTGGATCGAGCGTCAACGTGTGGTCGGAGACGATGGCGTGGAGCGCCGCGCGGAACGCATCCTCGTCGCGGTCGGCGGCGAACGCGTCACCCGCCGCCGCGAAGCGCACGTGCGAGCGCGCGATCTTCGGGCAGGTCGGGTCGTCGACGTCGAGGTTGCTCACGAGGTGCAGACCGCGGTCGAGCGGCGTGATCCGCATCTCGTGCTCGTGGTTCTGCGCGACCCAGGCCTCGTCGCGATCCGCGACGAGCAGGTTGAAGGCGTTGTACGCGTCGGCGGCGAGGGTGCCGATGGCCGCCTGCGCCGCCGATGCCGAGCGGACAGCGAGCGCCAGCATGGGCAGCTCGCCGCGCGAGCGCTTGCTCGCGATCGGCAGCGCGTCGGTCCGGCGGTTGAGCAGTCCCGCGACGCCACCGTCCGCCGAGATCGCGAGCCACGTGCCGCCCGCACGGAGGTCGCGCCCGCCGACGATCCGCGGCGCCTGCGCGAGCACCTCGGGATCCGTCGCCTCGCGATCGAGGAACTCGTCGCGGTTGGCGGCGATCACGAGCGGGAAGCCCGGGAGCTGCCGAACGTAGATCGCGAGCGTGCACATGACGGGCCCGTATACACAATTGTCTGAGCGAAACCCGCATGGTAGGTCGGCGGCCCATGACGAGCTTGTTTGCTTCGATCGAGGACGTCGTCGAGCGCTTCGCAGGGCAGCACTACATCTGCAACCGCACGATCGCGACCGTGGTGTATCTCGCGAGCCACCTCCGGAAGCCGATCCTCGTCGAAGGCCCCGCCGGCGTCGGCAAGACCGAGCTCGCCAAGGTGCTCGCCGGCGCGCTCGATCACGAGCTCATCCGCCTCCAGTGCTACGAGGGCCTCGACGAGTCGAAGGCGCTCTACGAGTGGGAGTACGCGAAGCAGCTGCTCTACACGCAGATCCTGAAGGACAAGATCGGCGAGGTAATCGCGGGCGCGCAAGGATTGAAGGAGGCCGTCGAGCGCGTCGCGCGCCAGGACGACGTCTTCTTCTCCGAGCGCTTCATCGTGCCCCGGCCGCTGCTCCGCGCGATCACGTCGCCGGCGCCGGTCGTCCTGCTCATCGACGAGATCGACAAGGCCGACACCGAGTTCGAGGCGTTCCTGCTCGAAGTGCTGTCGGACTTCCAGGTGAGCGTCCCCGAGCTCGGCACGATCAAGGCGCGGCACGTGCCGCTCGTCGTCCTCACGAGCAACAACGCGCGCGAGATGTCCGACGCGCTGAAGCGCCGCTGCCTGCACCTCTACATCGATTTTCCCGACAAGGAGCAGGAGCGCGCGATCATCATGCTCAAGGTCCCGGGCGTCGCGGCGCGGCTCGCCGACGAGGTCGTCGGCGCGGTGCAGGCGATCCGGAAGCTCGATCTCAAGAAGACGCCGAGCATCAGCGAGACCCTCGACTGGACACGCGCGCTCACCCTGCTCAACATCGACACGCTCGACGGCGCGCTCGTCGACGACACCCTCAGCACCATCCTCAAGTACGAGGGCGACATCCGGAAGGCGCAGGCCGAGCTGAAAGAGCACGTCGCCAAGGTACGCGCGACGGCTGCCGCGCCGGCCGTCACCGCCCCGGAGAAAGACGTGCTCCATTGACGACCCCGCGACGAGCTCGCCGGGTCGCCTAGCGCGACCGACGGCCGTGGACGCCAAGATCATCGAGTTCGTCGGGCTGCTCCGCCAGAACGGCGTCCGCGTGTCGTTCTCCGAGAGCATGGACACGTTTCGCGCGCTCGACGTCGTCGGGCTCGGGAGCCGCCTCGGCGTGAAGGACGTGCTGCGCGCGACGCTGGTCAAGCGCTCCGTCGACGTGCCGACGTACGACTCACTCTTCGATCTCTACTTCTCGGGCATCGGCGAGATCGTGAAAGGCGCCGAGTCGCGCTCGATGGAGGCGATGGAGCTCGATCCGGCGGCGTACCAGAAGCTCCTCGAGGACCTGGCGAAGTTTCTGGAAGAGCAGGGGATCGAGCCCTCGGAGCTGACGCGCGCGCTCCTGCAGCAGGACACGGCGCGGCTCGAGCAGCTGCTGCGCGAGGCGCGCGATCGGTCGGGCGCGCAACGCATCGAGCGCTCGTTCCAGGAGGGACAGTACTCGCAAGGCATGCAGCAGCAGCTCGGCGTCGGCGACGTCGCACGCGAGCTGCAACACATCAGCGATGCCCTGGGGGCGGGAGAGCCGGACCCCCGTCGTCAACAGATGGGCCGCTTCGTCGACCGCCGACTGCAGGAGCTGCAGGAGATGATCCGCCGGCTCGTGCGGGGCGAGCTCGAGCAACGCGACGTCGGCCAGCGCGACGCCGCCCGCATGCAGGCGCTCGCGGAGAAGAGCTTCTACTACCTCTCCGAGGACGAGATCCGCCGCATGAAGGAGGCAGTCACCAAGCTCGCCCAGCGCCTCAAGAACGTGCTCGCGGTGAAGCGGCGGAGCTCGCGGAAGGGCAAGTTCGACGTGAAGGACACGCTCCGGAAGAATCTCCAGTACGGCGGCGTGCCCTTCAAGATCCGCTTCGACCGGCGCAAGCGCGTAAAGCCGCAGGTCGTCGTGCTCTGCGACGTCTCCGACTCCGTACGGAACGTTTCACGCTTCATGTTGCAGTTCGTGTATTCCCTGCAGGACCTCTACTCGAAAGTGCGCTCGTTCATCTTCGTGAGCGACATCGGCGAGATTACCCGCCTCTTCGAGGAGAACGAGATCCACCAGGCGATCGATCAAGCCATCCGCGGCAACGTCATCAACGTCTACGCCCATTCCGACTTCGGGCGCGCGTTCCGCATGTTCCATCGCGAGCACCTGGCGGCGATCACGCGCCACACCACCGTGATCATCCTCGGCGACGCGCGGAACAACTACAATCTGCCGCACGAGTGGGTGCTGAAGGAGATCAAGCAACGCGCGAAACAGCTCATCTGGTTGAATCCGGAGAACCGCATGACGTGGGGCTTCGGCGACAGCGAAATGGACCGCTACCAGCCGTACTGCGACGTCGTCGAGGAATGCCGCAACCTGAACCAGCTGTATCGCGTGGTCGATCGCATGGTCGTCGGGTGAGCTTCGGGGATTGACGTTCCAGGACCTTTTGGCAACAATGCCGAGGTCCTAGAGCAACGCATGAGCCGCGAGAACTTCATTGAAATGACGGTCGGCGGCCTCACGCTCGATCCGGTCACCAAGACCCCCATCGTCATCCTCAAGGACCCGGACAACAAGCTGAACCTGCCCATCTGGATCGGCCTCCTCGAAGCGACCGCCATGGCGACGGAGCTCGAGGGCATCAAGATGGCGCGGCCGATGACGCATGATCTCCTGACGCGCATCATCGGCGACCTCGACGCCACCGTCGAGCGCATCGAAGTCACCGATCTCAAGGACAACACCTACTTCGCCCTGATCTATCTCCAGATCGGCGATCGTGAGGTCACGATCGATTCGCGGCCGAGCGACGCCATCTCGCTGGCGCTCCGCACCAAGAGCCCGATCTGGGTCGC
>JANNPN010000185.1:0-5990 GCA_031400185.1 Polyangiaceae bacterium
GCGCCGCCCTCGCCCGGCGCGTCGGCGACGATGGTGACGCGCACGCCGGCGCCCGCGAGCGCGCGGAGCTCGCGGCGGATGAAGGTCTCACTCGGGATCGGAAAGCGCCACACGTAATACGCGAGCGGGCGCCCTCGCCCGCTCGGCGCGGCACCGGGCGGCCCCCCGCCGATCGGCCAGTCGGAGAGCCGGGAGAGCACGAGATCGTAGAGCCGCTCGCCGAGCGGCTCGAGGGTCCGCGCCGCGAGCTGCCGCCAGGCCTCTACCCCCGCGTCGTGGAGACGACGACGCGCGCCCTCGAGGCCAAGCGCCGCGACGACGCCGGCCGTCGGAAGACGGGGCCGGTGCGCATCGTCGTGCGCGTACGCCTCCCAGCGCCGGCGCGCGGCGCCGAGCCGCGCCGCGACGCCGCGACCGCCGCCGTTCGGCGCGTCCGGCATTCCGGCGACCGGATCGGCGAGTACGACCGTCGCTCCGCGCGCGGCGGTCGCAAGCACCGTCGGAAAGATCCACCCTGCGCCGCGCGCGCGCACGCCGTCATCGCCCGCGACCACCGCGCGCCGAAAGAGCACCGCCCCGACCTCCGCGTCCCCGAAGGCCGCGAGGTACGCGACCCCGTCGAGCCGCTGGAGCCGCTCCAGATGGCGCTGGGTACGGCTGCGGACGCGATCGCGGTCGGCGGTGCCATCCGCGCAGACGGGAATCGCAACCCCGACGACCTGCGCGACGGCGCCGTCTGCCGCCGTCGCCTCTTGCATGCGGCGGATCGCACCCGGCAACAGGACCGCGGCGGCGGCGACGACCAACACGAACGGCGCGTCCGACCGTGCCTCCCAGGCGCGGAGCGCCGCGCCGACGTCGGCGCCGCCCGCGAGCACCTCGACGCGCGGACCGACACCCCCCGCCGCCACGCCGTCGCCGGCCGCGTCCCCGCGGAGAAACACCCGCAGGTCGAACGGGGGCTCCGCGCGCACGGCGGCGAGCGCGCGGCCCAGCCACTCACGACCTCCGCGCGCCGACAGCAGGACGTCCACCCGGTCCATCTGGCTCGGCCGCGTGCGGCGGCTACTTCTCCTCGAACTGAATGTACTCGTCGAGGATCTGCGCCGTCGGGCCGAACGCCCGCACCCGGCCCTCGTGCAGCCAGAGCGTGCTGCCGCAGAACTCGCGCACGAACTCGAGATTGTGCGTCGCGACCAGAAACGTCCGGCCGACGCGCTTGGCCGCGAGGAAGAATCGGTTGCACTTCTCCTGGAAGCGCTTGTCGCCTGCGCTGAACGCCTCGTCCATCAGGACCGTGTCGCTCTCGATCTCCATGGCGATCGCGAACGCGAGCCGCGTCCGCATGCCCGTCGACAGCGTCCGCAGCTCGGCGGCGGCGAAGGCGCCGAGGTCGGCCCAGCCGAGGATCTCGTCGAAGCGCGCGCGGATGGTCGCGCGCCGGATCCGGCACACCGCCCCGTAGAGCCACACGTTGTCCTCGACGCTGAGCTCGTCGACCATGCCCGCACCGAGCCCGGCCAGCAGCGCGATCTCGCCGTGGGTCGTGATGGTCCCGCTCGAGCTCTGATACAGGCCGGCGATCGTCTTCAGCAGGGTGGTCTTGCCCGCCCCGTTCTCGCCGACGATGCCGACGGTCTGCCCGCGCGGGATCTCGAGGTCGATGCGGTCCAGCGCGCGCCGCCGGTTGCCGTTCTGCGGATTCCGGTCGGTGAGATCGCGCAGCATCCGGAAGAAGGTCTGGCGCCGCCCGCCGCGCAGGAACTCCTTGCTGAGGCCCTCGAGCCGGACCGCGAACGGGGCGTCAGACATACTCGGCCAGCCTCGGCTCGAACGTCTTGAACAGGCGCCAGCTGAGGTACGCGAGGAGCCCGTTGCCGAGCGCGAGCCCGATCAGGGTCGTCACCGTCGGTGCGGTGCCGTCGATCAAGAGGCGGCGCGACGCCTCGATCAGCTGCGCCAGGGGATTCAGCAGGAGGAGATAGCGCGCGGGCCCCGTGCCGAGAAACGCCGCCGTGTAGAAGATCGGCGTCGCGAACAT
Source organism: Polyangiaceae bacterium (assembly GCA_031400185.1). GTDB lineage: Bacteria > Desulfobacterota > Binatia > UTPRO1 > UTPRO1 > UTPRO1. The sequence continues at coordinate 2,042 of JANNPN010000185.1, forward strand.
CAGCGCCCGCAGGAACACCTGGTAGATGTGGTCGATGTCGCGCGCGAACGGATAGATGCAGGCGAGCAGCAGCGACACCCAGACCGCGAGCAGGAACTGGAGCACGACCACCACCGGCAGCAGCAGATGGCTCCACGCCGGCGGGATGCCGCTGGCGTACGCCACCACCACGCAGACGAGCATCGCGACGGCGAAGTCGATCGTGATCGAGATCGTCGAGCTCACGACCAGCAGCTCTTTCGGGAAGACGGTCTCCTTGGTGAGCTGCTTCATCGTCAGCAGCGATCGCATCGACGTGCTCGTCGCGTTCGCGAAGTGCGTGTACTGCACCATGCCGAGCAGCAAGTAGATGCCATAGTGCTCGACCCCCGCCCCGAAGCGACGGCTGAAGAACACGAAGAGCACGCCGACCATGAAGAGCGGGTTCAGGAAGCTCCAGAGCAGCCCGAAGAACGAGCTCTGGTCCTTGAGCTTGTACTGCGACATCGCGAGCTCGCGCAGCAGGTTGATGTTGCGCGAGTCGTACAGCGTGAAGCCGTTCACGTCGGCTCTCCCGCAAGCCCGCCGCACACCTTGCCGAGGTCGAACACCAGCCGGTAGAGCGCGGGCCGGAGGCTCCGCACGTGACGAAAGCGTGCCACGTCCCGCGCGAGCCGCCGCACGGGATGGAGCGCCGCGCCCGCGGCGGCGAGGTGCGCGGCGTGGATCCGGCGGAGCGCAGATTCGCCGCGGCCGTGCAGGTACCCTTGCCGGAAGAGGTCCGCGAACGTCGCGGGGTTCCGGTGATAGACCACGGCCTCGGCGACATAGCGCAGGCGGTAGCCCGCGCGGACGACCCGCCACGCGAGGTCGACGTCCTGCCCCCGCAGCAGGCGCGCGTCGAAGCCGCCGAGATCGCGGAGCACGGCCGTGCGCGACGCCCAGCTCATGGTGATGGCGTATGGGGGCTTTTCCCGCATGGCGACCGCGTGGTCGTGCAGCTCCTCGACGAAGCGCTCCATGCTCGTCGCCGGCCGATACGCGCGGATCGCGCCCCCGCTGACCCCGACCGCCGTATCGTCGAGGGCCGCCGCCAACGCGCGCAGCCAGCCGCGATCGACCGTGCAGTCGGCGTCGGTGAACGCGACGATCGGCCCCTGGACCGCGGCGAGGCCGCGGTTGCGGGCCGCGGCGGCGCCGCGCCGCAACTCATGCACCCCGGTGACGCGCGCGCCGAACCCCGCAATCACCCGAGCCGTGTCGTCGTGCGAGTCGTTGTCGACGACGATCACGTCGAGACGGTCCGCCGGGTAGTCGAGTGCCAGCAGCGACGCGACGCAGTCGCCGAGCGTCGCCGCTGCGTCGCGCGCCGCGACGACCACCGATGCGTGCGGCAGTCCATGGTCCGACACGGGCGTCACGGGTAGCGCTGCCTCCAGATCGCACGCGACCCGAGCCCGAGGCGCTCGCGCACCCACTGGTCGAGCGCGTTCCGGTAGAGGCACTGCTGCAGGTACTCGCGCCGCGCGGCGCGCACGCGCTGGAACGTCGTCCACCAGCCGACCCCGTGCTTCCGCATGATGCGCACGAGCGCCCGCGTGTGGCGGCTGCGCGTCAAGTGCGTCGTCAGCCGATAGCCGCTCCGATGATCGCGATAAACGTACAAGCACTCCGCGATCGCGCGGAACCGTGCGCCGTGGTCGGCCATCGTCCACGGGAAGTCGTAGTCGTCGGGGCCGACCGAATCGAGCGTCTCGTCGATCCCACCGACCGCGAGCGCCTTCGCGCGCCGGAAACAGAGGAGGTGCTTGACCGGCGACCCCCACGGAAACGCCGCGACCTCGACCGTCTGCCGCGCCGGCATGATCCCGCCCTGCGGCCGGCCGTCGTCGTCGACGGCGCGCCGCGCGCTGTGGAAGAAATCGACGCCCGGGTGCGCCGCGATGTCGCGCTCGAGCACGGCCACCGCGTGCGGCTCCCACGCGTCGTCGGCGAGCAGGATCGCGACGAAGTCGCTCGCGGCGCGCCGGATTCCGGTGTTGATGGCGCCTGCGAGCTTCCCCCCCTCGTTCGCGCAGAGCTCGATCCGCGGATCCGCGAGCTCCGCCGCGAGCACGCCCCGGAAGTGCTCGACGTCGCCCGGCTCGACGACGACCGCCGCCCGCCACGTCGGCGACGTCTGCGCGAAGAGCGACGCGAACGCCTCCCGCAGAAAGCGCTCCTCGTAGTGTTTGATCGGCACGACCGCCGTCACCCGCACCGCGCCGGCGCCCTCATCCGAGTGCTCGATCGGCACCACCGCCGTCACCCGCACTTTGCCCGCGTCATCGTACGGTAGGGTGGTCACTCCGCGCACCCGAGCAGCACACGATCGGCGACCTCGCCGACGGTCCGGAGCGTCCCGAGGTCGGCGAGCCTCCCGAGCAACGCCTCGTAGCCGTGGAGCCAGTGATCGGCGTAGCAGTCGTGGAGCCCGAACGCCGTGAACGGCCGCGACGCCGTGGTCTGCAGCGCCTCCGCTTCCCACGCGTCGTAGGTCACGCCGTGCCGGTGCATCGGGAAGTCGTCGAAGAAGATCGGAATCCGCACGGTGGCGCGTCCGAGCGCGGGACAGCGCGTGCCGACCGAGTCCGGCGAGCTCGCGAGCCATTCGAAGTTGTAGCGCCCGAGGATCTCGTCGGTGAGCTCGGGCGTCATGCGCGAGTTCGGCGGCCGGTAGCCGCGAACCCGGTAGTCGACGCCCCGGCAGAGCCCGAGCTGGTTGTGATGCGGGCGATGGTCGTACGAATGGAACGCGATCTCGTGACCGCCGTGCTCGATCGCGGGACGGAGCTCCGGCATGAGCTGGCCGACGACGTCGTAGGTCGCGCGCACGCCGCGCCGCCCTTCGATCTCGAGCATGCCGAGGAGCGCCGGGCCCGACGCCGCGGCCGCGTGCGCCACGAACGCAGGATCGAGCCCGAGGTGTCCGAGCTCGCGCTCCGTGTCGTGGCAGATGCAGATCGTCCGCTCGTCCGCGAGCGGCTCGCGGCCCGGCGCCGAGACGACCAGCCGGTCGCGATTGGCGCGGACGTCGACGATCCAGTACTGCCCGCGGCGCACCGCCGTGAAGCGCGCCTGGACGTCGGCGTCGTAGATGCGCTCGAACATGTCGCGCTTGGGGTTGCGCTTGGGGTCCGTGTGCGCGAGCGCGAGGTCGGCGGTCGGAAACCGGATGACCTTGAGATTGCGCTCGACGGCATAGTTGAGCACGGCGTTCAGCAGCATGTGATCCCAGCCGCGAAACCGCTTCTCGACGCGCGTCGCGTGCTCCCGGCGCCGGCCGATGCGCTGCACGATGTCGGAGTACCGCGCAGTGGTGAGGAGCTCGCGTCCCACGACCGCGACGTTGGCGCCCGCGACGAGGCCCGGGAGCCCGAGCTGCTGGCGATGCCACACCAGGTCGTCGTCGAAGAAGAGCTCCGGCGGAATGCCGGCCCGCGCCTCGTCGCCGGCGAAGACCAGGACCTGCTTCAACCGGGCCGGGTCGGAGACGCCGTACATCGCCTTCGCCAGCTGCAGCCCGTCGGGCCCCGCGCGCGGAACGTAGTAGGCGCGGTGCGCGAAGAAATGTCTCCGATGAAATCCGCGCTCCCGATACTCCGCCGCGCGGTCGGCGCCGACGGTGCGGAAGAGGGAGACGGCCGTGGGCGTCACGAGTCGCGGGGCGGGACGAAACCAGGACACCTGGGGGGCTCCGTTTCGGGCGGACCGTCACACGGTCGGCTAGCCGCGAAGTATAGGTGGCGCCCGCGCGGCTCTTCAAGGACCGAACCGTGGTCGAGCCGTCCGAGGGCGGAGCGATCGGCGGTGGCAGCAGGCGGGCGAGTCGGGGATGGCTTCTACGGTCGCCGGGTTCCTGGTGCCCAGCGCGTACTGCCCGCTGGTGCCTCGCTGGCGTGCGCACACGCGAGGTGCGGCTCCCCGAAGC
>JANNPN010000222.1:0-13823 GCA_031400185.1 Polyangiaceae bacterium
CCTCCACTGGGGTGTGGTGACTATTCAGGGAACAACGTGACGTCGCTCAGAGCTGCCACGTGACGACGAGCTCGGGGTCGGGGAGGTAGGAGCAGAAGGTGCCGGTCTTGATCGTGACCTCGAGATGCCGGCCGAGGGAGCGGTCGTTCGCGCGGATCAGGCCGATCACGGCCCGGATCGCCCGCGTCGCGCTGATCCGGGCGCGCTCGATCGGCGACCGGCTGTCCCGGCCGCGACCCTGGAGCCCGAGGCTCCGCGCGATCTCGCGGGTGAGCGCATCACGTTCCCCCTCGGCCGCGGCGATGCGGCCGAGGTCGTTCTGGCGGCGGGCTTCTTCGAGGACGGCTTGCAGCTCGTGCAGCCGGTTGCGATAGGCGAGCTCGGCACGCGCGTCGAGGGTCGTCTCGGCGCTCGCGAGCGGCCGCGGCTGGCCGAGGTCCGCCGTGAGCGCCGCGACGTCGACGTCCGGGCTCGGCGCGGCGGCCCGCTTGCCGGCGGTCGTACGTACGAGGTCCACGGCGAGCATCTCGTGGTCCGGATTGGCGACGAGCACCGCCAGATAGCGCAGGCCGACGCGGTCGCGCAGACGAAACTCGGCGTCCTCCCACCCGAGGCGCCAGTAGTCGCCCTCCTTGCGGAGCAGGGCGCGGCGCATCGGGCTGGACGCCCGCGAGGGTGCGGGGGCCGGCGCCGTCGGCAGGCGCAGCGCGGCGAGCTTCCCGTGCAGACGCCGCAGGCCTTTGGTCTCGGCGAAGTGCGTTGCCTCCGCGACGAGGCGCGCCGCGAGCGCCTCGTCTCCGGGCGCGCGGCGTGCGAGCGCGAGCTCGGCATAGGCGTGTTGGGTGTACGCGCGGAGTGCCAGGGCGCCGAACCGCTCGTGCACGGCGAGGGCTTCGGTGAGGCACGACTCGGCCTCGTCGAACCGTCCGAGCGCGGTTGCGAGCGTGCCGAGAAAGAACGCGACCGAGCCGGCGACGAGCACGCCCATGCCGGAGACGACCACGCGGTGGCGATACGGCGCGAGCAGCTCGTAGAGGGTCGCGGCATGCGGCGCGCCGGGCAGGGAGACCGACGTCTGCACCAGTGCCGCCATCGTCGTCAGCCATTCCGGGTTCCGCGGCAACACCGTGAAGCGGTCCGACCCGAGCCGCTCGAATACGGCGACCGCCTCGTCCATGCGCCCGCGCTCGGCGAGCAGTAGGGAGAGCCCGGCGAGGCCGCTCGGGATGTCGGGGAACTGCGCGACCACGCCGTGCATGAGCGGCTCGAGCTCGTCGTGGCGGAGGCTTTCCATGCAGAGCACGTAGTAGTGGCCGGCGAAGACCTGGGTTGCGTCGATCTCGACCGCTCGTTGGCCGCGCGCGTAGCACTCCTGCGCCAGCGTCTCGGCCTCGGCGTACCGCGCCTCGAGGAGGGCGAGCATGGTGCGAAGCGCGGCGACCCACCACACGAAGTACGGGTGCCGCGACTTCTCGGCGAGGCTCGTGAACGTCGCCATCGCGATCCGCGCCTTGTGAATGTCGCCGAGGGCCAAGTTGTCGGCGATCGTCCAGCCGTGCCCGACCATCGTGAGCTCGCGGTCGTCGCATTGCTCGGAGAGCGTGACGATCTCCTGCGAGGCGGCGAGCCGCTCCTCGACGTCGTCGGGGCCCGAGAGCGCGACGATCCGGCTCGTCAGCGTGTAGGCGAGCGTCGGGAGGTACCCGAGCCGGCGTGCCATGGCGACGGCGGTGTCGCTGAGCGCGCGCTTCCGGGCTTCCGATTGCGACCAGTAGAGCGCGACCGCGAGCCGCGACAGCACGCGCGCGCGGAGCACGCTGTCGCCGCCCTCGAGGGTCGCGAGCGCCTCCTCGAGCACGGGCACCACGCGCTCGCTCTGGCGCGCGACCTCGCCGATCCCGAGCGCGGCGCGCGCGAGCTCCTCCGCCAAACCGAGCTCGCGTGCCAACGCCGCGGCGCGCGTAAACGTGGTATCGGCGGCGCCGGGATCGCCGGTGCGCACTTGCGCCAAGCCGAGCGCGATGAGCGTCGAGACGCGCCGCGCCTCGTCGATCGGCGCGCGCCGCTCGAGGAGCTGGAGCGCGCGCTCGTAGTGGGCGACCGCCTCTTCGTGCGCGAGCGCCTGGGTCGCGCGGTCGCCCGCCTGGATCGCGTAGTTGACTGCCGGACCCGGGTCGCCGCTGCCGTCGGCGACCGCTTCCCGGAAGTGATGGGCGAGGGCCGCGGCATGGACGTCGACGTCGCCGGCGGCTCCGGCCTCGATCGCTTCGGCGATCTGACGGTGCAACGCGATGCGCTCCGCGAGGGGAACTTCGGCGTAGAGCGCTTCGCGCACGAGCGCGTGCCCGAACCGGTAGCCGTCGGGGTCGCCGTCGGCGGCGACGACGAGCCGCGCGTCGAGCGCCTCGTCGAGGAGGGCGACGACGTCGTGCGTCGTGAGCGCGGAGAGCCGGCGCAAGAGCGGCAGGGCGAAGTCCCGTCCGACGACGGCGGCGACCCGCAGCATCTCCTGGCACGGAAGCGAGCGCTGCCGGATGCGGCGCGCGATCAGCTCGCGGATACCGTCCGGCATGCCCGCGAGGGCGGCGGCGACGTTGCTTTCGAGGAGGCGCACCATCTCCACGAGGAAGAACGGATGCCCTTCGCTCTCGCGGTGGAGACGCGGCGCCAGCGTCCGCGCGCGCTCGTCGCCGAGCGTCGCCGCGACGTAGCGTTCCACGTCGCTCGGCGCGAGCCCGGCGAGCGGCAGGGGCTCGCCGTGCCGCAGCAGCTCGGCGAGGGGCGCGGCGAGCGCGTGCGTCCGCTGCAGCTCCACGTCGCGATAGGTGACCAGCACCAAGAGCGGGGCTTTGCGGGCATGTCGCGCCACGAATTGCAGCAGCGCGACCGAGGGACGATCCGCCCAGTGCAGGTCCTCGAGCACGAGGACGAGCGGACGCGTCGCCGTGGCGGCGACGAGCAGCGTCGTCACCGCGTCGAACAACCGGAAGCGCGAGTGCGCCGGATCGAGCGCGGGTGCGTCCAGCGTGTCGTGGAGCCGGCCTTCGAGGTCGTCGAGCACGCGCGCCAGGTCGCCATCGCCACTGTCAGGCATCGTGCGCCGGAGCTCGCGGAGGACCTGGACCCAGGCCCAGAACGCCGGAGCCCCGTCTCCTTCCCAGCACCGCCCCCAGCACACGAGCGCGCCGGCCTCTTCGGCCTCGGTCGCGAACTCCTCGGCGAGCCGCGTCTTGCCGATCCCCGGGTCACCCGTGACCGCGATGAGGCCACCGTTGCCGAGATGGCCCCGCAGGACGTCGAGCTCGCTCCGCCGTCCGACGAACGGGCGGCGCAGCGCCCGGCGAGGATCGACGGCGCTTGGTTGCGGAGTCGGCATGGTCGGCGGGGCCTCCGCTCACGGCCGCGGAGCCTGGTGCGGCTATAGCGCAGGCCGCGGGCGGGAAACCAGGGTTTTCGACCTATCTATCGGATCTGAGCTTGATCGAAGGCGGGAACGGCAGGCGAGGTGTACGGCCACGGTTCTGCGCCGACCGCGGCGGCGAGCCGGCTCACGAAGGCATCCTGGCGCCGCCGCGCCTCCGGCACCGGCACCCCGCGGTTCAGCACCGCGAATGTGACGATCCCGTAGCGGGAGCTGCGGAGCGCCCCGGTGAGCGCACAGGCGCCTTCAGAGCCGTAGGTCCCGGTCTTGCCGACGACGATGCCGCGTCCCGCCGGGGCTCGGAGCAGCCGCTCGCGCAGCGTTCCAGGGTCGATGCCCGAGACCGGCAGCACGGCGGTGAGATCGCGGCCGAGCCGCGCGAGCTCGCGGCGGAGCGCGTCGGTGAACGCGACCGCCGCGCGCGGGCTGATGCGATTCTCGGTGCCCCCGCCGGCCGCGTTGACGATGCGGATCTCGGCACGGAGCGCCGGCGGCACGGCGGCGCGCGCGGCCTCCTCGACGGCGGCCGGCCCGCCGATCGCATCCGACGCGAAATGGAAGACGTTGTTCGAGTAGCCGTTCAACGCTTTCAACACCGCGAGGAGGGGCGGCGAGCGGTAGGTGAGGAGCGTGTCGCCCGGCGTGCTCTTCTTCGGCACGGTGCTCTGGAACGTGAGCGCCGCGTCGCGGAGCGCTGGCCACCCGGGGGCGGTCGGCCAGGTGCCGGTCGTGCCGGCGAGTGTCCGGGCGAGCGCCTTCCCCTGCGGGTCGCGTTGCCAATCGAAGATCAGCGGGCCGCCTACGGCGAGGCCGCCGTCGACGCGCCGCACGCCGAGCCCGTGCAAGCGGCGCAGGATGAGAAACGCGCCCTCATCGACGAGAAACGGGTCGCCTCCGGCTTCGACGATCAGGTCGCCGTGGACGGCACCGTCGCCGACGGACCCACCGGCGCGGAGCGTCGTGGTGAAGCGATGATCGGGCCCGAGCTTCGCGAGCAGCGCGAGCGTCGTCGCGATCTTCGTGACCGACGCCGGGTGGACCGCGCGTTCCGCCGCCTCCGACGCGAGCACGGTGCCGTCCTCCGCGACGACGAACACCCCCTGGCCGACACCGACGACCTCGCGCGCGAGCGCCTGCAACGGCGGCTCGGCCGCGAGCACGCGCGTGCCGGCGAGCACGAGGCCGAGCGCCAGCCAAAGCGTCGCGATCACGAGAGACCGAGCTGCACCAACAACCCCGCCATGTCGGCGAAGTGGACGTCCTCGACGACGAGCCCGTCGGCACCGAGCTGCGTGAAGGTGGCGCCTTCGATCCGCACCCGCCGCCCGGTAGGCGCGATGCCGTAGAGCTCGCCGTCGTGCGTGCCGGTCATGAGCCAGCGATCGGCGTGCGCGTCGCCCTCGATCACGAGCGTGAGACGCTCGAGACGGAAGTCGGAGAAGCCGCGGAGCAGCATCGCGGCGCGCTCACGGATGGCGGTGCGCCCACGAACCTCGCCGTCGCGGCCCGCCTCGCGCAGCACCGCGTCCTCGGCGAACACCGCCGCGACCGCGTCCGGGTCGTGGGCGTTCCACGCGACGTAGGTCGCGTCGTTCACCGCGAGCGTCGCGCCGCGCGTCACCGTCATCCCGCGAGCGCTGCCGGATTGTAGAAGAATGCCTCGCGCGCGATCTTACCGTTCTTGATCTCGTGGACGGCGACCTCGCGCAGCTCGACCTGCCGACCCGAGGCGGCCAGGGTCACGCGCCCGAGCCACTCGATCACGATGACGTTGCCGTCGACGAGGACCCGGCGCGGCTCGAAGACGCTGTCGCTCGTCATGCTGCGCCAGCCGGCGAACTTGGCGCGGAGCGCGTCGAGACCGACCGCGGGCGGCTGCCCCGCCTCGCTCGACTCGATGGTGGGCGCATAGAGTCCGAGGATCGCCTCGTCGTCGTGGCCGAGCGAGAGGTCGACGATGTGCTGCGCGAGCGCACGCATGGCGGCGTTCGGGGCCGCGGCTTTTCGGACGGGCGGCTTGCTCCCGGTTGCGGATCGCTTCTTGGCGACGGGTACGCGCTTCGCGACTGCTCGCTTCGCCGGCTTTCTTCCTGCGGCCTTGGCGGATTTGCGCCCGGCCTTGGCGGTCGTTTTCTTCTTGCTCTTTGCACGCGCCATCTCGTGACCCTCCGTGGACGCTCGGCTATCGCGCCGAGAGAGCGTGGGCAAGACCAGCCGCTGTCGGACGATCCTTTTCATGGCACCGGCGCGACGCTATTCAGGCCGGCATGTCCCATCTCCGTACCGGCATCTTTCTCGCTCCCTTTCACCCCCTCGACGAGGATCCGACCGAGGCGATTCACCGTGACCTGGCGCCGGTGGAGCACCTCGACGCGCTCGGGTTCAATGAGGCCTGGATCGGCGAGCACCACTCGGCGGGGTTCGAGATCATCGCCTCGCCGGAGCTCTTCATCGCCGCGGCCGCCGAGCGCACCAAGCGGATTCGGCTCGGCACGGGCGTCGTGTCGCTCCCGTACCATCACCCGTTGATGGTCGCGAACCGCATCATCCAGCTCGACCACAGCGTCAACGATCTCATGGGCGCCGCCATGAATGCGGCGCAGCAGATGTTCATGAAGCACGCCGAGGAGGAGGCCGCGAAGGCCCCCGCGGCGCTGCCGCCGCGAAAGGCCGGCGGTCGTTCCTGACGAGGCGGTGGCGGCATCGATCGGAACGAACGCGCTCCGCGTTGCATGCGTGGCGCTCACCGTGGCGGCGGCGGCATGCCATCGGGGCGAGAACGCGTCCGCGCGACGGGTCGTGTTGATCACCTGCGATACGCTGCGTGCCGATCGCCTCGGGGCCTACGGCTATGCCCGGCCGACGAGCCCGAACGTCGACGCGTTCGCACGCGAGAGCGTCGTATTCGACACCGCGTACACGACGGCGCCGTGGACCAGTCCGGCGCTCGGCGCGCTCCACACCGGCAAGCTGCCGGACGAGATCGGGATGTCCATCGGCAATCGCTCCGCGTTGCCGGCGGACGTGGTGACGCTCGCGGAGGTTGCGCGTGCGGGCGGCTGCGCCACTGCCGCGATCGTCTCGAACGGCGTACTGCGGCGTCCCCATCCGCAGCTCGGCGACGTCGGGTTTCCGCAGGGCTTCGAGACCTTCGACGACCACATGACGTCGAAGGAGGCGAACCGCAACATGGTCGAGCGGGTGGCGCCGGACACGGCCGCGGCAGCGATCCGCTGGCTCGACGAAGCCAAACGCGCGGGCACGGACCGGTTCTTCTTGTGGGTGCATTTCCAGGATCCGCACGGACCCTACGCGCCGCCTGACTCGTACGTCGAGCGCCTGAAGCGGCCGATGACCGACGAGCCGATCTTGCCGATCGGCCGCAGCATCCACGGCCGCGGACAGATTCCATCGTATCAGGCCCTTGCCGGAGAAAATCGTCCCGAAGCGTACCGGGCGCGCTACGACGCCGAGATCGCGTATTTCGACGACGGATTCGGCACGCTGGTTGCGGCGCTGCGCCGGCTCGGCTGGTACGACGATTCGCTCATCGTCTTCACCGCCGACCATGGCGAGTCGCTCGGCGAACACGGCTACTGGTTCTGCCACGGCGCAAATCTCTTCCGCGAGGAGGTGCGCGTCCCGATGGTGATCCGCTTCCCGCGCGACGCGCCGCACGTGACGGGGGTCGCGAGCGGGCGCGGTGAGCGCGTGAGCGACCTCGTCGACCATCTGGACCTGTGGCCGACGATCCTCGACGCGCTCGATCTCCCGGCGGGTCAGACCCGCGGCGTGTCGTTGTTTCACCGAAGCATGCCGCGCGACCGCGTCGCCGTGCAGACGCTCGAGCGCCCGGGGTTTCCGGGCCGGTGGGAGGCGGTGACCGGCGGAACGCATCGTCTTCTGCGAGCGGCGGAAGCGCCGCCGGCACTCTTCGACGTCGCGAACGACCCGGACGAGCGGGGCGAACCGCGCCGTCCAGGAGCCGGCGCGCGTCGCGGAGCTCGAGAGTCGCATGAAGGAGTATCTCGCTGCTGACAAATCGGCGGCGCCCTCGCCGGTCAGGGTCGACATCGACGAGCGGACCAAGCGCGCGCTCGAGAGCCTCGGGTACGTCGCGGGCGACGACGGGGACGGGCACTGAAACGACGCGGGGCGCCCGCCATCGGAAATGCGACGGCGATCGTCGGGACACGCGCGCGGGGGAGGTGTCGAGCGCGGAGCTACGGAGGCAGGCGCGCGTGATCGGGCGTCGGCCGGCCAACCGGGCTCATGACTGGGCGGCACGCTTGCGGCGAATGGCCCTCGGGGCGCGCGGCCGTGCTTGACCGTGCGGCGTCCCGCCTCTACGGGAAGGCGTGCGGCGCGAGCTCCTCCCGGTGGCGCTGGCGGTGTGCGTCGCGGCGAGCGCCTGTCGGTTGGGGGAGCCCGAGGCGGAGAAGGGTGGACGCCTCGAGCGCATTACGGTCGCTCCGCGTGACGCGCGCCGCGCGGTCGGGCAGGCGCAGCAGTTCACCGCGACCGGGCACTACGCGGGCGGCGGCACGCGCAACCTCACGCAGCGGGTCGAGTGGAGCGTCAGCGATCCGGCGATCGCGCGCGCGGCGAACGCCGCAGGCGACCGGAGCCGCGTCGAAGCCATGGCGCCCGGGTCGGTCACGGTGACGGCCACCGACCCGAAGACCACGGTGAGCTCGCACGCGAGCGCGGGCGATGCGACCTTCACGGTCCTCGGCGCGCTCGAACGGATCACACTGGCGCCCGAGGCCGCGACGCGCAGGGTGGGGCAGACTCAACGTCTCACGGCGACCGGGCACTACGCCGGCGGCACGACACGCAACCTCACCCAGCACGTCGTGTACTCGTCGAGCGACGAGAGCGTCGCCGCGACGCCCAACGACCCCAAGGACAAGAGCCGCATCGACATGGTCGGCACCGGCACCGCGACGATCACCGCGATCGATCCGACGACGCGCGTGGCAGCGCGGGCGACCGTCACCGTCGTCACGGCGAAACCCTGAGTCGGTTTGGCCGCGTGTGCGGCGCGTCGTGGGGGCTTCTAGGGAACCGTCTGACTGCCCAATGCGAATAGATTCACGAGCTGGAGCTGCGTGCCGGGGCTACCGTTGCCGGCGAGGTCGCCGTCGGCGAGGAAGACGGTGAAGACGCCGGAGGCGTAGGCCGGGGAGCTCACCGACGACGGAGCGTTCGTGAGCTGCCTGAGAGAGTTGTGCTTGAGGTCGTAGGAATAGAGCTCCGGACCGGTGCTGCCGAGGCCGAGCAGGTCGTCGGCCGAGATGAATGCGACCGCGTGGCCGTTGCTCGAGACCGCCGGGTTGGTGCAGCTGCCGCCCGGCGCCGCGGTGAGTTGCTGGATCGTCGCCTTGTTCCGGCGGTAGAGATAGAGCTGCGTGCCGCCGGTGCCACTGCCGGTGAGATTCGCGTCGGATTCGAAGACGAGACGCCCGCCGTCGCGTGTGAGCGACGGGTGGCGCGCCGCCCCCGGGCCGTGTGTCACCCGCGAGATGGCACCGCGTTTGCTGTCGTAAAAGTAGATCTGGTTCTCGTTCTGTCCGACGTTCAGGAGATCGGCGTCGGACTCGAAGACGATCGACTTGCCGCTGTTGCTGGTGCGGGCGTTGTGGTTGTTGCCGGCCTTGTTCGTGAGCTGCGTGAGCCCGGCGTTGCCGCTCGACACGCATGGGAACGGACAGCCAAGCAGGGCCTTCCGGAGGTCGATGCGGTAGATCTGCGTGCCGCCCGTACCGGTGGCGAAGAAGTCGGCGCTCGACTCGAAGACGACGACGCGCTCGCCGTCGTCGACCGACGCGTTGACGCTGTCTGAGGGTCCCGCGGTCAGCTGATAGCGGCTGCCGGTCCGGCGGTCGATCAACATGAGCTGGCGCGGCCCGACCCCGCCGATGCGCGCGTCGTACGCGATCTTGACCGCGCGCCGACCGGTCCGGCCGCGCTGGTTGTCGTCGAGCGGCGCGGTCGTGACCTGGCTCAGCGCCAGGACCCCCTGGACGTCGCGCTGCTGGAGATCGAAGACGAAGATGTGCCGGCCCGAGCTGCCGTTGTTGAGAAGGTCCGCGTCGCTGTCGAAGACGACGAAACGCAACCCGCCCCAATGCGGGTTCTGGATCGTGCCCGGATTGACCCCGACCGGAGGGATCTGGAGCAGCGCCGGCGTGATGTAGTGGAAGGCGCCCGCGGGAAACGCGCACAAACCTATAGCTAATGCTGCCAACAGCTGGACGACGGCACGATGCATGGTGGGCACTCCGGCGAAGCGAGAGTCCGGTCACCATGCCTGACCGGCTTCGTTCTTGGCAAGCCCCATCTGCGGGATAAGGAAGGAAAGAAGGGACGGCTCGCTGAACCGCTAGCGGTCCCAGGTGACGAGCATGCCGCCATAGCTCCAGCTGGAGCTTTCGGCGGCGACGACCAGCAAGCGATCGCCGCGGGTCAGCTTGCCGGCGCGGTGGAGGTCGTCCATCAGGATGCCGATCGACGCGGCGACCGTGTTGCCGACCCGGGAGATGTTGCTCTGCAGCAGGCCGGGTGGGACGCCGAGCTTCTCGGCGTGGGTGTCCATCTTCCCCGTTGCCTGGTGGGTGAGCACATACCTGCAGTCGGTGATCTCGAGGCCCGTCGCGTCGAGGACGACGCGCCCGGCCTGCCAGAACAGGCGGCTGCCGTGCTCGAGGACGGCCCGAAAATCCTGGTTGCCGAGATACTCGGCGCGCTCGTAGACGCCGGGGTCGGGTGGAAATGCCGAGAGCATGCCTCCGAACGTGAGCGGAGACTCACGCGCGTCGCCGCTGGTTCGCACGGTGAGGCCGCGGATCGCGTGGGCATCGTCCGCGGCCGGCTCGACGACGAAGGCGGCGGCGCCGTCGGCGTAGAGGACCGTATTGAGACGGTGGTTCTTCGGCGCGTCCGGCCCGAACCGGAAGAACGGCGAGAACGTCTCGGCGGTGACGATGAGCGCGCGCTTCGTCCGGCCCTGCGCGCAGAGAGCGTCGACGAGCAGGAACGCGCGAAACAGGCCCGCGCAGGGCGAGCGCAGGTCGAAGGTCTGCACGTCACGGAGGCCGAGCTTCACCGCGACGAGGTAGTCGAGCGTCGGGGTCATGAAGTCGGGCGTCGTCGAGACGGTGACGACCGTGTCGACCTCGCCGAGCGCCGTGTCGGCATCGGCGAGGGCCGCCTGCGCGGCAGCGACGCCGAGGTCACTGCATCGGAGCCCGGACATCGGTGCCGCCGACTCCCGGCTCCGCACCCAATGACGCTGCTCGACGTCGAAGAGCGCGCTGATGCGCTCGGGACTGATGCCGCTCATCGCACCCACCTCCACGTTCGTGACGACGCGCGGCGGGAGAAAGGAGCCGATGCCACGGATGCGGCAGCTCATGGGAATGCGAGCCCGGCGGGCGGCTACTCGAGGCGGAGTCCTTCCAGGATCGGCGCGCGCGTCGCGTAGCGCGACGCGATCCGCCCCGTGATGATCGTCGCCGCCATGGCGAGCAGGATGTACCACAGCGCGGCGAAGATAGGGAAGGTGAATACGAGGTAATATCCGAGCAAATGCCGGAAGTTGAAGCGCACCCAGATCCACGCTGTGACCCACCCTATGGCGCCGCTCAAGATGGCGCCGAGGAGGCCGACCGTCGCGGACTCGAGGACGACCGAGCGGCGGACGGCGCCGTCGTCGGCGCCCATGAGACGCCACACGGCGAGCTCCCGCCGCCGTTCGACGATGGCCGACAGCAAGAGGTCGAGGATGCCGGCGACGGTCACGATCACGATCAAGAGCTGCACGGCGTCGGTGAACGCGAAGGCCTGACGCCGGTACGCGTCGTGATACTCCAGCACCTCCTCGAGCGTGAGGATCTTGAGCGGGTAGCGCGTGCCGAGCGCGGCCTCGATGCGCTGGCGGACGTCGGCGTGCGTCGCGTCCGATTGCAGGTGGACGTTGAAGCGCGTGACGGTCGGGTCGCGCCAGCGGTCCGTAAAGAGCCGCTGGCTCAGGATCACGGCGCCGCGATCGGAAATGAAGTCGGGCACCACTCCGACGACCGGTACGCGGAGGCGTCCCGTCGGCGTGTCGAGCTCGATCGTGTCCCCCACGTGGACGCCGAAGCGGTCGCTGAGCGCGTTCGAGACGTTCACGCCCCGGCTCTCGCGGATCGCGGCCGCGGCCGTCTGCGCGTTGCCTTCGTCGTACCAGTCCGCGGGGTAGCCGCTCGCGTCGAAGAAGCCGTCGCTCAGCGCGAGGAGTCCGATACGGTCGCCGCGGAAGGTCTGACCTGGGACCGCGCGCACGGTCTCGATGGCGCGGACGCCCGGCAGGCGGCGGAGCTCGTCGGCCACGGTCTCGGGAAGCGGCGTCTCGAGATAGCCGCCCTCGTTGGTGACCGCGCTCACGATGAGGTCGGCGTCCAGCAGGCGCTCGATGTAGCCGTGCGCGGAATCGCGAAAGCTGTGTGACAGCGACGTCAGGACGATCGTGGTCGCGAGCACGAGCGCGATCGCCCCGACCGTGACGCCGGTGCGCGTGGTCGACGTCGTGAGGCTCGCGACCGCGACGCCGCCCTCGGCCGGAAAGAGTCGCTGCCACACGCGCCGCGAGAACGCGAGCCCCCATTCGGTGCACGGGACCGCGACGATCACGATCGACGCGTTCCAGACCGCGGCGCTGAAGTTGCCCCAGGCGATCGACTGGTAGCGCTCCTGCGCGACCAGTGCAGCGATGGCGACCGCGATCGCGACCGCCCACCACACGAGCAGGCGTTGCGGACGCGTCTGCAGGCCGGCGAGGCGCGCGCCGCTCCGGAGGATCTCGAGGGGGTCGAGGCGGGTGACGCGGCGGGAGGCGGAGTACGATGCGATCAACGACGCCGCGACGCCGAGGACGCCGATCGCGGCGAGCTGCGTCCAGTCGAGCGCGAAGGCCTCGACGAAGAACGGCATCTTGAAGATGACACTCATCGACGAGGCGACCATTCCGCTCAACAGCCACCCCTGGAAGATTCCGGAGATGTACCCGAAGAGGGTGCCGACGATTCCGAGGAGCAGGGCTTCCAGCATCAGCAGCGTGAAGAGCTGCGACGGCGAGCCGCCCATGCACCGCAGCACGGCGAGCACCGAGGCGCGCTGGACCGCGCCGGTCGCCGTCGTGTTGTAGATGATGTAGACGCCCGCGATCAGGCACAGCGTGCTGATGCCGGTCAGCATCGCGCGAAACGACGCGAACACCCGCTCGTACGCGACGCCGCGCTGGGCGGGCCGGTCGACGCTCAGCACGTCGGGGAGGCCGGCGCGCAGGCGCTCGGCGACCGCAGGGACGTCGGCGTCCGGCCGCAGTACGACGTCGATCTGATCGACCCGCCCCGCCTTCCCGAGAACGCGCTGGGCGGCGAAGAGATCCATGACGGCGAGGCGTTCGCCGAGGGCGAGCGCGAGACCGCGCGGGGCGAGCAGGCCGCGGATCGTGAGCTCGTGGTTCCCCGTGGGCGTCGAGACGGCGAGCGTCTTGCCGACGGCGAGGCCGCGCGCCGCCGCGAAGCTCTCCGTGACGAGGATCGCGTTCGGATCCTCCATCGTCCGCAGGAGCTCGCGCCGATCGGTCGCGCTCGTGACCGAGTATCGCTGCAAGTCCTCCTCCGCGACGAGATCGGCGCCGAAGAGCTGGAGCGTCTCCGTCGCGGTGTCGCCGACACCGATCGTGCCACGCACGAGCGGGATCGCCGTGACGACGTCTGGTGTCGCGCGCACGGCCTCGGCGACCGTTTCGTCGAAGCCGACCTCACCGAGGCCGAGCGTCACCTCGAGCTGCGCGGGTCCCGCGAGCAGCTCGATCGCACGCTGGAGGTTCCCGAGGACGCTCGTATTGATGACGTTGATGGCGACGATCAGCGACACGCCGGTCGCGATGCCGCAGACGACGAGCGCCGTCCGGCCCCAGCTGGCTTTCAGCTGCGGGTAGCTGATCAGGCGCAACAGGCGAAACACTGGGGGACCATAGGCGCCACCCACAAGAGCGTCAAAGCGCCCCGCAGGTTGCTGAAAAAGGCCGATCTGCGTCGTTGCTCGGTCGTTCGCTTGTGCGGCGTAGCTCCGCTACGCCTCCGCGCTCTCTTCCTCGCGCCTAGCATCTCGACCTTTTTGAGCAACCTGCTTGGGGGGTGCCTCGTGCGCATGGTGGGACGCTCGCTGCGCTCGCGTCCAACAATTTCATGCATAGCGGTCGAGAATTCTCGCGTGGGGCTTCATTGGAAGGCCGTGAGCGCAGCGAGCGGCCTCACCGAGCGCGACCAGCAGCAAGCACGTTGCTCAAAAAGGGTCAGCTGCTAGGCGCGAGGGAACGAACGCGGAGGCGTAGCGGGAGCTACGCCGC
>JANNPN010000243.1:0-4612 GCA_031400185.1 Polyangiaceae bacterium
TGCGCGCCGACGGCGACGCGATCATCGAGCTCCCGCAGGAGCGCTCGAAGTACGGCACCGACGATCGCTTCCTCGCCGAATCGATCGCAATGAGCCACGTCCGCTACAGCCCCATCCGCCGCGAGATCGCGGTGCTCCTCGGGCTCCCGGATCGGGACTGAGCACGTGCGCGTCCTCTGCTACGCGCAGCACCTCTCGGGCGTCGGCCACTTCGTCCGCATGCGCGCGCTCGCGCGCGGGCTCGCATGCGCGCAGGAAGTGCATCTCGTCGACGGCGGCCGGCCGGTGCCGCGCTCGGACGCCGATGCTGCGCTGCCCCGCATCGCGCTGCCGGTGATCTTCCGGAGCGGCGGTGCCCTCGTTGCGGCGGACGGTGCGCCTGCGGCGACCGTGCTGGCAGCGCGGGCGCGGCTACTCGCGGCAGCGACCGCCGAGCTCCGGCCCGACGTCGTGCTGATCGATCACTACCCGTTCAGCAAATGGGAGCTCGAAGGCGAGATCGCAGCGATGATCGCGGCCGCGCGCGGCGCGGTCGTGCTCTGCTCGCTCCGTGACATCGCGCCGCGGACGCGTCAGGAGGACGTGTCCGAGGCGCGCTACGCGGAGCGCGTGCTCGCGACGCTCGCGGCCCGCTTCGACGGCGTGCTCGTCCATGCCGACCCGGCGTTCACCCGCCTGGACGAGCATTTCGGCAACGCCGCCGCGCTCCCCGTTCCCGTGCGGTACACCGGGTTCGTCGCCGAGCCGCTGGGCGCGCCGACGACGGCGCCCGCGCCGGCCGCCGTGCTGAGCTGCGGCGGGGGATCGCGGAGCCTGCCCTTCCTCCTCGCTGCGATCGCCGCCTTTCGCGACGCCCGCGACGCCGGTGCGCTCGCCGGGATCGAGCGCGTGCACGTGTTCGCGAGCGCGTTTCCTGGCGCGGAGGAGCAGGACGCCCTCCGGGCCGCGGCCGCCGCCGATCCGCGGGTCGTGATCGAGCCGTTCTCCGGCGACTTCGCGGCGCGCCTTCCCGCGAGCGCGCTCTCGATCAGCCGCGCCGGCTACAACACGACGGTGCAGCTCCTTCAGGCCGACGTGCCGTCGGTGGTCGTGCCGGATCCCCGCATGTCCGACCAGGGGTCGCGGGCCGCTCGGCTCGCCGCGCTCGGCCTCGCCGAGGTCGTGTCCGGCGATCCGCCGCCCGTCGCGACGCTCGCCGCCGCGCTGTCCCGCGCCCTCGTGCAGCCGCGCCGCCCGCACGCGTTCGCGCTCGACGGCGTCGCCAAGACGTGCGCGATACTCGCCGGATGGACCTCGACGCCTACGTCCGCCTCGCGAAGCACCTCGCGCTGAGGGACGAGGCGGCGTTGCTCGCGGGGCTCGCGGCGCTCCCCGACCCGCCGGACGTCGTCGCGACGACGCTCCGCTACCATCATCTGACCCGCCCGATCCGCACGTGGATCCCCGCGGAGACGCTGCGGGCGGAGCTACCCGCGGCGTTGGCGGAGGCGCTCGTGCGGAGCCGGCCGATCGGGCGCGCGTCGATCGACGATCTCCGCGACGGGTTCGTGGAAGCACAGCAGGCGCTCACGGCGGCAGCGATCCCCGTGCTGCTCTTCAAGGGCTTCTACCTCGCCGACCGCCTCTACGGCGGCGTCGCGCACCGTCCGCAATCCGACGTCGATCTCTTGCTCCGCCGGCGCGACTTCCGGCGCGGCGTCCGCGTGCTCCGGCGGCTCGGGTATCGGGTCGCAGGTGGCGACATCCACTCGAAGGACCTCGTCCGCGACACCGTGAAGCTCGACGTGCACCGGTTCCTGCGCTGGGCGCCGGCGCTCGCGCTCGATGAGAGCCGCATGTGGTCGTCCGCAATCACCGCCCGCGCGGAAGACGTCCAGTTCCGCACGCTCTCGGACGAGTACACGGTGGTGGCGCTCGTCGTCGCCGCCTTCGAGAACCTCGGCCAGGGCATGGAGCGTCTGAAGCAGCTCTTCGACCTCTGGCTCCTCGCGCGCGCGCTCGACGCGTCGTTCGACTGGCCCGGATTCCTCGCGCGCCGCGAGCGCGAGAACCTGCTCGCGATCACGGTGAACGTGCTCGCGTTCGTCCTCGACGTCTTCGAGTCGGACGCCGAGTGCCCGAACCTCCACCGGACGATCGCGGCACACCGTGACCGCGTCGTGCTCGCCGGCCGCCGCGAGGCGCTGGCCCTCCTCGCGGCTCCGCGGAAGGCGCGCGCGAACCTCGTGTGGTTCGGGCGCGTCTACCCGGGCTCGCTCGCGCTCTACCTCCTGTGGTTCTGGTACGGCGGCTTCCCGGAGAACCTCTGGCGGCTCGGCCCGTCGTGGTTGCTGACGCACCTGCGGCTGGCACGCGAGCTCCGCAGGCGCTGACACTTCCGGCGCGTCAGCGCAGCTCGATCGCGACGCCGCCGACGCTCCAGTCGAGATCGTCGAGGTATCGTCCCTTCCCGTCGACGGGAACGAGCAGCACGTCGATCTCGGGTTGCTCCGGCGTCTTCGCGAGCACACGGGCGAGCGCCGGACCGATCGGGACGTTGACCCGCGCCCGCGACCACCGCCCGCGCGCGTCCATGCCTTCCGCGAGGCGCACCGTCGACCCGAGCAGCGACGCCTCCCGCTCGTCGCCCGCGAAGACGCGGACGACGACCGCGCGATGACGCGGGAGATCGAGCGCGTGGAGCACGAGCAGCACGCTCGTCGCCCGCATCCACGTGGTCGGCAGGGACACTCGCACGCGCTTGATCGCGGCCGCCATCGGCGCCGACGAGCACGCGGAATGCCAGGCGCGGAGCACACCTTTTCGATGCCGCGTCGGCTCCCCTGTCCACCTGACCGGACAACGCGTGCGGCGCTGCGGACGTCGCGCTCGGCGCTACCCTCTTGCGCCGCGGCGGCGGCCCGCCGGATTCGGCACGAGGTCGTCGAAGCGGCCGACCGGGCGCGTGCGGCGGTACTCGGCGACGATCGGCGCGAGCTCCTCCGGGGTCGCGCCGTGGAGGATCACCCCGTCGGCGCCGAGGGCGAGCTGCTCGCGGATCTTGGCGACGCAGCGCGCGGGATCGCCGGTCGCCGCGGGGGCGAGCCATTCGGCGGGGAGGAGCGGGGCGATGCGCTCGAGCTCCTCGGTCGTCGCCTTGGCGTCGATCGCGCCGCGAAAGCCCGCGACCAGCGGGTCGGCGCGAAAACGGGCGAGCACCGCGGGATCCCAACGGTTGGTGCGGACCAGCAGGTCGCCGTAGGCCTGCAGGTACGTCGCGAGGCGGCCGACCGTCTTCTTCAAGCGGAGCGGCTCGGGGATGTGATCGCCGATCGTCGCGAAGCACGACCACACGCGCACCGCGCCCGGGTCGCGGCCCGCCGCCGCGGCGGCGCGCTTCACCGTCTCGACGCAGCGGACGAGCGTCTCGTCGGTGAAGAACGTGTGCAGGACGACCGCGTCGAAGAGCCGGCCCGCGAGCTCGAGCGAGCGTGTGGTGAACGCCGTGAACGTCATCGGGATGTGCTCGTCGAACCCGGGGTCGAGCATCAGCAGCGGGTACGTCCCCGCGGGCCCCGCGTGTCCGGCGATCATCTCGCCGCGCCAGAGCCGGCGCATCAGGCCGACGAAGTCCTCGATCTGCTCGTCGGTGATCTTCGGGAGGCCGTACATCGCGAACATGAGCGGGATGCCACGGCCGAGCCCGAGCGAGAAGCGCCCGCCGGTGAGCTTGTGCATGGTCATCGCGTACGCCGCGGTCACGATCGGATGGCGCGTGTTCTGATTGGTCGCCGCGGTCGCGATGCCCATCTCGTTCGCGGTCGCGCCCGCCGCGCCCGAGAGCGTCACCGCCTCCTTCACGTTGAAGCGCTCGGAGATGAAGACCGACCCGAAGCCGAGCTCCTCCCCCTGTCGCACCTCGTCGAGGAGTGCCCGCGGCGATTCCGGGTTGCCGGCAAGCGTGTAGAAGGCGAGCTCGTTCATGCGTTCCATCGGATCGTCCTTTCGGGTCATGTAAGTGAGGCTAGTACATGCGAAATTGACCCTCCATAGGTGGGATGATATCGACCCGCCTCTTGGAAACCCCCACGAATAGCCCTTCCGGCGGCTCCCGCAGCGTGACGATGGAGAAGATCACGAGCCTGTGTAAGCGGCGCGGGTTCGTCTTCCAGTCGAGCGAGATCTACGGGGGCCTCGGGAGCTGCTGGGACTACGGTCCGCTCGGCATCGAGCTCAAGCGCAACATCACCGAGGCCTGGTGGCGCGACATGATCACGTCGCGTGAGGACATGGTCGGGCTCGACGCCGCGATCCTGATGCACCCGCGTGTCTGGGAGGCGTCGGGACACCACGCCGGCTTCACCGACCCGCTCGTCGACTGCAAGAAGTGCAAGCAGCGCTTCCGCGCCGACCAGCTGACCACCGAGAAATGCCCCGAGTGCGGGGGCGAGCTCACCGAGGCCCGCAACTTCAACCTGATGTTCAAGACCTTCATGGGCCCGGTCGAGGACACGGCGAGCGTCGTCTACATGCGCCCCGAGACCGCGCAGGGCATCTTCGTCAACTTCCAGAACGTCCTGAACGCGTCCCGCCAGAAGATCCCGTTCGGCATCGGCCAGATCGGCAAGTCGTT
>JANNPN010000354.1:0-10352 GCA_031400185.1 Polyangiaceae bacterium
GAGGCGTCCGAGCTGGTATCGCCCTATCCCGCGGCCTTGCAGCTCGTCGTGCCTATGCGCGCAGCGCATCGGCGCTCCGCCTAGAATCGTTTGCAGCTCGTAGATCGTCGGCAGCCGCCAGTCGCACTGCCCCGCAAAGCACCCGTCACTGTTCAAGGCCGCTCCACCAGGCATGGGTTCGACGTTGCCTCGCCCGAAGCGACGGTCACGCTTCGACTACTTGGCACGAGCGGACGAGATACCGCGGTGGTGCGCCGCTCTTCACTAATGAGGGATTCTGATGACGTACCTGCAAGCGCCGTTGGTCGTCGGCGATACCGTTCTCGTGCGCGGCACGGTCGCCACGAACAAGGATTTCGGGTTCGGCTATCACTACGACGTGATGCTCGAAGAGGCGAAGATCACCGTTGAATAGAGCTGGGGCGCCTCCGGTGGGGCGCTCGGAGCCGCCGGGTTTCCTTTCCGTGCGAAGGGAGCCGCATCCGGCGTCCTAGTTCTGAGAAACGCCGCTGCCTCCGGTGCCGGAGTGCACGCGCGGGCCCCTGGCACGCTGTCTGCTCTTTGCGCACGGGCAGGACCAGCCCAAACCAATCCAGCCAGGGAGGACCGATCATGGCCGACAGCGTCTACAAGATCATCGAGCTCGTAGGGACCAGTACGGAGTCGTGGGAGAAGGCGGCCAAGACCGCGGTCGAGCGCGCGGCGAAAACGCTGCGCGAGCTCCGTGTCGCCGAGATCGCGCAGCTCGACGTGACGATGGAAGACGGCAAGGTGGCGCTGTATCGCGCCAAAGTGAAGGTTTCGTTCAAGTACGAAGACTAGGGACGTGATCCCATCGCCGCCTTCTTACGGATCGGCAAGCGCCGTGGCCCACCGTATCCTGCATGGCCACGACGTCGCCTACCGGACGGCAGGTCGCGGGCCGGTGCTTCTCTTGGTTCACGGCATGGCGGGCAGCTCCGCGACGTGGCGGCACGTGATGCCGATGCTCGCGGAGCACTACACCGTGGTCGCGCCCGACCTGCTCGGCCACGGCGAGTCGGCGAAGCCGAAGGGCGACTACTCGCTCGGCGCGCACGCCAGTCTGCTCCGTGATCTTCTGAACGCCCTCGGCCACGAGCGCGCGACCTGCATCGGTCAGTCGCTCGGCGGGGGCATCGTTCTGCAACTCGCCTACCAGTTCCCCGAACGGTGTGAGCGGATCGTGCTCGTCGGCAGCGGGGGACTCGGCAGCGAGGTCAATCTCTTGCTTCGTGCCCTCACCGCGCCCTTTGCCGAGACCCTCCTCGGGCTCGTCTGCACCAGCACCATCCGCGATGCGGTTTCGAGTCTCGGGGGCATGTTTGGGCGCAGCGGCGCCCGCCTCTCACCGGCCGGGGAAGAAATGTGGCGAAGCTACGCCTCGCTTGCGGACGGATCCTGCCGTCGCGCCTTCTTCCGGACCCTGCGGGCCGTGATCGATGTGGGAGGCCAGGCGATCCATGCCGGCGACCGCCTCTACCTCGCGGCCCACATGCCCACGCTCATCATCTGGGGCGACCGCGATCCCTTCATCCCGCATCACCACGGGAGCGCAACGCACGCAGCGATCCCCGGCAGCCGCCTGGAGATCTTCTCCGGTGCCGGCCACTATCCGCATTGCGAAGACCCGATCCGCTTCACCGCTGTGGTGCGTGACTTTCTCGAGTCGACGGAGGGAGCGGCGATGTCCGAGCGGCTTTGGCGCGAGCAGTTCCGCGCGACCCATCAATTGCACGCGACGTTGGAAGCCGTCGACCTGCCGGGCGCACGGCCGCCCCGCCCGTAGCTCGCGACGCTACCTCCCGGCTCTGCGTCGCCGCGGCCTGTGTGCATCCAACTCCGACGTTTGCCTATGGCCATCTTGGAGACATACGGCATGAAAGAGGAAGCGTACGATCAGAAGCTCGGCGGCGACAAGCGGCACGTGATCGGCCAGAGCAACAATGTCTTCATCTTCCCCGGTGTCGGGCTCGGGGCGATCGTCTCCGAAGCGCGCGAGATCAGCGACGAGATGTTCGCGGTCGCCGCCGAGACGCTCGCGAGCTGCGTCGGGGAGGAGCGTCTGGCGCTCGGCGCGATCTACCCGAGCCAGAACGACCTGCGCGAGGTCAGCTTCCGGATTGCATGCGCCGTGGTGCGCTCCGGCGACGATTCGCCCGCCGCGGTGATTCCCGCGAGGACCCGAAGCGGCGAGGCCGCGAGGTCCGTCACGAGCGCGCGAACGCGGTCGCCGCTCGGTACGGCGATGTCGAGAAGAGCCGGCGCCGGCAGCGCGAGGCCACTGGCGGCCGCAGCCGAGCCGAGCGCGATGGTCCAGGCGATCGGCCCGAGCGGACGGCAGCCGAAGAGGGCGCTGATCCCTGGCGTCTGGACGATCGCGCCGAGCGCCGCGAACGAGCCGAGGGCCGTCGCGGTGACGACGGGCTCCCGCGGCCGGCGGCGAGCGTCTGACCGAGCTCGCCCCCACCACCTCACGATGGTCGAACGTCATGGCGTCAGTCCTCCTCTCGCGCTGGGTGTACTTCGTGGGTGTTCGATGAGGCAAGCACGGTCGCTCGCAGATACGTGACGACGTCCTCGAGCCGTCGGCGGTCGAGCGCGCTGAAGTGTGGCATGAAGCCTGTGTCGCGGCGCAACATCGTGCGGAGCTGCGCGCGCGCATACGGCCCGCGAAGCGGCGGCGCCGCGACGACGGGCGGAATCAGATCGTCGGAGGAGATTCCGCGGCCGTCGTTGCCGTGACAGGAGGCGCAATGGGTGTCGTAGACCGCGAACCCATCCGAGAGATGCCGGATGTATGCAACCAGTGCGCCGAGCTCGACCTGGTCGAACGCGCCGTACAGCGGCGGCATGAGACCCTTGCCGGCTTCGCCGATGCGGGCGAGGGCGGCGTCGCTCTGACCTTCGCGCGCCACGATCATGCCCGGTGCCCCGACCCAAAACGCGAACGCGCTGTCGCTCTGTCCATGGCGACCGTGGCACACGGCACACGACTCGTCATAGACGACACGTCCGGCACGCAGCAGCTCCCAGTCGGCGCCAGCCAGCCGGGGCAGGTACGCGATGAGCGCGTCGAGGTTGCGGTCTTCCGCCTCGTGTGTCGCCGGCAGCGGCACCACGAGCGGCGTGCCGCGGAGCAGGCGATCGAGCAGCGCCGCGTCGGAGGCGCTCGTGAGCGCCGGCGTCCGGAGGTCGGCGGGCGTGATCCCAAACGCCGTCGCCAACGGGCCGTACCCGCGGCCGTCCATTCCGTGGCAGCCCGCGCAGTAGACCGCGTACGTCAAGGCGCCGCGCTCGATGGCTGCGACCGACGGTTCGAAGCTCGGCCTCGGCCGGGCACCCCCGGCCGGACGGCACCCCGCGGCTAGGAGCACGAGGGCGGCAGTCACGACGCGGAGGACGGCGCGCCTCACGCTTGCACGAGCGCCGCTGGCCACGCGCCAGTGGACGCGGGGAGCGCCATGGTGCTCCAGGGACGTAGAACGCCCGATCGCTCGAAAGCACCGCAGGCGAGCGCTCGGCAGTACATGGACGCCTTCCAGAGCAAGAAGCATCCCAGGCGTCTGGCGCTGCTCGTACGGCGGTTCGTGAGCGGTCGACTTCTCAGAGGTGAGACGATGCTCTTCGACTCCCAGTCGCGCCCGCGCCCGCCCTCGATGCCGAGATCGAACTGCCCGAGGCGGGTGCTGTCCTGCCCGACTGCGGATACCAGCACGCCATCGGCGGTCACCACCGGCGTGTGCGTCTCCTCATGCATGTCGGAGGAGAGCACCACCGACAGCGACGGGTGACGCTGGGCAATCATGATGACCCACGGGCCGAGCGCATTGATCGCGCTCGCTCGACAGGCCGATGACCGCGATGCGGTGGCCGTCAACATCCAGCATGCGGTACGGCGGTAGCAGGCGTTCGCCGGTCCCGCTGTCGTACAGGTTCGCAGCGACGGCGCCCCAGCGGCATCCGCCGCCGCCACTACTGCCGGGGCCGAACAGTTCGAGGAATCGCGCCTTCCCCGTACAGGTAGTCCCAGTTTCCGCGCGTGAACCCGTCGATCCCGAACCGGGTTTCGTTTGGATGGTGCTGTTAAGCAAACCACCGTCAGGCAGCGCTGAGCTCGCGCGCAGGTGGGGCGTGTGGCGTCGCCTCCGAGCATTGGGTGGCGGCGGGCTCCGATGCGGCTTCGGCAGCGTGACGATGCTCCAGCAACTCCTCCCTCGGGTCATCGAGCAGAGACGTGAAGCATTCGTCGATCTCGAACGAGATCATCTCTTCGCCGTCCGCCAACTGGACAATTCGCGGTTCACGCATGCAGTCGAATACAGCAAGCGTCATGCCGATGAGGGTTTCGAAGAACTGCTCGTCGCTACTTCGCTTCGAGGCCGATTGATGAGACGCCGCACAGCTCATCGCCAACGGTGGTCGCGCCTGCCTTTCGGGAGACCGGACTGCACTTCCAAGAAGTAAGAGAGGCCGAAGCCCCATTTCGCATCCGAGGGAAAAAGACCATCTCCGCATGGGTGGGCTCTCGGCTAAGGCCGCCGGTGGCAAACCACGAGAGCATCTCCTCCCGCCAACCTTCCGTCGTACGCAAAAGTACGCGGATTGGATAAGGGGATGGGTTAGGGGGCACCAGCGTCTTCCTCAGCTACGTACACCGCGACATGATGACGGCGCTGACCCAGCGTGACGGCACGGTGTTCTTTCACAGTGTGCGTTCCACGGGCTCTGTGCGACACGATGGGCCGGTTTTCAGAGCCATCCCCCCGTGAAGCCCGCCTGGCGCAACCCCGTCACGACGTACGGGCAGCGGCGCATGATGTTCCAGAGCAACTCGCTGCGGTAGTTCTCGATCATGAGGCCGACGGGCCCCTGGTCGATCCCGAAGTGGTAGGGAGTGACCCACCAGCCAGTCGGACCTTCCGCGACCGCATACGTTTGGTTGAACGACGGTTTGAAGCCGTACCGCTTGGTCGCGCCGAGGTCGAGCGCGGCCAGGGCGCGAATGGTAGGGATGACGATCTCCGGCGCGAACGGAAGCGAGGCGACGACGACCCACGGTGCAATGGTGCCGTCGTCGGGGCCATAGGGCGCCCCACGTGCATGGTAGTCATAAAATTGCCGCTCGATGCCGTTTACCCGCCGCTTCTCGAAGCCGGGGCCGTCCGCCGCGGTGATCCCCCAGCAGTGCTCACCGTACCCGGCGAATTGGAGTGGGTTGCGGCACGCGTACTCTTGGTGCACGTAGGTCGCCTGGCGGCTGTTCTCGAAATAGTCGCTCCTATGCTCGCGCATGAACGCGTCGCGTATGCCGCGAAAATCGACCCAAAGGTGTGAGAGCTGGTGCGTAAACAGCGGCCCCGAGTAAAGGAGCTCGCGGCCATAGATCTCCTTCCAGCGGTAGGTTGAGCAGTACGCGGCGTAGCTCGCAGGCGACAAGGGAAACGTCGGCGAGCCGAGGCCGAGCAGGTAGATCAGCAGCGCCTCGTCGTAGCCGGCCCAGACATGCGGGATGAACCCCGTTTCGGGCCGCCATCCATGAGACAGCGCGATGCCGCCGTTCCGTACCCATTGCCAGTCCGCTTTCCGATAGAGCGCGTCCGCGAGGCGGCGGACCTCGGCTTCGTCCTCAGTGTCGGCGTCGAAGTAGCTCGCACAAGTCAGCATCCCGGCGAACAGGAAGGCAGAGTCGATCGTCGACAGCTCGCAGTTCCAGACGCGCCGACCGGTCTTCATATCGAGGAAATGGTAGTAAAATCCACGGTAGCCGGTAGCATTCGGCTCCGGTCCGTGAGGGGCGTCGCGGAAGAAGCGGAGTGTGCGAACCACGATTTCGGGGGCGAACTCGCGGGCGATCACGCCGCGTTCGACGAGCACTGGGATTGTGGCGAGCCCGAGGCCCACGGCTGCGATGCTAGCGGGAGCCCCGGGATGGGTCTTGTCGCGGATCAGGCCGTTGGCCGGGTTGTGCTCATGCAGGTAGTACTGGAGCGTCGTCAGCTGGAGCTGGTCCAGCTCCTCATCTGTGAAACCTTCAGCATCGCTCGGCACGCCGTCGCTCATCGGTCAGTTTTCCACGACAAACGAAGCAACGTGTCGCACTCTCACATGACGCCTGGTACCGCAAGAGGAGCGACACGCGCCGCGGATGAAGGCCCGCTCGTCTGCCCCAAACGATGAAGCTGCAGGGCCTGTTCGGCGATTGTTTGGTAAGGAAACGGCCGCCGCGTTCAAGCAGCGAAATCTGAAGTGAAATCTGGGCGGCAGAGCGACGGAAGGTGAGTCAGCCGCGGTGTACCTCACGCCGAGTTCCGTCAGTCGCTCCTGGCCTGAAACTGCACCGCGGACGTCGTCTTCACGCCGGCCGCGGAGTAGGTCGAATCGAAGCAGATGTTCTGCGCATCGCTGATGAGCTGCACGTGGAGCGGAAGGCTCGATATCGGCAGCGCGGGCGCACCGAGGTTGGGCCCCTGAGCGACCACCTTGAAACTGGTCTTGCCGTCCTCGCCACCGGCTCGGAAAGTCGCCTTCTTCACGCCGCTCGGCGTCGCGTCGTGATCGGCGTACGTCCACCCATGCTTCGTCGGCTTCCAGCACTGCTTGCCGTCGCTGCACGTCTTGTGGCCGGGGATGTCCGCGCGCGCGACGAGGCCCGCTCCGTCATACGCGCAGAGCGCGTAGTCCGCGCCCCATACGTACAGCGATAGCTCGCTCAACGCGGTTGCCGGACCGTTCCTCCATTTCCATTCGAGCTTCCGCTTCGCGGAATCACTGGCGATCTTCACGGTCGAGCTGCGCGGGGTGATCGGCACGCGGCAACCGGTGTGCGGCTCGAGGATGTGCTCGCACGCGAAATTACCGTCACACCGGTCGAACGTGCAGATGTCGGCGTCCCGCGTGCACGGGGTGCCGAACGGGGCGCTCGGGTGCGCGCAGGTGCCGTCCCCGTCGCAACGCTCGAGCGTACAGAGGTCCGCGTCGGCGGCGCACACGGTGCCAGCCGGGTCGAACGTGCAGGCACGACCGCAACAATCGAGCGAGCCGCGGTCGCCGTCGTCGCACGTCTCGCCGGAGTCGAGGGTGCCGTTGCCGCAGGGATGGCCCGCGAGCGCCATCACGAGATCGTAGTCCTCGCCCTTCGCGCCACTCGCGAGTGAGGGGTCGTTCGATGTCCAGAGCGCGAAGAGATACCCCGCCGGGTCGGCGACGACCATCGGCGAAAACTCGAAGACGAAATCGGCCCCAGCCGTCGGCGACCCTCCGGTGCGCGACTTCTCCTAAGAACGAACTCGCCGACGAAATGGCTTCGATACCCGCGTCGAAGCCCGCACGGCGATCTTCGAGTCCATCGAATCCTTCTCCAACCTGCACCGGCGGCATTCCTCGATCGGCCGTCGCAGTCCCCGTGGCCATGCGCTAAGTTTCGACGCTGGTGCCCTACGGCCGAAGGACGCTGTCCACGGAATCGAGGCAAGTTCAATGAGTCTTCCAGGCATTTCCTCCACCGTCTTCGCGGGTGTGCTCGTCCTGGCCATGCCGGTCTACGCGGTCGATACGGGCGTCGTCCCGGGAAGCCACGGCGCGGCTGTCAGCGGGCCCAGCGGGATCACCTCCCCGGCCGACTCCGGGTTCGAGCAATCGGGGGAGCCCGCCCAGGGGGAGGCCCCAGCGCGAAGCGAGTCGGATTGGCTCACGATCCCGCCGGATCCCGCTCGCCACAGCCTCTGGGTCCCGACCGCCGAGTGGGCGACGTGCCTGGCCTTGACGATTCCGTTGTTCATGATCGACCCTGCCTTCGTGAATACGGGGACGGTTTCGGCCGAGAACTTCGCCGATGCATGGACCCGACCCCCGGTGTGGGACACCGACGGCATCATTGCGAACTACGTGCTCCACCCCATCATGGGCGCGGAGGCGTACCTGACGGTGCGTAACCGGGACTATGGCCCGATCGAGAGCTTCCTGTTCGCAACCGGCGTCTCCGTCGCGTGGGAGTACCTGTTCGAGGCGTGGGTCGAGCGGCCGAGCACACAGGACCTGCTCGTAACGTCGCCCATCGGTAGCCTCCAGGGCGAGCTCCGCTTTCAGGTGCGGCGTAGGATCGCGCGGTGGAGTCCGTCGGCGGGACGCGACGCGCTGCTGATTCTCGTCGACCCGGTCGAGGCGCTCCATCGCTACATCGGCAAGAAGTTCCTGAATCGCTCGAACGACGCCACGGATGAGACGATGGGTTCCTCGCTGAACTTCGGACCCGATCAGGCGAGGTTGATGATCACGACGCAGTTCTGATCTCTGCGACGCGAGATACAACGAGAGAATGCACCAGTCGGGAGTTGACGAGACACCCCCGGCACAATGCATACGGAGCTACGAGTCTCACCGGCCTTCGGCCTCGCAGTCAGCTGATCCCAAAAGCCAACAGCTTCTCGATCGCGATACCGAAGGTCGGTACACCATCATCGGCCAGGCCGAGAAAGAAGCCGAGATCCAGTGTCCGAAAGGGAAAGATGTCGGGGTAGAGATTGAGCCGCACGATCGAGTCGTCGGTGCCATTGAAGATCATCGACGCGAGCAGCCGATCGTGGTCATCCCAGTAGACGCCGCCGGAGGGCCGCACCTTGGCTAAAGTGGATTCCGCGAACGGATCTACCGTCGCCAGACCGACGCCCAGGGAAAGTGATTTTTCGGATGGCAGCAACACGCTGACGCCGGCGAAGTAATGGAGGCCGAAGTATAGGAAGGGTCGGACCTTTTCACCAAAGACTCGCGGTCGCATGAGGTAGTTGTTGCTGGCATTCAGAATCTTGTGGTGACGCACGTCGAAGACCGGCTGCCCCGGCCAATTCCTGAATTGCATGTCGTTGTGGACTACGTCCGTAACCGCGTCGCTGATGAACAGAAGATTGCCGAGCAGGTTGAAGAAATAAAGGTCGGCAATGTGGTCGGTAGCGTCGACCTCCGGATTGGAGATCTCGATCGCTTCGTTGCCGAGATAGCCGGCGTACGAGGTGACGAACGCCCAGAAATAAGCGAACGGCACGTGGTGTTCGTCGAACCACTCGGCCAGGGCGCGGAAATCATAACCGTTGCCGAGCAGGTGAAGTGTCAGATTAGGTAGGACGTGGCTAGACAGCAGCTCCTGGCGAAAGAAATGGTCCCAGCCACCGTCGTCCTCGATCGAGTCGATCGGGTGGGCGATGCGGTCGATGACGCGCCCGTGGTTCTGCCAGTAGTCGTCCTGACTGAAAGCGCGCGAGACCTGCGCTGTGTCGAAGGCGGTGTTGACGTAGTTGGTCAACGGCAGCATCCGAAAGCGGCTCTCGCCCGGGCGCAGCACGATATGCCGCGTTGCTGTTGCGCTGGTGCTCGGCTGCGAGGAGGAACACTCGGCAAGCGCAAAGGGGGGCGAGCAGACGACCACGCTGGCCGCGACGAGAATCGGGAGGAGGGACTGGCAGTCCAATTGAGACACTTCCTTCTTTCGGCGCCGCGATCGCGTCTACATCGTGAAGATCAAGGACGTTTCGGCAGTTCCAAATCGTCGATGCCATAGGAGTGCCAGACGGGAAGAGCGCGCTGCGGAGGCGCTGCTTTTCGTCGATTGCCGCTTTGGGCTACATGCGGGCGACGTTCATCAGGAGGTGCAGGCGTGATGAACCTCCGATGAGGGACGCCGTAAGATCAACTCGCTGCGCGTCTACTTCGCGAGCACCGAGAAGTCGCTACACGACGCGAGCCCACTGAAAGTCCCTTGGTTGTCGAAGCCCTGCACTTCACAAAGGACTTTCACGAAAGTCGTCATCCCGGACACGTGAGTAGTCTGTACGAGCCTCCCCCCCACCGTCGTCCCAGGGATCAAGTTCGGACAGGTGCAGAAAAAACTTTGGGCTTCGTCCCGACAGGGACGGCAACCTTTCCGACGCCTTTCTGGAGGACTTCCAGATCAGTGGCGTATGCGGGAGTCACCAGAAGGATGCCAACGAGCGGGATTGTTCGTCGTATCGTCATCGCAATTTCCTCCACGGCAAGCGAATTCGCAGCGGGCATACAATGCCGACGCAAGCTCGATCAAGAAGAAACGCCGCCGCCTGGCGCCGCGCCTCCGCACGGTCGTGAAAGCCAGCGGGATCAGATGTCAGTACATCGGCAGCGTCACCACCACGGCCCCCGCCGCATTGCTGATGAGACGGCAGTGCGCGCCGAGTTGCTTGGGCTCCCCTTGGTGACCACGATCGCACCGCCGCCGTACACGCCCTTGTTCCTGCCGAACGAGCACGCAGCGCCGGGCGCGAGTGGTCCCGTCGTGTTGAGGATCGCGCAACTGGTGGTCGACG
>JANNPN010000083.1:0-5585 GCA_031400185.1 Polyangiaceae bacterium
GCACCGCGACCGCGCGCCAGCTCGACGCCAGCGGCGAGACGCAAGCGACGACGATCGGCGAGGCGTTCGACGACTTGGCACTCCCGGTCGGCCGCGTGATCTCGAGCGAGTACTGCAGGTGCAGCACGACCGCCTCGCTCATGGACCTCGGTCCGACGATCGAGACCAACCAAGGCATCACGTTCTTCGTCTACGACGAGGCCAACCGCTGCACGTCGGCGCAGACGCTCCTCGCCGAGGTGCCGGCGAGCGGCAACACGGCGATCGTCGGCCATGCCGGGTTCACCTGCGCCGTGCTCGACCAGCTCGGCATGGGCGATGGCGCCATCTTCAAGCCCGACGGCGCCGGCGGGACCACCTTCATCGCGCGCGTCGTGCCCGCCGGCTGGGCGACGCTGCCGTAATTTTTCTCACGGCGCTTGACTCAGCGGTGACGTACCCGCATTTCTGGACCGGGCGGTCCAGAAAGAGGCGATGGCACGATCCCGCGAGTTCGACGTCGACGAGGTGATGGAGCGCGCGATGCAGGTCTTTTGGCGGCGCGGCTACCAGGCGACCTCGCTCCAGGACCTGCTCCGCGCGATGAAGCTCAGCAAGAGCAGCTTCTACGAGACCTTCGGCACCAAGCGCGATCTGTTGCTGACGGCGCTCCGCCGCTACGCCGGGTCCGGCATGGCGGGGCTGATCGCACCGCTCCTCGAGCCCGAGGCGAGCCGGCCCGCGATCGAGGCGACCTTCGGCAACATGGTCCGGCATGCCCGAAGCCCGGAGGGGCGGCGCGGGTGTCTCGTGAACAACACCCTCGGCGAGGTGGCGCCGCACGACCCGACGGTCTTCGCCGCGACGCGCGACGTGCTCCGGCAGCTCGAGGCGATCCTCGTCGCGGTCGTGAGCCGCGGACAGGCGCGCGGCGAGATCACGCGCCGCGAGAGCCCGCGCGCGCTCGCCCGCTTCCTCGCCACCACGTTCGGCGGCGTGAACCTCGGCGCCAAAGCCCGCCCGTCGAAGGCGGCCCTCGACGACGTCGTGCGGGTCACGCTCCGCGCGTTGGATTGATCGGCACGAGCACCGGATTTCATCCACACCGACCCCCCGTGAAGGAGACAGTCATGCCGCAGCTCAAATCGCTCTACGTATCCGCCTACATCAGCGGGTCACTCACCGGTCTCGTCACCGCCCTCGTGATGGTGGCGCGGGGCGGGCTCGCGTCGCCCTGGCTCGGGACGGCGCTCGCGTGCGCCGCACCGGTCGCGTTCTTCGCGACCGTCTTCGCGCTGCCGATCGCGCGCACGTCGCCGAACCTGCACGCGGTGCTCGCGGCGGGCGTCGTCGGGACGCTCCTCTGCCTGGTGCAGGGCGCGGGCCCCGTCGCGACGCCGACGCTCGTCGCCGCCGTCGTCGGGATCGTGGGGACGCTCGTGTACGTGCGGTGGTACTCCCGCTTCGGTGCGCCGGCGAACGACGCGCTCCGCGAAGGCGCTGAGCTCCCGCGCTTCACGCTGGTCGAGCACGGCCGCGACGTCGGGAGCGCGTCGCTGGTCGCCAAGCCGGCGCTCTGGATCTTCTACCGCGGCAACTGGTGTCCCATCTGCGTGGCGCAGGTGCGGGAGATCTGCGCGCAGTATCGCGAGCTCGCGCGCCGCGGGGTCGAGGTCTTCCTCGTGAGCCCGCAGCCCGAGGCCAATACCGCGGCCCTCGCCGCGCGGTGCGACGCGCCGCTCCGCTTCATGACCGATCGCGACAACCGCGCCGCCGAGGTCCTCGGCATCCGCGAGCGCTGCGGCGTCCCGGCCGGGATGCAGGCCTTCGGCTACGACTCCGACGTGCCGCGGCCGACCGTCTTCATCACCGCCGCGGACGGCCGGATCCTCTATTGCGACCTGACCGACAACTACCGGGTCCGTCCGGAGCCGGCACAGTATTTCGCGGTCTTGGACCGCTTCGCGATCGCCTGAACCGCGCCGCGCGCGAGCGCGGAAACTGCGTGGTCGGGGCGCGTGGTTCCATGTTAGGACCCGGGGTATGGCGACGCAGGGCGCACCGCGACGGTGGACGATCTTCGCCTGCCTCGCAGGGTGCGCGCTGGCCGCGCTCGCTGTCGCGACCGACCGGATCCGCGCCGACGCGAAGACGCGCGACCACGAGCCGCCATCCTGGGCGGCGAGCTTAGGCCGCTACGACGAGGCGATCCCCGACGACGTCGTGCTCCGCGAGGACCTCGACCGTGCGATCGACCTCCGCCGCCGCGAGCATTTCGATCGTGTGCTGGACGCGCACGACCCGGGCGAGCTCATCGAGCACGCGACGCTCATGGACGCGGTGTTCGACGAGCGCATCATCGGTATCGACGCGCTGTTCGTTGTCGGGGACGAGTTCTTCAACTACCCGTTCCGTCCCGAGAACGGCTGGGGACGCGGAGGCACCGACCGCGAAGCCGTCGACTACACCCCGCGGCCGCAACGCCTGCACCGCGGGGCTGCCGGCGGTCCGGATGCGTTCGCGTGCTCCAGCTGCCACTCGAAGGGGGGACCGGACGGCGCCGGAACGCAGTCGCAGAACGGCTTTCTCCGCGGTGACGGTGTCAGCGCCGGCGCCGCCGATCAGCGGAACCCCCCGCACCTCCTCGGCCTCGGTCCGGTCGAGGTCTTGGCCCGCGAGATGAGCGCAGCGCTCCAGGCGGAGGCGACCGCGGCGCGCACGAACGCGCGCGACGAAGGCCGCCGTATCGAGCGACCACTCGTAGCGAAGGGGGTGTCGTTCGGGCGCGTCGCGGCGGATCCGGACGGGACGCTCGATGTCGGCATGCTCGAGGGCGTCGACCGCGACCTGACGGTGCGCCCGTTCGGCTGGAAGGGGCATCACGCCACGCTGCGTGGCATGATCGAGGAGTCGCTGCACATTCACCAGGGCCTCCTCTCCAAGCAGATCCACCTCGCTGTGAAGGATGGGACGCTCGACGGCGCACCGTACGGTACAGGGCCATGGTTCGACCTCGACGAGGACGGCATCAGTCTCGAGATCGACGCGGGGATGCTGAGCACGGTCGTCGGGTACCTCGCCCAGCTCGAGGTGCCGGTCATGCGCCCACCGCGCGATCCCGGTCTGGTCGACGCGTTTGCGTCCGGACGCACGCGCTTCGACGAGATCGGATGCGCGGGGTGTCACGTCCCGGTCCTGGAGCTCGAGAATCCCAAGGTCGACGTCCGGCAACCGGCCGCGGCGGGCGCGCGTCCGTACGTCGTCGACGTCGCGAAGGACGGCGACGGTCCCAAGGTCGAGCCGAAGTACGGTGGGTTGACGACGTCGTACCTGGTGCACCTCTTCAGTGATCTGAAGCGTCACGACATGGGCGACGGGCTCGCAAGTCCGGGGGCGCAGGGAACGATTCCGGCGCGCGTGTTCCTGACTCGCCCCCTCTGGGGTCTCGCCGAATCCGCGCCGTACCTGCACGACGGCCGTGCGCCCACCATCGAGGATGCGATCGTCCTCCACGGCGGAGAGGCGGCCGCGGCGCGCGACGGATATCTCGCGCTCGACGCGCACGGGCGCGCCAGTGTCCGCGTCTTCCTGGCGTCGCTGTCGCGCGAGGCCAAGCTCTTCTCGCCATGACCGCGCCCCGACGAGCGCATCGGCTCGCGTGGTCGCTGATTGGCGCGTGGGTCGCGCTCATCGGGTGCGACGCGCGGACGGGAAAGGACGCGCCGGCCTGGCGTGCCGACTGTCCGCGTGTCGCGCGGTCAGCGCCGCTCAGCCTCGACGCCGCGCGCGATGCGCACCGCGCCGCCGAGCGTCGTCATGAGCTGCGCTTTCGGGAGGCGGCCGATCCGGGCACGTTCCTCCGCGAGATGCGGACCGCCCTCGACCCGGATCGGCTGGCGGCGGGCGATGTCTGCCTTACGGAGATCGCCGATCGCGGCGAGCTGCTCTTCGATCACGAGTTCGGCTTCGCCGACGGCCTCGGCGGCGGCGCTGCGAAGTCTTCCCCCGCGGGACCCTTTCGTCGGGTGCACGCCGGCGCATTCGGCGGGCCCGAGACCATCTCGTGTCCCTCCTGTCACTGGGTCGGCGGCCCGAACGGCGCAGGCGCCGAAACGGACAACGTGTTCCTCGCAGGCGATGGCGATCGCACCGCGAGCGCCGACGAGCGCAATCCGCCGGCGCTCGTGGCGCTCGGCGTCGTGCAGGCGCTCGCCAGCGAGATGAGCGAGGAGCTGCAGCAGCAACGCGCCGCCGTCGTGCGCGCCGCCGCGCGGGCCGGTGAGAATCGCGAGGTGCGCCTGAGCGCGAAGGGAGTCGACTTCGGCGTGTTGCGCGCGACGGCACGGGGGATGCTCAACACCTCCGGCCTCCGCGGAATCGATGCCGACTTGGTGGTGAAACCCTTCGGGTGGAAGGGCACACTTCCCACGTTCGCCGATTTCGCGGCCGAGGCGCTGCAGCACCACGTGGGTATCCAGAGCGCGCACTTGCTCGCCGTGGGGGCACGCGAGCAGCTGGGCGATGGTAGCGACCGCGCGGATCCCGACGGGGACGGACTGCGCGACGAGCTCGGACCAGGACCCTTCGCCGCGATGATGGTGCACCTTGCGCTCCTCGACCTCCCGATCGTCGAGCCACTGGTCCAGGATCGTCAGCTCGAGCCGCCGGCTCAGGATCTCCTGCCGCCCACGACCACGAGCTTCGCCTACGACTTCCAGCGCGGCCGCAAGCAGTTCCATGACCTCGGCTGCGCCGGCTGCCACACGCCGATGATGGTCTTGCGGAATCCCGTCCTCGCGATGGACGGCCTGCCGCCGATCGATCTCGCGCGGGAGATGCGGCGGCCGGCGCTCGAGTACGACGCGAATCTCGGCGGCTATCCGGTATGGCTTTTCAGCGACCTGAAGCGCCACGACATGGGGGCCGCCAACGTCGCCCGCCACCCGCAGCGTGGCGTCGCGATCCGCGAGTACCTCACGCCGCGCCTGTGGGGTGTGGCCGATTCCGCGCCGTACCTGCACGACGGCCGCGCTCCGACCTTCGACTACGCGATCGCCGGGCACGACGGCGAGGGTGCGGACGCCCGCGCCGCCTTCCTGGCCGTGCCGTGGGAAGAACGCGGACCCCTGCGGGTCTACTTGATGGCCTTACGACGTGCCCCGAGGGTCTTCGTGCCCTGAGCGTCCGGACCGGACTGGTCGGACGAAGAACGTAGAGGTCCAGGACGCCGACACGCTCTCGACCCCACCTGCACGACGGCCGCGCCCCGACCTTCGACTATGCGATCGCCGGTCACGACGGCGAGGGCGCGGATGCCCGCCCCGCCTTCCTCGAAGCGCCGCGGGAGGAGCGCGCGCCTCTCCGCGTCCACCCGATGGCCCTGCGACGGTTCCCGAAAATATTCGTGCCGTGACCGGGTCTGACGTCGAAAAGCATCAGGGCCGCGGCGTCAGCCGTGGGGTTCGACGACGATCTCGGTGGTTGTCGTTGCGCGAAGAGGAAGGCGGTCAGAAACGGTAGAGCGGCGGGGGGGGGCATAGAGGGGGGTGTAGTGTGTATATCGGGGGTCGCGGGGTCTGTATAAAAGGGGGGGGGGGGGGGGGGGG
>JANNPN010000408.1:0-3843 GCA_031400185.1 Polyangiaceae bacterium
GCGCGACGGTGCTGCGGCGGGCTCTCCGTCCCCCCCGGCGCGCGGCGCGTTTCGCGCCGGGCGCGGGCGGGGGGCTCGGGCCCCGCCCCCGCTTCCGCCGCCGCAAGGCGAGCGCGCAGCCGATCGATCTCGGCGAGCAGCGGACCGATGCGGTCGTCGCGCTCGCCGGGGGCGCTCGGACCCGCCGTCGCTTCGATGCGTACGAGCTCGAGCTCGCTCCGGAGGCGCGCCGCCTCGGCGACCGCTTCGGTACGCTCGCGCTCCGCGTCGCGCGCCGCCACCAGGGCCTTCCGCAGCTCCTGCTGTCCGGCATTGACGCCGCCCGCCAACCGGCCTTCGAGCTCTTCGCGCGCGCGTTGCTCGTACGCGGCACCGGCTTTCGCCTCGGCGAGACTCGCGCGCAGCTGATCGGCCTCGGCGAGGAGCTCGACGACGCGCGTGTCGACCTGCGTCGATGCCATCGGCGTTTGGACGGTGCCGAGCCGCGCGCGCTCGAGCTCGGTCCGGAGGCGTGCCGCTTCCGCGAGCGCCGCGGCGCGGGCGTTCTCCGCCTCGTGGACCGCACTCTGCACACGCTGCAGCTCCTGCCGTCCCGCCGACGCGCCGCCGGTGAACCGGGTCTCGAGCTCCTCACGCGCGCTGCGCTCACGCGCGACGCTCGCCTCGGCGTCGCCGAGGTGCGCGCGCAGCCGGTCGAGCTCGCCGTGGAGATCGGCGACACGCGCCCCGTCTTCCGTGCTCGCCGCGAGCGCGGCGGCGAGCCGATCACGCTCCGCTTCGACCCGCGCGAGCGTCGTGCGGAGGTTGGTGAGATCGGCGAGCTCGGTGGTCGTGACCGGCGCGGCGGACGCTCCGGATGCCGGCGCCGGCCCGGGGGCGATCGGCGCGGCGCTCGTCCGCCCCTCGGCGTGGCGCCGCGTCGCCTCGATGATCCGCGCCATCTCCTTGAGCGGCGCCTCGACCGCGTGCAGCTGGCGCTCCTCGAAGCGGCGCGGCTTCTGCGCGACGAGAATGACGCTCGCGAGCGGCGTCTGATCGCCGTAGAGCGGCAGACAGACGACGCAGCTCATCTCGCTCGCCTCGTCGACGAGCCGCGGCACGAAACGATTCTGCGCCGCGTTGTCGATCAGGTACGCGCGACCGTTCACCAGGCCGTGTAGCGGCATATCCCAGGCGTCGGCCGCGCCCTTCCGGATGATGCGGAGCTTCTGGCAACCCTCGTCGGAGAGCCCCGCCTCGGCCGCCAGCCGGAGCAGTCGGAGCCGTACGTCGTAGAGGCAGACCGCCCCGGCGACGGCACCGGTCGACTCGATGATCGCACGCAGCATCGGCTCGAGCGCGTCCTCGGGCGAGGCGACCCCGTTCGCGATCTCGCGGAGGCGGGTGGTCAGCTGGTCGGGCTCTTTGGGCGCCGACGGCTGGGGGCGCGCCCCGGGCGCACGATCAGCGTCGGTCCCAATCGCCATGCCCGAAGCGTGTGCAACGTGCATGCCCGCCCGAAGGCTGGATTGCATTGGCCTTCGAACGTGCCGAGCAACGCAAAAACGACGGTCGAGACGTTGGCGCGTCACGCGTGCGAGCGACGGCCGGAGATGCCCTCGCACCCGCTTCGTCAGGGGCCATGCCGAGCGACACGGCCACCGACGGCCGTCCTGCGCTCGGGTCGCACCGATGCTGCGGGTTTCACTATGCGAGAACTGGCCCCGAGGTCAGCTCTTCTTGTACGGCAAGGCCGTCGGGGTCATCAGCCGGCTTCCCGCGATCCGCCACTTGCCGTCCTTCCGGACGAGAATGCTGGTGAGATGCCCGGCGCGCTTGGGAACTGCGCTGCCGTCGGGTGCGACGATGCCGGTGATTTCGTAGGTACCGTCGGCGAGCGCAACGTCCGCGGTCACCATCCAGACCGAGTCGATCTTGAGTGCCAGTGAGGTGTTTTTGAAGACGGAGGCGTGCTGCTCCTTCAGCAGCGCCTCGACCGAGGCTTGTCCCCTGACGCCGCGACCGTCCGGCTCGAGGTGGTCACCTTCGGGAATCCACATGCTGGCGACGGCCTTGACGTCGTGGCGATTCCACGACTCCGTAAACTGTTGATAGAGGGCGCGGACCTCCTTCTCGGTCGCCATGGCGGAGACTTCGTTTGTGTCCGCGAGCACGCCGGACGGTGCGAGCATGATGGTGGTCGCACCCAGGGCGGCGACCAATGCACGGAGCGTGAGCCTCATGGCGATCCTCCTTCGTTCGGTGAGCTTTGCCTGCATCCCCATCCTCAGGGTTTCGTCCTGCGCCTCGCCGGATGCAAGCCGCCGCGAATCGCCCGCGGGGGGTTGCATCAATCGTAGAGATTCTCCAAGATTGGAGGATCTCGATGAACCTGGCCACACGCACGACGGACGTGATCGAAGGACGCCGGGCACGACGCCGGCGCGAGCTCCACCAGTCCATCCTGGAGACCGCCGCCGAGCTGTTCGCACGCGACGGCTACGACGTCACGACGGTGGAGAAGATCGCCGCCGCCGCAGACGTCGCCCCTGCGACCTTCTTCAACCATTTCCGCAGCAAAGAGGACGTCCTGCGGGAGATCGGGCAGGACGTGTTCGCGCGCTTCCGGCGCCTCGTCGACGAGCAACTGGCGCGAGAGGTGTCGAGCCTCGAGCGTCTGCGCGGCTTCGCCGCGCGCAGCGCCGCCCTGGTGCGCCGTGCCCCGGAAATGACCCGCCGCGTGCTGACGGCCGTGCTGCGAACGGCACGCCCCGGCGAAGCCGGCGCCGAGCTCGCCTCGATGCAGGCCGACTTCGCGCGCTTGCTCGAGCGCGGCCGCGCGGCCCACGACATTCCCGACGACCTCGACGTCGATCTCTCCGCCGAGATCCTCGTCTCCGTCGTCATCGGCGCCATGACCCACTGGATCAACGATCCCGGCTATCCGCTCGAGAAGCGCATGCGCGAAACGCTGTCGCTGCTCGGCGACCGATTGATCGGACCTTCCCCAAAGCACCCCGCCACCCGCAAGACCACCACGACGACCAAGAGGAGCCACCGCCATGAAGACTGACATCTGCAAGCGTCTCAACATCGAGTTTCCCATCTTCGCCTTCAGCCACTGCCGCGACGTCGTCGCCGCCGTGAGCAACGCCGGCGGCTTCGGCGTGCTCGGCGCCGTCGG
Source organism: Polyangiaceae bacterium (assembly GCA_031400185.1). Taxonomy (GTDB): domain Bacteria; phylum Desulfobacterota; class Binatia; order UTPRO1; family UTPRO1; genus UTPRO1. The sequence continues at coordinate 3,164 of JANNPN010000408.1, forward strand.
CTTCTCCGCCGAGCAACTCGAGGTCGAGTGCGCCTGGCTCGATGAGCACGTCACCGGCGGCTACGGCGTCGACATCGTCATCCCCGGCAAGTACGTCGGCATGGGCGAGATGGACGTCGAGAAGCTCCAGGTGATGCTCGCCGCGCAGGTGCCGGCCGAGCACCGCGCCTTCGCGAAGAAGCTGCTCGCGGACCACGGCGTCCCCGAGCTGCCGACGGAGGAGAAGCCGCGTGAGCTGCTCGGGTGGACGCAAGCGACCGCAGGTCTCCAGGTCGAGGTCGCGCTGAAGCACCCGAAGGTGCGGGCATTGGCGAACGCGCTCGGCACGCCGCCGGCGGAGGTCATCGCCGAGATCCAAGCCACGGGCCGCCTCGTCGGCGCCCTGTGCGGCAGCGCGAAGCAAGCGCTCTCCCACAAGGCGGCGGGCCTCGACTTCATCATCGCCCAGGGCACCGAGGGCGGCGGCCACACGGGCGAGATCGGCAGCGTCGTGCTGTGGCCCGAGGTCATCGACGCGGTGGCGCCGCTGCCGGTGCTGGCCGCGGGCGGCGTCGGCACCGGCCGGCAGATCGCCGCGGCGCTGGCGCTGGGCGCGCAGGGCGTGTGGACGGGATCGCTGTGGCTCGCGGTGCAGGAGGCGGACGCGCCGCCGGCGCAGGTCGAGTGCTACCTGAAGGCCA
>JANNPN010000409.1:0-30935 GCA_031400185.1 Polyangiaceae bacterium
CACGCGCACGAGGCACCCCCAGCAGGTTGCTCAAAAAGGGTCAGCTGCTAGGCGCGACCGAACGAACGCGGAGGCGTAGCGGAGCTACGCCGCACAAGTGAGAGAGGGAGCAACGACGCAGATGGCCCTTTTTCAGCAACCCGCGGCCGCGCTACTTCTTCTGGGCGTGGTACTGGCCGCCTGCGTCCTTGCCAACCTTGTTCATCGTGGCACCGATGCAGAAGCCGGCGTCGGTCACGAGTTGGATCGTCGGCGTCGTGTTGCCGGCGAGCGCGGCAGCGATGCCGGTCGGGAGCTGGGTGACGCTCTTGCTCGCGTCGTTCTTGCTCTGGGCCTTCGCGAGACCCTTGGTCGCGGCACCGCCGAGGAAGCTCAGCTTCGCGACGCCGTCCGCCGCGGCGAGCTTGTCTTGATAGGCGAATCCCTGCTTCCCGGTGAGCTTCCAGCACGGCTTCGTGCCGCAGGTCTGGCCGGCACGATCGACCAGCTGCTCCGCGACGAGGATGCCGACGTCGTTGAAGATGCAGATCGCCGCAACGGTATTGCCGCCGACTGGGTCGCCGAAGCTCGATCGCGTGGTCGCGGTCGCGACCTTCTTCCACTGCACCTGGAGCTTCTCCTTGCCGGCCTTCTTCTCGTTCGATTGGAGCTGCGCCTTGGCGACGACGAGACAGCTCGGGTTCGGCGCGATGCCGCAGAGGGTGAGGCAGCGGCCGGCGACGAGCGTCTGCGCCGGGGCGCAGCTCGCGCACTGGTTCGAGGCCGGACCCGTGCACGTGAGACACGATGCGTGACAGGTCGTGCAGACCGCGTCGCTGCCGGCGGTGCAGACGGCGCTCTCGAAGGTGCCGGCCGTGCAGGTCGCGCAGCCATCGCAGGTCTGCTGTCCCTGCGTATCCTGGAACGTCCCACTGCCGCACGAGATGCACGTCGTCGATCCGGCGCTTGCGCTCACGGTGCCGACGCTGCAGTCCGGGCACGTGCTCGCACCGAAGTTGGGATTGGCCGTACCGGCCGCGCAGTTCGAGCACGACGTCTGGCCGGCCGCGGACTGGAACTCACCCGGGCTGCAGCTGTCGCACACCGTGCGGCCCGACGATGCCGCGAACGCGCCCGCGTCGCACGTGCTGCACGTGGTCGCAGCGCCGATCGCGCTGAAGTGCCCCGCGGTGCACTCGGGACACGAGGACGCGCCGGTGCTCGCGTTCGCGCTCCCGGGGAGACAGTTCTTGCACGCGGTGGTGCCGACCGCGTCCTGGAACTGCCCCGGGCCGCACGAGCCACACGTCGTCTGTCCCGGCGAGTCGGTGAACGTTCCGATGCCGCACGTGCTGCACGCCGTCGCGGCACTGATGGTGCCGAACGACCCGGGATTGCACTGGGAGCACACGGTCGCGCCGTTCGTGTCGCTGAAGCGACCGGCCTGGCACGACTGGCACGAGGTCGCGCCCGTCACGTCCGCGAAGCTCCCGGGGGTGCAGAGCGCGCAGCTCGACGCACCGACGCCCGCGTTCGCCGAACCGGGGTCGCACGAGGAGCAGCTCGAGGCACCGCTCGCGTTCTGGAAGGCGCCGAAGCCGCACGGGGTGCAGACGCTGCTGCCCGGCGCGCCCGCGAACGAGCCCGGGTTGCAGTTGGCGCAGCTCGTCTGGCCGCTCGCCGATTGGAAGGTGCCGACGTCGCACGACGCGCATACCGTCTGACCCGTCGCGTTCGTGAATGATCCGGGGTCGCAATTCACGCAGGTCGTCTGGCCGGTCAGCGCTTGGTAGCGCCCGAAGGCGCAGGGCGTGCACGGCGCGTTGCCGTTCCCGCTGAAGTTGCCGGGAGTGCACTGCTGTGCCGCTGCGGGGATCGCGGCGCCGACGATCAGGACGAAGCCGAGAACGACGAGCGCAAGAGCGCGGACCAGGTGTGCCATCTTTCCTCCCCCAAGGGCGCGCGCCGGGACGACGCAACGACGGCTCAGAGTAGCATGCGGCCAACGGGGCGCGGGAGGATCATTCGGCGCTGTCACGTATTTGACGCAGCTGCGACCAGCCGACGCGGAGATAGTTCCGGAGCTCGCGCGGCGAGCGCGTCGAAAGCAACGTGCGCGCGATTTTCCGCGGCCGGACGTAGAACGCGCGGAGCGCCGCGGTCCGATACGACACGAGCTCTTCCTTGCTGAGGGAGCTCGTCGCGAAGGCCGGCTCGGCATAGGACTGCTTCGGGATCTCGCCGGGCGCGAGCAGGCCGAGCTCGACGCATTGGCGCTGCAGCGGCGTCCCCGGGAACGGATACGGATAGAAGAACTCGACGATGTCGGGGTCGAGGTCGCATGCGAACGCGATCAAGGCTTCGAGCGACTCGCGCGTGTCCCACGGGAGCCCCATCAATAGATAGACGCTCGACTTGATGCCGGCGGTCCGGCAGAGCGCGACCGCGCGGTACGCGTCGTCGACGGTCGCATTCTTCTCGAGGCGATCGAGCGCCTCCTGGTCGCCGGTCTCGACGCCGAACGCGACGATCCAGCAGCCGGCGCGCTTCATCCACGCGAGCGTCTCGGCGTCGACGGTGTCGACGCGCGCGTTGCACGCCCACTCGATGCGAAGACCGGAGGCGAGGATGCCCTCGCAGAGCCGCCGCACCCACGCGGCGTCCTGGGTAAAGAGGTCGGAGCGGAAGAGGAAGCTCCGGATGCCGTGGCGGTCGACGCACTCGCGGATCTCCGCGAGCACGTTTTCGACGGGGCGATAGCGGTTGGCGAGCCCGGCGACCTGGTTCGCGAGGCAATAGATGCAGCGGTGCGGGCAGCCGCGGTTGGTGATGATGGTCGTCTGCGGCTCGCCGGTGTCGGGGCGGACGTAGAGCGCGTTCCGCGCGAGGTGCCGCGCGGGAAAGGGCAAGGCGTCGAGCGCGCGCGTGAAGCCGCGGTCCGGGTTGCGCACGATCTCGCCGTCGGCGCGCCGCCACGTGCAGCCGGGGACGTCGGCGAGCGGTACGCCGCGGCCAAGCTCACGGCAGGTCTCCTCGATCTCCTCGCGGAGCGCCACGTCGAGCGCGGGGTGACGCGCCATCACGTCGCGGTCGCGCGTGTTGAAGTGCGCGCCCTTCGCGATCGTCAGCACCTCCGGGTCGAGCTGCTTCGCGAGCGCGGCCGTCACGAGGTCGTCCTCGACGGTCTGCGTCGTGCAGCTCAAGAGCACGGCCGCGGGCCGCATCGTCCGCAGGCGCTCCGCCAGGGCGGCCGCGTCGATGCCTTCGGCCGGACAGTCGACGAGCTCGCACGTCCACCCGACCGACTCGAACGCCGCGGCCGCGTACATCAGGTCGATCGGCGGCCGGAGCGCGATCGTCCGAAACTTCGCGAGCGGCGTCTGGCAGCGGTCCTCGCGGACGTAGATGCCCGTCGGCGGAACAATCGCGTAAAGCGTGCGCGGGGTCGGCATGGGCGGGCGGGTCGGCGCATCCTAGAGGGGCGGGCGGGGCCGGATCAAATCAATTCGTGACGCGCGGAGCGCGTCATTCAGACCGGGCACCGAGCGCGTCATTCAGACCCGGCGCCGAGCGCCTCCTCCGCCACCGCCTCCGCGTCCCGCCCGGCGCGGCGCAGCGTCCGCGCCAGGGAACGGTGCGCCGACGCGACGTTCGGCGCCCAACGGATCGCCTCCCGGTAGCTCGCGATGGCCTCGTCGAGGCGTCCGAGCAGCGCGAGCGAGTCGCCGAGACCTTCGTGGATGACCGGGCTCGTCGGCGCCAGCGTGAGGGCGCGCCGATAGTGAGCGACCGCGTCCTCGTAGTCGCCCTGGCGCGCGCGCGCCGTCGCGAGGTTGCTCTCGGCCAACGCCATGTTGGGATCACGGGAGAGCGCGGCGCGGAACTCCTGCTCCGCCTCCGCATAGCGCCCTTGCTCCGCGAAGACGATGCCATGGTTGTTGCGAGCCGGCGCGTAACCGGGATGGATGCTGACGGCCTCCGCGTAGTGCTCGGCCGCCTCGGCGCCGCGTCCCGCGCGCGCGAGCGCCTCGCCGAGGTTGTTGTGGGCGAGGAAGTTCCGCTCGGTGACGGCGACCGCGCGCTCGAAGAGCGCGATGCTGTCGCGCCAATAGGGCACCTGCCGGTACGTGAGGATCGCCGCGACGGCGAGCACCGCGACCGCCGGCACCGCGAGCGGCCGCGCGTCCGCCTCGCCCATCCACCGCCTCCAGAGCCGCGGCACGCCCCACGCCGCCATGAGGAAGACGCCGATCGACGGGATGTAGCTGTAGCGGTCGGCGACCTGCTGCCCGCCGACCTGGACGAGACCGATCACCGGCACGAGCGTCACGAGGTACCAAAGCCAGCCGATCAGGATCGCCGGCTCCGTCCGGAACGACGCGACCGCGAGCCCGCTCACGAGCAGCAGCAGGAGCGCCGCCATCGCCGCCAGCCCCGCGTCGCCGGGGGTGAGCGGGTAGAAGACGGCGAGGCCGGCCGGCCAGACGAGTTTCCCGAGGTAGAGGCCGTAGTTCACGAGCGTCGTCGCGATGCGGTCGCCGAGCCCGCGGATCGCGAGCGCCGACACGGCCCCCGCGCCGTGCTGGGTCCAGATCGTGACCGCGCTCGCGGCGAGCGAGAGCGCGAGGAGCGGGACCTTCTCCGCGACCAGCCAGGCGAGACCGCCGGCGCGCGCGCCGCGGTCTGTCCGGTCACCGGGCCCGGGGCGGTCTGTCCGGTCGCCGCGCGCAAGGCGGTCTGTTCGGTCGCCGCGCGCAAGGCGCGCGAGCGGCCACACGTCGAGCAGGAGCAGCGTGACCGGCAGCGTCACCAGCATCGGCTTGGCGATCAGGCCGAGCGCGAACGGCGGAACGACGAGGAGGTAGCGGGCGACGCTCGGCCGGCGCGCGTATCGCACGTACGCAAGCGTCGTCAGCATCCAGAAGAGCGTGCTCAGCACGTCCTTCCGCTGCGACACCCACGCGACCGACTCGACGTGCAGCGGGTGGAGCGCGAAGAGCGCCGCGACGAACGCGCTCCGCCCGACCGCGCCCGTCGTTCCGACGAGCACGGCGTAGAGCAGCGTGCTGTCGACGGCGTGCAGCAGGACGTTCTCGAGGAGGTGCGGGCCGGCCGTGACGCCGAAGAGCCGCACGTCGAGCGCCAGCGACAGCCACGTGAGGGGGATCCAGTACGCCTCGTGGACGGTCGTGAACGCCCAGCGCGCGGTGTCCCACGAGAGGCCCGCGCGAATCCACGGGTTCTGGAGCACGTAGACGTCGTCGTCGAGGTTCACGTAGTCGTGGGTCCGGACGTCGGCGTAGACGGCGACGGTCGCGACGACGATCAGCACGCAGACGACGACGTGACGCGACCGGTGCACGCGCGGCTTCGTAGCAGGATCGCCCCGTGCTTTCTATTTCAACGGTGATTCCGTATGCAGCGAGCGCCATGCGACGGTTGCGCGACGGATGGATCCTCGCCGCGTACACGTTCCTCCTGACGGCGAGCTTCACGGCGTTCTTCGGATGGGACCAGATGCGGGTCGATGCGACCGCGTACTGGCAAGCCGGCGTGAACCTCCGGACGGGCGCCGCGCTCTACTCGGCGACCCCGGTCGCGGCGCTCGACAAGGCGTACCTTTATCCGCCGGCATTCGCCGCGGCCTTCGCGCCACTGACGCTCCTGCCGACGCTCTGGGGCTACGCGCTCTGGATGGCGCTCGAGCTGCTGTTCACGCTGGCGCTCGCGCGCGTCGCGGCGGAGCACGCGGGCCTCGCGGACGGGCCCGGCGCCGCCGAGCGCGACAGCCGCCGGACGGCACTCGCCCTCGCGCTCGCGGCGGGCGTCGTGCCCATCCACGACAACATCGGCGAGGGCCAGGTGAACGTGCTCGTGACCCTGCTCGCCGCGCTCGCGGTGCGCGACGCGGAGCGCCGCGTCGACTGGCGCGCGGGGCTCGCGCTCGCCGCCGCCGCGCACGTGAAGCTCGTCCCGATCGTGCTCGTCGGCGCCTGGCTCGGGTGGCGGCGCTTCCGGCTGGTCGCATGGACGGTCGTCGGCGTGCTGATGCTGGCACTCCTGCCGCTCCCGTGGCGCGTCGCGACCATGGGAACCGGCGCCGGGGTCGACGCGTTCTTCGGCGACTACGCCGGGTTCTGGGGACACATCCTCTGGCCCGGCGCGAGCGCGCACCAGGTGGCGGGCGTCGACCAGCTCTTCGCGCCGAACTACTCGCTGCGGGCGACCCTCGCGCGGCTCTTCGTCGACGGCACCGCGCTCTCGGCGTTCCCCGCCTTCGCCGACCGGCGCGGGCCGCTCGTGTTCGCGGCGGCACCGGCGGCCGTCCATGCCGTCGCGTCGCTGCTCGGGCTCGCGGCGCTCGCGGCAGCCCTCGGGCTCTGCGTGCGGAGCGCGCACGATCGCGCCGCGCGCATCACCGCCGCGGGCTTGCTGCTCCTCGCCGCCGGCTTCGCGAGCCCGTCGTTCTGGCAGCACCACCTCGTCGTCGCCGCGATCGCCGCCGCCGGGTTCTGGCGCCTCACGACCCCGAACCCCGTCGCGCCGCGCGCGCTCGCGTGGACCGCCGCGGTCACGCCGTTCGTCGCGACGATCACCCTTCCCTACGCGCTCGCCCTGGGGCTCACCGACGCGCCGTACGTCGCCAGCCGCGAGTACGGCCTCCCGACCGCCGCCGTGCTCGCGTTCTTCGTCACCGCGACCGTAGCGACGCTCCGCCGTCAGGGACGCGCTTCCGCGTCGAGCCGCGCGACCGTGGCCGCGATCGCGCCGCGCGCGCCGTCGTCGGCGGGCGCGGAGTCGAGGTAGCGCCGCCACGCCCGCCGTTGCGGCTCGCGCCACCCCGAGTCGCGGAGCGCGAGATGCTCGTAGGCGATTCCGAGGTTTCGATAGAGGAAGAACGGCGGGCTCGGGTGCGTCCGCTCGGCCCGTTCCAGCGCCATGCGGGCGGCGTCGACCCGAGACACGTCGGGGACGCCCGGCTGCGTCGCCTTTGTGAGCAGCCACCACCCGAAGCGATGGTGCGCCTGCCACACGTCGTCGAGCGCGACGCGCTCCCATGTCCCGAGCGGCTCGGTCGCGAGCGCCGGCCACTGGTACGCGTCGAGCGCCGCGAGCGCCGACACGCTGGCGCGTTGCCAGTCGTCGACGCTCGGGGCGTCGGCGAGCGGCGCCACGCGCGACGGCAATCCCATCGGCCAGAGCTCGTAGGCACCCGCGACGCTCGGGTCGCCGCTCTTCCAGTCGGGATAGACGAAGATCGGCCGGTCCGGCGCATTCGCGTCGAGGAACGCGCGCATGGTGAATCCCGAGGGCGCCGTCGGGTCGTAGAGCGCGGCGGGGAAGCGGAGGGACGGATGCTCACGCGCCGCGCGCGCCACGTACCACGGCTTCGTCATCAGCTCCTGATCGAGCACGACGACGTCCGGCCGCACGCCCTCGCAGGCCTGGAGGTACCGCGTCGCGTTCGTCGGGAGGTCGCCGCGCGTCAGCAGCAGCGTGTTCGGCAGGAGCGGCTCGAGGAGCGCACGCCCGTAGCGCGCCACGGTGTCGTCGCGATGGCGGTCGTGGGTCGACCACCCGCCGACGAGCTGCACGGCGACCAGCACGAGGGCGCTGAGAGCCACGAGCACGCGTCGTGCGCGCGGTCCGCGCTCGACGACGACCGCGAGCCCGATGCCGCAGAACAGGAACACGACGACGTCGGCCTGCTGCCAGAACCGCGCGGTCACGGCGTGCAGGAGCGGATCGGCGACCGGCAGGTTCGCGAGCGTGTGAAAGGTGAGGACGTAGCCTGCGAAGGCCGCGAGCACGCATGCCGCCCACGCGCGGAGCGGGGGGGTCCACGAGCGCAGCGCGGCCGCCGCGCCGATCGCTGCGAGCAGCGCGCCGACCCAGAGCGTCGCCCGGCCGAGATGCGTCGCGTACGCCGTGAGACGCGTGAGCACTCCCTCGGACCCAACACCGCCCGTCGGCACGAGATGGAAGGTGCCGTAGTCGCGCCGCAGCACGTGGTGCGCGAAGCCCGCAAGCGTCGTTGGATCGCCCCACGAGAGCGTCGTCGCGTGGCGCGCCGCGAGCGGCAAGTAGAGGTAGGTTGCGAGCCCCGCGCTCACGGTCAGCGCCAGCGCGGCGAGCCGGGCCGGCGCACGCGACGCCGGATCCCCGGACCAGAGCATCCAGAGGACGACCGGAACGGCGTAGAAGACGAACGTGTGATGGTTCGCGAGCCCGAGCCCGACGACGGCGGCGACCGTGAACGTCAGGCCGCGGGGCTCCGGCGCGCGCGCGCAGCGGAGCGCCAGGTACAGGAGGGCCGCGACCAGAAGGTTGTTCAGCGGGAAGACCTCCGCGCCGACCGCGTACGCCCACACGACGGGCGAGCAAGCGAAGAGCATACCGGCAAACACGCCCGCGAGCGCCGAGCCCGACGCGCCGACGACGGTCGCCGTCAACAGCCCGGCGGCCGCCGCGTCGGCAAGCGCGGAAAGCGCGTTCACGCGCGCGGCGACTGATCCGTACGGCACGAGCGTCGCGAGCTTCGCGAGCAGCGTGAAGAGCGGGTAGCCCGGCGGGTGCGCGACCTCGAGGTGCGCCGCGACGGCGATCAGCTCACCCGCGTCGCCACCGGGAACGCTCGGGTGGAGGGTCCGGAGGTACAGCGCCGCGCTCGCGACGAGGACCAGCGCAGCGGCGAGCCAGATCCGTCCCCGTTCAGACACGGCTCGGGGGTCTAGCACGTCCTCGCAGGAGCGACGCTGGGCTCGCGGGTCGACAGGCGCCGGTGCAGCGCCCGTCGGCGTTTGCGGCTATCCGACTACGGGCAGGTGGAGCGCCACGCTCGTGCCCTTGCCCGGCGCGGTGTCCACCTGGATGTAACCGCCGGCGCGTTCGACGAGGGCGTACACGATCGCAAGCCCGAGACCGGTGCCTTCCGCGCGCTTGGTCGTGAAGTACGGCTCGAAGATGTGGGGCTGAGTCGCCTCGTCGATCCCCGACCCGTCGTCGCTCACGCGCAGGAGGGCGTAGCGACCGTCGGCGCCGTCGACGGCGCTCGTCGCGATGCGGATGGTGCAGCCCTCGCACGTCGCATCGAGCGCGTTCCCGACGAGATTCATGAGGATCTGGTCGAGCTGGGTCCGCTCGAGGCGCACTTGCACCTTCGGCGCGCCGAGTTCGACCTCGAGGCGCTGGCCCTTCCGCGGCATCGCGCGCAGGAAGTCGGCGGCCGTGTCGACGCTCGGGTCGAGCGTGAGCGTCGCCGTCGACGGGTCGCCGTTCCGGCCGAGCTCGGCGAGCTGGCGGGTGAGCTCGCGGCTCCGATTGATCGTGTCGATCACGGCGTTCGCGTGCGACGCCGCCGAGGCCGGCAGGTCCGGCACCGCCAGGATCTCCTGGGCGTGCGCGAGGACCATCGTCAGGAGATGGCCGAAGTCGTGGCCGACCGCCGCCGCGACCCGGCCGAGCGCGACCATCCGCTGCTCCTCGTTGACGCGCCGACTCGGCTCTTCGAGGGCGCGCCGCGCCTCGATGTGCGCCGCCTGCTCCATGGCGACGGCCACGAGATCGGCGACCGACGCGACGAAGCCCGTGTCGGTCGGCGTCCACGTCCGCATCGGCCCGACGTGCTCGTGGCACACGACCCCGACCACGGTGTCGTGGCGAACGAGCGGGGCGTCGAGCAGCGACGTGATGCCGTTCGGCAGGAGATACGCGGGCGCGAGCTCGCTCGTCAGCGGGTGCGTGCGCGCGTCGTCGGCGACGATCGCGCGGTAGTCGCCGAGCGCCGTGAAGTAGATCGGATAATCCGTCTTCCGGATCACGTCGCCGGAGCGAAAGGTGTCCGCCGCGCTGTCGTACAGGCAGGCGCAGCCGAGCTGGGTACGCTCGTCGTCGTACAGCCAGATGCCGACCCGGGCGACGCCGAGCGTGCTGGCGATCAGCTTGGTCGCCTGCTGGAACATCCGCTCGACCGCGCGCTGCTCGTCGACCGGCAGGCTCGCGAGGTTCTGCAGCGCGGACTCGTAGGCCGCCACGGGGTGCTGCGCGAAACGATGAAGGGCTCGTGCCACGATCCGCCCGGGGCGCCACACGCGCGCCACCGTTCGGTGGTGTCACAGCGGGCGCGCGGGCGTCAAGGCGCGCCTCCCACGTCGGACGGGCGCCCGGTCACGTGCGGTCCGCTACGGGTACGTCAGCGACAGTCGATGCGCCGACCGGCGCTTCGGACGCGGCAATCCTCGGCGGCGAAGGTGAGCACGCCGCAGCGGCCGGTCGTCGACGCGCTCGCGTCGCCGAGCACGACCGTCGCCTGCAACGGCAGGTCGGCGCTCGTGAATCCGAACGCGGCGCTGCGGCCGAGGAGCGCGACCTGCACGACGCCGGAACGGCGGTCGACGATCGTCATCTTATTGACGCCGCTGCCGTTCGCGCCGCCGAGCCGCTTGTCCTGAAACGTGAAGCGGCGGCGCCCGTTCGTGGTCCATCCTGGACCGGGCGAGTCGTAGGCCCCCGGCGGCAGCGTGATCGTGGTCGGCGGCGTCGCGCCGGAGCCGCGGATCTCGATGCGGACGCCGTCGGCGAGCGGATCACCGTCGAAGTTGCCGCTCGCGACGCTGAAGCGGCCGAGCAGGCTCAGGCGGTCGCTCATCGCCACGCCGTCGACGACGCGGCCGGTCTGCAGGCGCGCCGACTTCCACTCGGTCTGACCCGGGACGGTCGTCGAGCAGGCGTCGCACGCGTCGCCGATCGCGTCGTGGTCGGCATCCTGCTGGCCCGCGTTCGCGACCGTCGGACAGTCGTCGATCTCGTTGCAGACGCCGTCGCCGTCGCTGTCGCCTGTGCACGCGGTCGCGGAGTAGCTCGCGGTGACGCTGGCGCCGCCTTCCGGCGAGGTGAGCGTGTGGAGGCGCGGCCCGGCGTCGGACCAGCTCGAGAAGAGGTACGGCGTGCCGCCGAGCACGTACGACGCTTGCGCGTCGAGGTCGTGCTGAAAGCCGACGAGGCTCTGGATCGTCTTCGGCGTCGTGACTGCCTCGCCGTCGACGAAGACGGGGATGCCGCTCGGCGTCGTGTCGAGCTGGAGCGTCGCGGTCACCGGCAGGATGGTCCGGGTGGCGGAGCCCTGCAGGCCGTCGGAGTCGCTGACGGTGACGAGGATCTCGTAGTGGGTGTTCTCGGGCGCGTGTCCGCTCGCGGGAATCGTGATCGAGCCCGCCGTGATGCCGGCGTGCGGACCGTAGAACGGATGCGTGTGGCCGCCGTGCCGCATGATGGCCTGCCACGAGAACGCCGAAGCGGAGAGCGTGCCGTCCTCGAGATCGGTCGCGGTCCCGGCGAACGCGATCACGTCGCCGGCGCGGTACGACGTGTTCTGCGCGGGGGCCGTGATCGTGACCGACGGCGCCTGCCCGGCCGAGATCGCAATCGGCGGGGCCGCGACCGCGTCGGCACCGTCGTTCACGGTCAGCACCGCCTGGTACTTGCCGGGCACGGTGTAGACGTGCTGCGGGCTCACGGCCGTCGACGTCGCACCGTCGCCGAACGTCCACGCGTACGTGAGCGGCAGCGGACCACCGTCGGGGTCCGACGTCCCGCTGCTGCTGAACTGCACCGCAAGCGGCGTCGCGCCGACGGTCACGTTGGCCTGCGCCGACGGCACCGGCGGCTGGTTCCCGATTCCCACGTACGCGATCCGATACACACCGGCAGTGTCGGCGCCGCCGCTCCACGGCACGCCCATCGTCACATAGTAGAGCGCGCCGTCCGGTCCGACCGCGAGGTCGACGATCGTTCCCGCGCTCGGCGCGCTGTCGAAGACCGCGACCGCGGTGATTGCGCCGTTCGCGTCGATGGCCGCGCGGCGGATCCAGCGATTGGCGTAGTCGGCGAAGAAGAGATTGCCGCGGTACGCGGGCGGAAACATCGTGGCGCGATAGACCGGCCCCAGGATGATCGACGCCTGGTTGCCGCTCGCATAGGTCGGGTTGGTGTTCTGGTAGGCGAACGCCGGGAAGCGCACGTCGCTGCAGCTCGTCACGTTGCAGGCGGTGCCTTCCTGCTTCGGCCAGCCGTAGTTGGCACCCGCAACCCCGGGGTTGATCTCCTCCTGCGAGCCGGCGACGTTGCCGCCGACGTCGCCGATCCAGAGCGCGCCCGTCAGCGCGTCGAACGTGATGCGGAACGGATTGCGGAGGCCGTACGCCCAGATCGCCTGCTCGGCGCCCGCGACCCCGACGAACGGATTGTCGGACGGGATCGTCCCGTTCGGCCGCACGCGCAGGAGCTTCCCGTGGAGGTTGCTCAACGTCTGGGCGTTGGCGCTGTTCACCTGGTCGCCGGTCGAGATGTAGAGGTTGCCGTCGGGACCGAAGCGCAGTCCGCCGCCGTGGTGGTAGTCGGCCGCGTTGACCGTGTTCTGCCAGACCAGCACCTCGGACGCGGGCGACGCGGTGTTGCCCACCACCGTGAAGCGCCCGACCCGGTTCCGCGGCTGCGTGGTCGTGTAGTACGCGTAGATCCAGCCGTTGCTCGCGAAGCCCGGGTCGACGACGAGGCCGACGAGCCCACGTTCGCCGTTCACCGTGTTGACGCTCAGCTGAACGAGCGTCGTCGGCGTCGCCGCCCCGCTCGGCAGGATCAGGATGCGGCCGCCGCGCTCGGCGATCAGCATGCGGCCGTCCGGAGTGAACGCGATCGCGGTCGGCTCGGCGAGCCCGCTCACCGCGAGCGACCGCGAAAAGTCGCTCGGGAGCGTCGCCTCCGCGGCGGCCGGGGGCAGCATCGTCGTCACGACGGCGAGGAGAACCACCAGGAGCCGCATCGCGCCCTCACCGTAGCAAACGAGGCTACGTAGGCCATGCCCGGAAACACAGCGCATCGCCTATCCCGAACCGTATAGGCAAGATGCTCGTCATGGCGAGCCGGCTCCACCGTCTCCGCGCGCTGCTGCCGCAGGAAAGCCGCGTCCTGCTGCTCGTGCTGGGCATCGTCGTCAGCCTCTGGGTCTTCCTCGTGATCGCGGGCGCGGTGACCTCGGGCCGGACCCAGGCCTTCGACGAGCGCATCCTTCTCGCGCTCCGCCGTCCCGAGGACCCCGGGATTCCCATCGGACCCGGCTGGTGCCATGCCGCGGCGCGCGAGCTCACCGCGCTCGGGAGCAGCAGCGTGCTCGTCCTCATCATTCTGCTCGTCGGCGGCTACCTCGCGATCGAGCGCCGGTTCACGATGATGCATCTGATGTTCCTCGCGAGCTTCGGCGCCATGATCCTCAACGCCGCGCTCAAAGCCGCGTTCGCCCGCCCCCGCCCGAGCGTCGTCCCGCTGCTCGCGCTCGTCGGCTCGACGAGCTTCCCGAGCGGCCACTCGATGATCGCGGCGGCGGTCTATCTGACGCTCGGGGCACTGCTCGCGCGCACGACCACGCGCCGCCGTCTTCGTCTCTACTTCCTCGGGGTCGCGCTCGCGCTCAGCACCGTGATCGGGATCTCGCGGATCTACCTCGGCGTCCACTATCCGACCGACGTGCTCGCGGGGTGGTCGGCGGGGATCGCGTGGGCGCTCGGGTGCGAGCTGGCCGCAGTGTCCCTGCAGCGCCGCGGCGTCGTGACGCCCCCGCAAGGCTAGCGCGTCCGGCGAGCCGCAACGCGTGAGCATCGGCCCGGCGGCTTGCAAGAACCGCGCGGCGGCCCGACCAGGCGTCGAGGTCCGCCACCGGGGGTCGCGCGGCGGGCGCGTCGTGCCACCGACGAATCGGGTCCCGGCTCGTTGCCCGGCTATGCGAACGGCCACGAAGCCGGCAGTCTCGAACCGACCGCATGCGCCGACGCGACCTCCGATCCGCCGCACTCGTTCTCGTCGCCGTGCTCGCGGCCGGCTGCATGCTCGGCACGCCGCCGCGCGACCCCGTGGAGGGTCCGCCGCTCCTGCCGTGCAGCGGTCGCGATTGCCTGCGCGTCCTCACCTGGAACGTCCACGGCATCCCGTTCATGTCGCCCTACCCGACCGCGCGCCTCCGCAACGTGGCGGCGAAGATCCGCGAGCAGCAGCCCGACGTCGTGCTGCTCCAGGAAGTGTGGGCGCACGCGTACGCGCGCCAGCTCGCCCGCGCCCTCGCCGGAGAGTATCGGGTGACGACCGCGAGCGGATGCGGCCGGCCGTTCCCGTGCGGCGGCCTCGCGATCCTCGTGCGGACCGCCAGCGGCTGGGTCGCGGCGGCGCCGACCTTCATCGCCTACAAGCGATCGGCGCCGTGGTACCGCCTCCGCGAATGGGACGGCATCGCGAAGAAGGGGATCCTGATGGCGCGCCTCGTGCGCGGCCACGAGTCGCTCGCGGTCGCCGATACCCACCTCCAGACCGAGTATGCACGCTACGGCCGCAACTACTCGAAGCTCCGGCGGCGGCAACTCGAGCAGATCGACGCGACCTTGCGCGCGACGTTCGCGGACACGCCCGTCCTGATCGGCGGCGACTTCAACACCGCCCCCGGCGAGTCGTCGGGCCTCTACGAGAGCCACCTCTCGCGGCTCGGAGAGGACCGCACGGCGGCCCTCCGCATCGCCTGCGGCGAGTGCGGCACGCGCCCGGCGCAGCCGCGCCCGGCGCGCTGGCTCGACTACCTCTTCACGCGCAACCTCGACGCGACGGCAGAGGTCGAGCGCATCGTGAATGAGGGGGTCGATCAGCCGTATTCGGATCACGAAGGGCTGCTCGGTCGGTTCGAGTACGCGCCCGGGGCGCTGCAGTGACGGTGCCGAGCACGGCGCTCACGGGACGACCAGCACCCCGTGCCCGGGGCTGCCGACGTACACCCGATCGGGCGTCGTCGGGTCGACGGCGAGCGAGGTGATCGTCACGGGCAGATCCCCGGCGACCTCGGTCCAGCTGTCGCCGCCGTTGGTCGTCTTGAACAGGCGTTTGGTCGCTGTCGCGTAGACGGTTCCGGGCGTCGTCGGGTCGGTCCCGACCGCGCCGAACGCCGCGATCGGGAGCCCGCCGTTGGCGAGGGTCCAGCTCGTGCCGCCGTTGGTCGTCTTGAACACGCGGCTCGCGGTGCCGACGTACAGTGTGTCCACCGCGAGCGGGTCCAATGCGAGCGAGCGGACGGCGAGGTCGGTCAGGCCGGTATTGACGGGCGCCCATCCCGTCGCCCCGTTCACGGACTTGAAGACCCCGCCGCCGGTTCCGGCGTACAGCGTGCCGGCGGCGTCGATCACGAGCGTCCCAACGCCGTTCGCGTTGAGCCCTGCGCTCGCGGGTGTCCAGCTCGTTCCGCCGTTCGTCGTCTTGAAGACACCCTGGCTGGTTCCGGCATATGCCGTGTTGCCGTTCGCCGGATCGATGGCCAGAGCGGTGGTGGCACCCGCGAGACCGGTCGCGCCTCCGGTCCAATTGGCGCCGCCGTCACTGCTGCGCCGCACGCCCGGCCCCCCGACGTAGATGGTGGTCAGCGGGCCGGCAGCGACGGCCACCGTCAGATACGATTCGATGACGTTGGCTCCCGTGTCGACGCGCTCCCAGCTCGCGCCGCTGTCGTCGCTGCGAAAGAGGCCGTCGACGGAGGTGGCGGCATAGATCGTGGTCGGCGTCGTGGGGTCGACCGCGACGTCGTTCACGATGGTCGCCACGAGACCGCTGTTGCTCGGCAACCACGAAGCCCCGGCGTTGCCAGTGATGAACACGCCGCCGCCCGCCCCGGCCATCCCGGCGTAGAGCGTCGCGGGATCCTCGACGTCGATCGCCAACGCCTGCACGGTGCCGTCCGACAAACCGGTGTTGGCGGGCGCCCAGCCGCCACCGGCAGTCGTGGTCACGAAGACGCCGTGCAATACGGTCCCGGCGTAGACCCGTGTCGGCGACGTGGGATCGACGATCAACGACGCAATCGACGGGAAGCTCGGCAAGCCCGCACCGGTCGGATTCCAATGCGCACCGCCATCGACACTCTTGAACACGTTCGTCAGGAGACCGGCGTACAAAACGCTCGGCGTCGCCGGATCGATCGCGAGCTTGCGCACGAAGGTGGACGTGAGGCCGGTGTTGATCGGACTCCAGTTACCGCCGCCGTTCGTCGTCTTGAACGCGCCGCTGATCGTGGCCGCATACAACGTGGACGGCGTCGACGGATCGATCACCAAGTCCTGGATGATCTGCTCGCTGATGCCCGTGGTGGCGGATTTCCACGTGCCGGCGCCATCGGTGCTGCGGAAGACGCCCGGGCCGACGACCGCGGCGTACAGCGTGGAGGGGGTTGCGGGATTGATGGCGATCTTGGTGGCCGGGCCAAGACCGAGGCCCGTATTGGCGAGCTTCCAGCTCTCGCCTCCGTCCGTCGTCTTGAAAAACGAGTCGGCCGTACCCGCATAGAGCACGTTGGGACTCGTCGGATCGATGGCCAATGAAAAGATGGCTGGCACCGCGATGCCGTCGTTGATGGCCGTCCACGTGAGTCCCCCGTCCGTGCTCTTGAAGACGCCCGCGATGTCGGTGCCGGCGTAGATCGTGTCCGGGTTCGTGGGATCCGTGACGATCGCCCGAATCCCTCCGCCCTCCGGGCCTGCGCCGGTGCGAAAACTGACGCCCGACGAGGTGCCGAGGCTCTGCGGCACCGACTTGTACGCCGTCACCTCCTCGCCGAACTTGATCGCGAAATCGAGCGTGAAGAAGCAGAACGGGAACGCGTCCTGGTACGTGAGCTCGACCTCGTCGTCGATGTCGGCGTCCGAGCCGTCCTCCGGCGCGGGCTCGAGCGGGATCTCGAAGTGATCGCTGACGGTGTCGTCGTCCCGCCGGACGGTCACGATCAGCGACGGCGGATCGACGGCGGCGAGCGCCCGGGCGCGTGCTCCCAAGCGATACGTGAAGGGGACTTTGCGGATGGCGCCGAAGCCGGCGTTCGGGCCCTTCACCTTCACGAGCGAGCCGCGTGGGTTCGTCGTGGACGGCGGCCTGCCGCCGCCGATGATCTTGCCCGCCGTACCGGTCTTGCTGCGGCGCACGCCTTTCAGGAACTTGACGATGCTGCCGAACACGCCGGCGCGATGGCCGGCGATCGCGGTCGCGGCGACCGCGTCCGGACATTCGTTCGCGACGGCGGCGGCAAGCGTGCCGAGCCGGCCGCTCTCCTCGAAGTCCGCCGTGCGTCCGACGGCGCCCTGCACCACGCTCGCGACCGCGCAGGCAGTGCGTTGCTGGAGGCACGTCGCGAGCTCCTCGGCGTCACTCGGCGTGGGCGCGCACGACCCCGCGAGCGCCGGGAGGTTCAGCCCCGACGGAGACCCGAGATCGCCCGGATTCACCGCGCCGCACTTCTCGTCGATGGCGCTTCCGAACCCGTCGAACGCCGCCGCCACCTTGGCCGCGCTCTTGTCACACCCCGCCGTCGCCTTCGCGAGACACGCCGGGTCGCCCGCTTTCGTCTGCACGCACGTGAAGACCTTCGCGGCGCAGGCGGCGAAGGGCGCCTCCACGCTCTTTACGAGCGCAAGGGTCGCCTTGGTGACCGCTTTCCCGCACTGCTCGATCGCCTTCGAGCTCGGCGACGCGAGCGGGCAAGCGCCCTGGCAATCCTGCGCGGGAACGAGGCCGTCGATCTCCGGCAGCGTCGGCGCGGCAAGCCGGCCGAGCAGCTCCTGCATCCGCGGCCGCGCCTGCCCGTAGAGCACGCCGGCCGCGCGGTCGGGCGAGCGCACCAGACACTCGGCGAGCGGCTCGATCGCGCCGCAGATGTTCAATTGAAAATCGGTGCGGCACGGCTCGGCCAACGCCTCGAGGCCGAGGCCGCTCAGGCCGAGCAGCTCCTCGAGCCCGAGCTGCGTCGCGCACGTCTTCGCGGCGAGGATCTTTTCCTTCGCTTTCGCGACGTTCTTGCCGAACGCGGCGAGCTTCTTCGCGCACGCCTGACCGGCTTTGGGGAGACAACCGGCCTTCGCAGCCTTCGTCTGCACGCACGCGAGCGCGCTGTTGCCGCACGCGTCCAAGGCCTTGAGCTTCCCGAGGAGGATCTTGTCGGTGAGCTTGACGATCAGGCTCTGACACGCCGTGGCGGCCTTCTGCTTCTCAACCGTGCCGAGACGCTCCGTAACGGCGCCGGCGGTGGCCGGCATTCCCGAGCTGAGGCCGAGCGCGAGCACGGCCACGACGATCGCAGGCAGTCTCATGAGGGGGAGGGCTCCTTCGCGAGTGGGGCAAGGTGCCGCGTTGTAAGTTGGGTGAGATCACGACGTCAACGTTTTTCGTGACGCGGGGTGATCCATTTCGGCGCAGCGAATTCGGATCAGCCCGGCGTTCGCATCACCAACGGTGACGCGTCGCCGTCGGATTGCCGGCGCCGGACCCTACGCCGTCCCCTCGCCCAATCCTAGAAAGTCGGCTCGCCGTCGATCACCACGGATGCGTTTGGAATCCGCTTGCCGTTCTTGGAGGGGAAATGACCGCCGAGAAAAGCCTTCAGGTCGTCGATGATGGCGAGGACTCTGCGCCGACTCCCGGCATACGTGATCGCCTCCGCGGCGTTCGGAAGCCTGGTGCAAGGATTGATGCAGCCGACGCTCGAGAGGAACCCCTGTCCCGGGTGAATCAGGATCTCCGATCGTTGCCCCGTGGAGTTCAACTCGAGACCCGGCTTCGGTAGCGCATTCGAGGCTTCGGACGCCTTGAATCCGATCGTGACGTATTTCTTTCCTGCCTGCGTCGACAGCGGATAGCGACCGGTTTCCACCCGCTGCTTGTTGCCGGCGGGGGCATTGGCACCCGGGCCTCGCGTCTCGGCGACCGTTCCGCTCAGGTCGGCACCCGCCTGCAGAACGCCGTCGTGAAACACTTGATACCGACCCACCGTCCGACGCTTTCCGTCGCTCGCGCGCTTCTGCTCCTCCGTGCGCACGATGTGCAATTCCCATCCCTGTCCCGCGATAGGCATTCGGCTCCTCCGCCTCGAGGTTGGAGCTCTCAAGGAGCGGAACGCGTAGCGACTCGCCGCGACCGCAGCAAGAATTTCGCGCCACAAGAGTGCGCCGAAATGAGTCATGGACCCAGATTGCCACCCCGACCCGTACGCCCTTAGCGTTCACGAGAGGGAGACTTCATGCTGCGCACCACCGCCATGCCGGCGGCGCCCGCGATCAAATAATCCGCGACGGCTACAAGTCGTTGCGGTCGAAGACCTCGAGGTCGACCGTCGTCGTGTTGTTCTCGGGATTCGCGCCGTCGTCGACGTCGGGGTCGGTGTCGAGTGCCACCGCGTTCACGTCGAACGTGCAGCGGAACGGGACCTTGCTCGAGACCGAGATCACGTTCTCGAGCTTCACGGTCGCGACGACCGTCGCCTTGATCTTGCCGCCGAGGACGACGTTGGCGGTCGCCTGCAGACCCGGCGTGACCGCGTCGGCGTCGAGCTGCGTGACCGCGCCGCCGCCGCACGTATTGCCGCTGATCGTGAGCTTGTAGGCGCGCGTGACCGGCGCCGACGGTCCGAACTCGACGTTCGACACCTCGAGCTTGATCGTCTTCTCGCCGGTCGCGTCGCCGCTCCCGATGTTGATCTTGGTCGACTTCGCGACCTTGATGAGGAGGTCGGGTCCTTCCGCGCGGGTGGTCGCGATGCCGTCGGTACCGGCGTCGACGACCGCCTGGTTCGCGGTGCACGCGTTGCCGACGGGAACGAGCTGCACGTCGTCGCCGGCCGCGAAGTTGTTAGCGGTCGTGTCGGCCGTGAGGTTCGGGCCACAGAGCACGACGTCGCTGTTCGCCGCGGCGGTGCCGGCGATCAGGAGCTGCACGTCGTCGCCCGCGGGTGCGGCCGTCTGCGCAACGCCGTCGGCGCCCGCGATCACGCACGGCGTGTCGGCGGGCGGCACGCCGAGCGTGATGCCGCTCGGGTTCGTGTCGTCGCCGCCGAGCGGCGTCTCCGGGATGCCGTTCGCGCCGGTGTCGACGACCACGCGGTTCGCGTTCTGACAGGTGGCGCCGACTGCGATCAGCTGCACGTCGTCACCCACCGCGGCGCTCTCGACGATCGTGTTGCTGCCGCAGCGGATCTCGTTCCGGTGCGGCGTGGCACCGCCGACCGGCGCCGCCTGGATGTCGCCGTTGGCAGCGCCCGTCTCGCAAAGGCCGTTGGCGCCGGTATCGGCGACGACCGCGCTCTGGAGGCCGGTACCGGGGGCGATCACTTGCTCGTCGGCGTCCGCCGGCGCGGCGGCGACGAGAACGAGAAGGGCGAACGAAACCACGGCGAGCTGCATCATCGGCGTCTCCTTTCGTCGAGCCGTCAGGCCTACTCGACGGGTGCCGCACGAGGCAAGACAATTCCTGTTGCCTCCGAACCGACCCGGACGTACGACCGAAGTGTCCGCCCCCAGAACGAGGAGGTCGTCATGCGCTCCGCCGTGCCATTGGTTCGTCGCGCCTTTCGTCGTGCGTTTCGTAGCACGTTTCGTCGCGCCTTCTGTGGCGTGTTCGTCGCCGTGACCGTCGCCGTCGTGCCCCGCGCCGTCCTGGCCGGCTGCACCACGAGTCAAGACGCGAGCCTCGCGGCCCGGAGCGTGAGCCAGGGCATGCGCTGCGCCGACAAGTTCTTGCGCTCCGGCCCCGGCGCGTCGTGCAACCAGACGCCGCCACCGGCCTGCGCCGGGACGCTCGTCGCCGACGCGATCGCGATCGCCTATGGCGTGAACAATCCCGCCGCCGCGGCGATCGTCGACCGGAGCGGGCTCCGCGACCAGCTGCGCTGCCAGAAGAAGATCGGCACTGCGGTCTCGAGCTACGTCGGCACGAAGCTCAAGGATCTCGTCAAAGGGAAAGACCCGGCCGAAGCGGAGGCGCGGGCGCGGAAGCAGCTCGACAAGGTGCCGGGCTACTGCATCGTCGACGTGCTGCAGGACCCGAGCACGCTCCTCGTGCCGTCGGTCGGCCCGCAGTGCGCCGCGGCGGTGCCCGCGGCGCCGGGCGCAGCGGTCGACGGCCCGGCGCTCCGCGACTGCCTCGTCACACTCCTCGGCGTGTGGGTCGACCGCAACGGCCCGAGCCCGCAGCCGCTCCGCCCGAACATCCTCTTCATCCTCACCGACGACCAGCGCTGGGACACGACGGGCGCGGTGCACTCGCTGAACGGCGTCGACGACGTGATGCCGCGAACGCGCGCCGAGCTCGGCGCGAGCGGCGTGGAGCTCACCGAGGCGTTCATGACGACCCCGCTCTGCTGCCCGAGCCGCTCGAGCATCCTGACCGGCCAGTACGCGCACCGGACCGGTGTCTACAAGAACAGCGGCAACAACGGCGGCGCCGACGACTTCGCCGACGCGTCGACGCTCGCGACCTGGCTCCAGGGCGCCGGCTACCGCACGAGCCTGATCGGCAAGTACCTGAACGGCTACGCGCAGCTCTGGGCGAACGGCGACCCGCCGTACGTGCCGCCCGGGTGGACCGAGTGGCGCGGCATGAAGAACGTCGCGTTCTTCGACTACGTGATGATCGAGCCCGACGGGATCGGCGGCTACGAAGAGGTGGCCTACGGCAATGCCGAAGCGGACTACTCGACCGACGTGCTGCGCGAGAAGGCGAAGACGTTCATCACGAACAGCGTCACCGCCGGCGAGCCCTTCTTCCTTTATCTCGCGTTCAAGGCGCCGCACCTGCCGCAGATCCCGGCGCCGCGCCACGACGGCCTCTTCCAGACCATCACGCCGTGGCGGCCGCCGAGCTACAACGAGGCCGACCTCTCCGACAAACCGAGCTGGCTGCAGGGCGAGCCGCTTCAGAACTCCGCCCAGCTCGACCAGATCCGCATCGACCAGCTCGAGATGCTGCAGGCCGTCGACGAGGCGATCGGCGGGAACCCGAGCTTCGGCATCGTCGGGCTCATGGAGCACCTCCGGAACCTCGGCGTCGCCGACGACACGCTCGTCGTGTACTTCGCCGACAACGGATGGCTCTGGGGCGAGCATCGCCTGCGTGCGAAGAACCAGCCCTACGAAGAGTCGATCCGCGCGCCGATGCTCGTGCACTATCCGAAGCTGGCACCGCTCCCGCGCGCCGAGACGCGCTTTGCGCTCAACATCGACCTGGCACCGACGTTGGCGGAGCTCGCCGGCGTCGGCGTGCCCCTCGCGCAGGACGGCGTGAGCCTGCTCCGCGTGCTCGACGGTACGGAGCCCGCCGGCAGCTGGCGGACCGACTTCCTCGCCGAGGCCTGGCCGAACAGCCACCCGTGGGCGGTCGTGCGCGAGAGCCAGTGGAAGTACACGGAGATCCCGACCGACCCCGGGAACCCGCTCACGACCTTTGAGCGCGAGCTCTACGACTTGGCATCCGACCCGTACGAGCAGACCAACGTCGCGAGCGCACCCGAGAACGCGACGCGCGTCACGACGATGGCGATGCGGCTTCGCCAGCTCCGCCCAAACTGGCCGGTCGACTCGGACCCGAACGGGCCGGATCCGGAGGAAGACGAGTAGCCGTTACGGCGCCGCCGGGGGCGACGGGCGCGGTCGTGATGACGAGCCGCTCGGAGCCCGTATCCCAGGTCGCGCTCACGACGTCCGCCCTGGTCTTCGAGACGTCGATCCGCCCGTAGTTGTTCATCCCGCGCCACCAGCAACGCGACGAACCCAGCGGCGCGCTCTTCCCAAGAAGCAATCGCAAACGCTCGACTCGAGATGCACGCCGAGGTGGAGCGCACGCGCACCTGCGCCGTTACGGCGCACGCGAAAGATCGTGGACATTTTTCCTGAGGACGTGTCATCATCCGCCGGCATTCCACCCCGGGGAAGCGATCCTTCCACATCCTCCAAAGGAGATGGCAATGTTCCACAGAGGCAATTCGCTTACGCGCGCGAGGCTGTTCGCAGCGTCCCGGTTCGGCGTGCTGGCTGCCGTCACCGTTGGGCTGGCCATCACCGCCCCTCCCCGCATGGTGGGTGCGACTACCGCTGACGACATCTGCGGACCGCTCGAGGATCCATGCATCATCTCGAGCACGGTCGACCTCGACGCGGACTCGATTCTGGATTTCGGATCGCGCACGTTCCGCCTCGCTCCGCACGGCAAGCTGCGCTTTACCGGTGGACTCGCGCTGATTGCGGGCACTTGCGATTTGCAAGCGCAATCGGGACTTCAGCAGAAGAGCGGCCCCTCGGGAAGCGTCCTGTTCACGTGCGATGCAGTGTCGCTCGCCGGCAAAATGAAACTCGCGAACGGGACGCTGCTACGCGTACTCGCCGCGGGGAATGTCGCGATCCCCGGCAAGATCAACCTCAAGAGTGCCGAGAACGCACTCATCGAGGTGCGGGCCGGTGGCAGCCTGAATGTGACCGGCAAGTTGCAAGCCGCGGCGAGCTCCCGCGGCGAGCTCAATGAATTGGGACGCCTCCAAATATTCCTGCAGGGTGAGACGGGCGCCACGATCGCCGCGTCCGCGCTCGTCCTCGGCAAAAGTTATTTCGGAACGTACAACGAGGATGGACTGACGGTCCGCGCTCCGGCCGGCCAGGTCGTCGTGGACGGCAAGCTGCAGTACACGGTTCCGCATTCCCACAGTTCCGGAAGCGCGATCGCAACGATGCGGGCCCGCGACGGGATTCGCGTCGGCTCGACCGCGAAGATCACCGCGCGCGCCGGCGGCAACGCCGGCACGGGCAACGGCAGTTCGACCGTGCTGTCGATGTCGTCGCAGTACGGTGTCATCAGCCTCGCCGGTCGGCTGAGCATCCACGGCCGGACCCCCGCGGACAACGGGGGGACCATTGGGATCACAGCATGCGGCGGCAGCGTACGCTTCGAGGACGGCTTCACGGTGAATTACGCGTCGTCCACGGGTTTCCTAGGGGGGCTCCTCGACGTCGGTGCTGCTGGGACGGTCACGATCGGCGCGGCCAAATTCACGGGGTTGCGCGCGGCGTTCTGGGGGCAGGAGAACGTCTCGATCAGCTCGTCGAGCACCTTGCAGCTCGGCATGCCGGTGTTTTCCGGGACGGGGGACTATCCCCCTCTCGGATACAACCAGGATCTCCGGTCGCCGTGTGTTCCGGTCCCCATCGACAGCAATGTGGCGTTCGAGTGCACCTTGGTCGACCAATGGGATGTCCCGGAGCCTCAGTACGTGGCGATCGACGGCACGAACAACGTTTACGTCACGGACTGGAGCGCTCACCGGGTGCGGAAGTACGACTCCGCCGGGCAGCTCCTGACCGCCTGGGGCTCGAATGGGACCGGTGCGGGCGAATTCGGGGTGCCGACGGGCATCGTCGTCGACGGAGCTGGCACCGTCTACGTCGCCGATTACAGCAACGATCGTATCCAGCGCTTCGACGGCGCAGGCGGCTATCTCGGCGAGTTCTCGCTCGGCATGTCGAACGCAACCCACCCGTTTGGTCTCGCGCTCGAC
The DNA here is from genome assembly GCA_031400185.1 of Polyangiaceae bacterium. Lineage (GTDB taxonomy): Bacteria > Desulfobacterota > Binatia > UTPRO1 > UTPRO1 > UTPRO1. The sequence goes on from JANNPN010000409.1 coordinate 24,362, forward strand.
CAAGACGGCAACCTCGACGTGTCCTTCGGGTCCACCGGCTTCGACTTCGAAGTCGCCATCAGTCGGTACACCACGACCGGTGCGCTCGTATCGGCCTTCGGTATGCCAGGAACCGCCGACGACCAGTTCGTCCAGCCACAGGCGATTGCGACGCGAGGATCCGACCTCTACGTCGTGGACAATCGCTTCGGCCATCCGGAGATCAAGGTGTTCGACCTGAACGGCACGTTCCTCCGGAAATGGGGGAGCTCCGGACCACAGTACGGACAGCTCAGTTTCGTCGCCGGCATCGCACTCGATCAGAGCGGCGACGTGTACGTCGTAGATGCCGAGCGCAGTCGGATCTCGAAATTCAGCGCGACCGGATCGTTTCTCGGCGCGTGCGGATCGCCGGGGACCTCGGACGGGGAGTTCTCCGTGCCGGCCGGACTGATCGTCCTTCCGAACGGCAACCTCCTCGTCGCAGACACCAACAACGACCGGATTCAGATCGTCGAACCGTTCTGACCGATTCTGACGAAACGGAGAAACGAATGCCCTCCTCGACATCGTACGCCCGCACCGCGCGCCACGCGGCCGCGATTCCGCTCCTCACTTTGTTCCTAGCGTCGGGGTCGACGCTGCCGGCGGTGTGGGCGGCGTCGGACGACGCCGCGACCGTCGCGGGAACCGCGACCTCGGGGTACTCGGGCGACGGCGGTCCGGCGACCTCCGCCCAATTGTCTGGAGCGCTCGGCGTCGCCGTCGACACCGCCGGCAACGTCTTCATCGCGGATCAGTTCAACCATCGCGTCCGCAAAGTCGACACCGGCAACGTCATCACGACGGTAGCGGGCGACGGCACGCTCGGCTTCGCTGGTGATGGTGGTCTCGCGACAGCCGCACAGATCGCGGAGCCGCTGGGAGTCGCGGTGGACGCGACGGGGAACCTCTTCATCTCGGATACCGGCAACAATCGGGTCCGCCGCGTCGATGCCGGCACCACGATCATCACGACGATCGCCGGCAACGGCTCCCAGGGTTATTCGGGAGACGGCGGGCTCGCGACCGCGGCGAGCCTCAACCGTCCTCGCGGACTCGTCGTGGACGCCGCCGGGAACGTGTTCATCGCCGACGCAACCAACAGTCGCGTCCGCCGTGTCGACGCCGGGACCGGCAACATCACGACTGTCGCGGGCGTCGGGCTGGGGAGCTTCTCCGGAGACGGAGGGGCGGCGACGCTGGCGGGCCTCAATCTCCCCACGTTCCTCGCGCTGGACGCGGCCGAGAATCTCCTGATCGCGGATACGTTCAACGGGCGCATTCGCCGCGTGGACGCGATGAGCGGAGTCATCTCGACGGTCGTCGGAAATGGATCTGTCGCGCCGGCGGGGGACGGCGGTTTGGCGACGGACGCAGGGGGACTCGTCCCGATCGGCGTCGCGGTGGATGGAGCGGGGAACATCGTGTTTGCGGACTCTGCCAGCCATCGCATTCGTCTGGTGCATGGGACGTCGGGCCTGATGACGACCATCGCCGGAGTCGGCTCGTGCGGCTATACCGGCGACGGCGGTCCGGCGACGGCCGCGCAGTTGTGTACGCCGGGAGCCCTTGCAATCGACGGGATCGGCACGGTGCTGTTCGCGGACAACCACAGCGCGATCCGTAGCGTCGTGAACGCCGGTCTCTGTGGCGACGGCACTCTCGACGGCGGCGAAGACTGCGATGAAGCGGTGGCGAACGGGACCCATGTCTCCTGTTGCGCGGCGAGCTGCGCAACCGTCGGCGACTCGGACGGTGACGGCCCCTGCGATGCCGTCGACGTCTGCACCAACGTGGGAGGCATGCAGAACCTCGCGACGAAACCGCCGGCGAAGCTGCTGGTCGGCAAGGTCAACACCGATACGACCCCGTTGAACGACAAGCTGTCCTTGAGCGGCGAGTTCGTGATGAACGGCGCGCCTGCATTCTCGACCATCGACCCGCTGGCGCAGGGCGCGCGTGTTCTGGTCGAGAACGGAGCTGGCGTGCGTCGCATCGACGCGATGCTGCCCGCCGGCGCCTATGCGGGTAAGGGAACTCGCGGGTGGACACTCGGAGGCTCAGGCAAGAAGTGGGCATACAAGGATGCCACCAACGCCCCCATCCAAGGAATCACGAAGGTCGCCATCGCCGACAAGAGCAAAACGGCCGCCGGGCGTGTGCAAGTGAAGGTTGCCGGTGCGCGCGCTACGTACCCCATAGTCGCCGGCGACGTTCCCTTACGCGGGATCTTCGTCGCTGGCGACGCGAATGCCGGCGCGGCCGGATACTGCGGCGAGTCCGCATTCGGTCCCGGAAACTGCGCGTTCAATGGCTCCGGAGCGACGGTGATCTGCAAATAGGGGCGATCGCCGGGCTCACTCGCGCATGTAGTGGCAGGTGTACCCGCCCGGGTGCTTCTGCAGATAGTCCTGATGGGACTCCTCGGCGCGCGTCGTCGGGCCGGCGTCGACGATCTCGGTGACGACCGGGCTCTTCCACGTGCCCGACTTGTCGACCCGCGCCTTCACCTCCTCGGCGACCTTGCGCTGCTCGGGCGAGGTCACGAAGATCGCCGAGCGGTACTGCGAGCCGACGTCGTTGCCTTGGCGGTTCTTCGTGGTGGGGTCGTGCATCTTGAAGAACCACTTCTCGAGGAGGTCGGCGTAGGACAGCTGTTTCGGGTCGAAGACCACGCGCACCGACTCCGCGTGGCCGCTGGTGCCGGCGTGGAGGTCTTCGTAGGTCGGGTTCGGCGTCGTGCCGCCGGTGTACACGGCCTCGGTCTCGAGCACGCCGGGGATCTTGCGCAGGATGTCCTCCATGCCCCAGAAACAGCCGCCCGCGAGGATCGCGGTCTCGAGCGTGGGCGCGCAGCCCGGCTGCTTGCCGCCGTCGGCGATCGTGCAGCTGTTGGCGGTCGCGGCGGCGGGTGTCGCCGCGCCCGACTTGCCGATGAGACCCGCGTACTCACCGTAGCCTTCGGCCTCGAGCTTCGCGGCGGGAATGAAACGAAGCGCGGCCGAGTTGATGCAATAGCGGAGGCCCGTCGGTCCCGGGCCGTCGTCGAAGACGTGCCCGAGGTGCGACGCTCCGGCCTGCGACACGACCTCGACCCGCCGCATACCCAAAGTGCGATCCTCGTGCTCGACCACGCGCGCCGGCTCGACCGGCTGCGTGAAGCTCGGCCAGCCCGTGCCGGAGTCGAACTTGTCGGTCGAGCTGAAGAGCGGCTCGCCGGTCGCGACGTCGACGTAGAGGCCGGGCTCGTGGTTGTCCCAGAACTCGTTCCGGAACGGCGGCTCGGTCGCGGCCTTCTGCGTGACCTGGAATTGGAGCGGGTTCAGCGATTTCTCGAGCTCTGCGGCAGGCGGCTTCGTGTATTGCTTCTTCGACATGATCGGATTCCTCGATGGTGCTGGTGTCGACTTGGACGGGGCCGCGCTCGTGAGGGCGACGCCGAGCGCGACGACGATGAGGACGCCCGCGGCGGCCGTCCAGGCCCCTTGCTGCGATCGGAAGACGAATGCCATCGGATGCACCTCTTCTACCATGGGATGCCGCCGTAGGGAGGAAGGGTGCAACCGGCGGCACGGGCCAGGTCCACTACGGGTTGCAGCGCAGTGGCAGCGTGTCCGTGTCGATCGTGCCCGAGTAGGGCCGGGCGGTGACGCCAACAGACATCCGCTCGGCGCCGTGCCGCCTCCGAAGGGCGCGGCGAAGCTCATCGCGGCTCACCACGTACTGAGCGCCGCAGCCACGGCTACGGGTTGCAGCGGAGCTGCAGCTGTCGGTACGTACACGCCCCGGCGACACCGCCGTCGAAAGTCGCAGGCGGGGTCGTTGTCCGTGCACGCCTGGCGCGCGCTCACGAAGCCGATTTTGTCGTAGCGCGGCTCGTTGCTCGGGTTGTCGATGCGTAAGGTCGTGAGGGAAGGCTCGGCCCTTCTACGCGACGCCCGCGACCGACAAGGCGCGGGGCGTCGCTCAGTCCCCCGGCAACCATCCACGCTCGTCCCACGTGCCGCCGCACGGGCACTCCCGATGGAAGTGTGCCCCCGCGATGCGCGCGCAGCCGGGGCAGTACCGGAGCCAACCGCCCCACCGCGTGAGGCGACAGCTCGGACACGGGCTGTCGTTGCTGAACGGCGGCAGCGTCGCCATGTCGACCTGCCCGGGGTGCTCCTCTTGCCGCATCTCGATCGTCATGGACGCGCGACGTGCCACGCGAGGGCCTTGGCGTCTACCGAAAAATCTCTAGGTGTCCGCCTTCGGGTCCATCCACATGATCTCCCAGATGTGCCCGTCGGGGTCCTGGAAGGCGTGGCTGTACATGAACCCGTAGTCCTGCGGATCGCGGAACGTCGTACCGCCGGCGGCGACCGCCGTCCGGATGGTGTCGTCGACCTCGGCGCGGCTCCCGCAGGAGAGGCAGATCAGCACCTCGGACGTCTCGTGCGCGTCCGAGATCCGCTTCGGCGTGAACTGCGCGAATTTCTCGTGGGTCAGCAGCATCGCGAAGATGTGCGGGTCGTCGATCACCATGCAGGCTGCGGTGTCGTCGGTGAATTGCGGATTGTTGGTGAACCCCAGCGCCTCGAAGAAGCGCATCGAGCGCGGCAGGTCCCGCACCGGCAGGTTGACGAAGATCATCTTGGACATCGGTTTCCCCTCTCGTCGGCTGGCTGTGTCCACTCGTCGAACGGGGAAACCGAGAATCGACAGCACGCCGGCGCCGGCGATTCCGCTGCCATGCCGCGCGCCCGTGCGCGCCGCCTTCTTCGCGGCCGCCGAGCGCGCTCGGCAACCCGTCCCTTACGGGTCGCAGCGCAGGAGCAGGCCGTCGGTGTCGACCGCGCCGCTGTAGATCTCGGCACGGGTCTTGAGCTTGAGCTTGCTCGCCTTGTACGCGTCCGGTCTGCCGCGGAGCGGCAGCACGACCTCGGCGTCGGGGCTGCAGAAGTCGGGGTCGCCCGGACCGACGATGCTGCCCAGCACGACGCTTTGAAGCGCCGACCGCACCGCGGCGAGCGCCGGGCGCGTCGCCGCCTGCTTGGCGCTCGGCGACGCGATCGCCCACGACAAGAGCCGGCTCGGCGCGCAGTCCACCGGCACGCTGTTGTTCGCGCAAACCGCGAGATGGAACGTGCACGAGCCGGCGACGCCGCCGTCGAAGTCGCACGCCGGGTCGTCGTCGCGGCAGCGCTGCTTCGGGTTCACGCTCCCGCGCTTGTCGAAGCGCGGCTCGTTGCTCGTGTTTGCGATGCGCCACGCCGCGTAGCAATCGGTCGTCGACTTGCCGCCGCCATGGATGTGCTCGACGCCGCAGGTCGGCGAGCAGCCGTCGCCCCCGGCGACGTTGCCGTCGTCGCACGTTTCCGTGCACCCTGGAGGTGCGAGCGTGCCGTCGCCGCAGACCGCGCCGGCCTCGATCTCGCAGTACTCGTTGCACCCGTCGCAGTTGGAGCCGTTCCCGTCGTCGCATTGCTCGTCGCTGTCGGCCGTGCCGTCGCCGCAATACGCCGCCGTGCAGTCGGTGCGGCATGCGTCGGGCGCGCTGTCGCTGTTGGCGGCGCCGTCGTCGCAGACCTCGCAGGTCGGGCTGAGCGCGCCGTCGCCGCAGACCGACGTGCCGGGGGTACAGAGCGTGATGTGGGCGACGTACGTCTTGCTACCCGCCGGCATCGTGGCGGACCCGATCGCGAAGAACCCGCCCCCGCGCAAATGCGACACCTTGCCGTTGCCCGGGCCGCCGGGCGGCGCGAACGACTGCAGCGCGCCGAGCGGTGCGCCGGTCGCGTCGTAGGCCCGTGCGTGCAAGCCCGAGCCGCCGACGACGAGGAAGTTGCCGTGCGCGTCGCTCGCGACCCCGGCGTCGGCCGCCAACGTCCCGACCGTCAGGTCGCTTCCCAGCGACGAGCCGTCGGGAGCAAAGAAGCGCACGCGCGTCTCGCCCGGGCTCGGGTCGGTCTCGTGCGCCGGGCCGACGATCGCCGCGAGCGTCCCCGCGGGGTTCACGGCGAGCGCGGTGCATTCGAAGCTCGTCGTGACGGTGAAGACCGGTCCGAGCGGCGTCGCGTCGGCCGCAAAGAGGCGCGCGTCGACGTTGAAGTCGCGGCCCCATGCCATGAGAAAACCGCCCCCGACGGCGGCGATCTTGACGTTGGCGATGAACTGCTCTTGTGCGGCGACGAAGCGCGGACCGACGGGCGTCCCCGTCGCGTCGAAGCGCTGGCCCAGGATCTCACCGCCCGTCCGGTAGCCGACGACGAAGCCGTCGCCGGCGGGGCCGATGCCCGCGCCGCCGACGGTGAAGAGCAAGTCGCTCGCCGGGATCGGGAGCCCGAGCGGGACACCATTCGGAGAGAAGCGCTGGGCGACGACCCGCACGTTCGGCTCGGGGCCGTCCTCCCGGATGCTCCCCACGACCGCGAACCCTCCCCCGGGCAGGGCGGTCAGGCCGGGGCGGGCCACCGCGCCGAGCGGGTGGAACGTCGATGCGCCGCCGGGCGCCGACGTCGGGTCCTGAAAGAATCGCACCGCGAGCTCGTCGCTCACCTTGCCGAGTTGGAGG
>JANNPN010000087.1:0-2237 GCA_031400185.1 Polyangiaceae bacterium
GTAGGCGCCTTCATCGGCATCAAGCAGGCCGTCGCCATCGGAATCGGCAAAGGCACTATCGACCGTTGGTATCAATGCATCGGTCGCATCGCTGTTGTTGGCATCGCTAGCGTTGCTGCTCGGGCGTTTGCCGCCCGCGACGAGCTTCGCGCCCTGCTCTTGGCCGAGCCCGACGTACTTCTCGACGGTGTCGCGCTGCGCCGAGCTGACCAGCGGCCCCATGCCGGTCATCATGTCCATGGTGTCGCCGATCTGGATGCGCTTCGTGCCCTCGATCATCTTCTCGACGAACTTGTCGTGGACCTTTTCGTGCACGAGCACGCGCGTCCCGGACTCGCAGATCTGCCCCTGGTGCATGAAGGTCGCGAAGAGCGCGCCGAGCGCCGCGGTATCGAGGTTGGCATCGTCGAGAATGATGTTCGGCGACTTGCCGCCGAGCTCGAGCGTCACCTTCTTCAAGGTGCCGGCGCCGAGCTGCATGATGCGGCGGCCGACCTCGGTGGAACCCGTGAAGGCGACCTTGCCGATGTCCGGATGGGTCGCGAGCTCCTCGCCGGCGGTGCCGCCCGGCCCGCTGATGACGTTCACGACGCCGGCGGGGACGCCCGCCTTCGTGCAGATCTCGCCGAGCATGAGCGACGACACCGGCGTCACCGACGCCGGCTTCAGCACGACGCAGTTGCCGGCCGCGAGCGCGGGCGCGATCTTCCACGACGCCATGATGAGCGGGAAGTTCCACGGCGTGATGCCGGCGCACACGCCGATCGGCTCGCGCACGACGAGGTTCTTCGACGGGATCGGCACGGTCTCGTCGTACTCCTCGTAGATCATCGCCTGGTACTCGGGGCCGCAGATGAACTGGCCGAAGTGCATGAAGGTCTGGGCCGCGCCCGGGACGTCCATGCTCATGCCCTTGCGCATCGTGCCGCCGCCGTCTTGCACCTCGGCGGCCGCGACCTCGTCCTGGCGCTCGAAGATCGCCATGGCGACCCGCTGAAGAATTTCGCCGCGCTCCTGCGGCGACTTGTTCCGCCACACGCCGCTGTCGTGCGCCTTCTTGGCCGCCGCGACGGCCTTCCGCACGTCCTCGCGATCGGCGACGGCGACCGTGGCCCAGGGCTCTTCGGTCGCGGGATTGATGGTCGGAGCAGTCTTGCCGCCCTTCGCGGCTTGCCACTCCCCGTCGATGAACAGTCCGAACTCTTTCATGGGATCCTCCTCGGCGCCGGTTGAGATCGCTCCGCCGCGCGCGTCGCGGCTCCCGGGCGTCGAGGAAGCTACTCAGCTCGTCAGGGTCGGGTCAAGGTAGGTGGTCCGTCGTTCCGCGGCTTGCACCGCATCCGCGCGCCGCGTAGGTGCCTCGCATGGCCTACGAAAACATCGTGCTCGAGCGCCGCGACGGCGTCGCCACCCTCACCCTGAACCGCCCGAACGTGGCGAACAGCATCGACATCCCGCTCGCGCGCGAGCTCATGGACGCTGCGATCGCGTTGGACGAAGATCCCGAGACCCGTGCGGTGATCCTGACCGGCGCGGGCGCGATGTTCTCGGCCGGCGGCGACCTGCGATCGTTCCGCGAGGCCGGGCTCGGCATCGGCGCCAAGCTGAAGGAGCTGACGGTCTATCTGCACGCCGCGGTCTCGCGGTTGACGCGCATGAACGCACCGGTGATCGCCGCCGTGAACGGCGTCGCCGCGGGGGCCGGATTCAGCCTCGCCATCGCCGCGGACTTGGTCATCGCGAGCGAGAGCGCCGCGTTCGTCATGGCCTACACCAACGCCGGCCTCGTCCCCGACGGCAGCTCGACGTTCTTCCTCCCGCGCCGCGTCGGCGATCGCCGGGCGCGCGAGCTCATGCTCACCAACCGGAAGCTCTCCGCCGCCGAGGCCCTCGACTGGGGGCTCGTGAACCAGGTCGTCCCCGCCGATCAGCTCATGCCGACCGCGGCGAAGCTCGCCGCGACCCTCGCCGCCGGCCCGACGCGCTCCTTCGGCGCGACGAAGGCCCTCCTGAACGAGACGTTCGAGCACGGCCTCGAGGCGCAGATGGAGCTCGAAGCGCGCGCGATCGCGGCGGCGTCGATCGGCCCCGACGGCCAAGAGGGCATCCGCGCGTTCCTCGAGAAGCGGAAGCCGCTGTTCATGGGGCGCTGAGCGCCCCCACGCCTACGCGCTGAGCGTTCGCCGGGTCACGCCTCGTCGGCGTGGCCGAAGTGCATCTGCCGCGCCAGGAGGGCG
>JANNPN010000453.1:0-20941 GCA_031400185.1 Polyangiaceae bacterium
TCGTGCTCGTGCAGCTCGTGTTCGCGATCGGGATCGGTTGGGTCGTGGCGGCCTCTCACGTGCTCTTCCGCGACACCGCCCAAGCCCTCGGCGTGCTCTTGCCGGTCTGGTTCTACCTGACGCCGATCCTCTACCCGCAGCACCTGGTGCCGCCGTTCCTGCAGCCCGTGCTCGCTTTGAATCCGCTCACGCCGTTGGTACAAGCCTATCGCGATGTCCTGCTCTATGGGGTCGTGCCGAGCGGGGCCGTGGCGTTGCAGCTCGTGGGCACGGCGCTCGTCGCGTTCGCCGTCGGGGGGGTGATCTTCTCGCGGGCGCGGGGCGAGTTCGCGGACTTGGTCTGACACGCATGCGGACGGTGAGCGCGGAGAACCTGGGCAAGGCCTACCGGCGCTATGCCCGACCGATCGACCGGGCCCTCGAGTGGGTGCTCGGCCGCCCCCGGCACCAGGAGTTCTGGGCGCTCCGCGAGCTCCACCTCGAGGTCATGGCCGGCGAGTCGGTTGGGATCATCGGCGAGAACGGCGCGGGCAAGTCGACGCTGCTCGCGCTGCTCACGGGTACCACGCGTCCGACGACCGGCCGCGTGTCCGTCCGTGGCAAGCTCGCCGCGATTCTCGAGCTCGGCGCGGGCTTTCACCCCGAGTTCAGCGGCCGGCACAACGCACGGATGCACGCGGCACTCTTCGGGATGACCGGCCCCGAGGCCGACGGGCGTATCGAGGAGGCGATCGCGTTCTCCGAGCTCGGTGGCTTCATCGACCAGCCGGTACGGACGTATTCGTCCGGCATGTACGTGCGGCTCGCATTCGCGCTCGCCGTGAGCGTCGATCCCGAGGTGCTGATCATCGACGAGGCGCTCGCGGTCGGCGACCAACACTTCCAGACGAAGTGTGTCGATCGCATCACCGAGTTCCGCGACCGCGGCAAGACGATCCTCTTCTGCTCGCACGCGATGTACCAGGTGAAGAAGCTCTGCGATCGCGCGCTGTGGCTCCGCCACGGCCGGGTCGCCGCGATCGGGTCGGTCGACGAGGTGATCGACGGCTACCTCGAGTACACGCGGATCCGCGATCAGGAGGCAACGGCGACGCATGCGCCGACCGGACGCGATCCCGCGATGCTCCGCCTCGTCGACGTCACCATCGTGGGTGGCGAGGGCGGCGAGGGCGACGAGCCGCCCTCGTGGCAGAGCGGCGCCCCGTTCACGGTCCGGGTCGTGCTCGAGAGGAACAGTGGCGCGACCCTCGAGCCCGGGGTGGGGATCGCGTTCGTGCGGAACGACGGCCTCGTTTGCTACTGCGTGTCGACCGAGATGGACGGGGTCACGCTGGAACGGCATGCCGACGGTACGTTCCGGGCCGAGCTGCACGTGCCGAGCCTGCCGCTCCTCGGCGGCGGCTACTACTTGAACGTCGCGACCATCGACAACGACTCCGCGCTCTTGATCTACGACGTGCAGGAGCGCCGGTGCCCGTTCCGCGTGCGCAATCCGTCCGACGAGTTCGGCATCATGCGGATGGACCACGCGTGGCACGACGGCCGGTCATCGGCGGCCGGGGTGGCGCGGTGAGCGCCAAGGCCGCGCCGACCTGGCTGCGGGTCGCAATGACGCTCGATTATTTCACGATCATGCCGCTGCTCGCGCGGCTGTCGTGGCGGCTCGCGCTCTGGTGGGGCCGCCGGCGCGGCGACCTGAAGTTCTGGTGGCGGACGGTCGGCCGCGAGGCGGCGATCGCCAACATCCAGCACGCCTACGACGGGGCGCTCCCCCCCGCCGAGGCGCGGCGTCTGATCCGCGGCTGTTTTCGCACCCAGACGTGCGAGGAGGCCGAGACCTATTTCTATCGGGACCTCGAGGGCGAGGCGCTCGCCCGGTTCGTTACGCTCGAGGGACGGGAGCATCTCGAGGCGGCGCTCGCGCCGGGGCGCGGGGCGATCGTGTTCTCGTCGCACTTCGGCAGCATGTGCCTCGCGATCATCATGCTCGCTCGTCGCGGCTACCGAATGAATGTCATGGCGCGCTCCCTCGAGCCCGACGACAACCCCCTCAACGAGGTCGTGCGGCGCTACGGCGAGGCGAAGGTGGCCGAGCTCGAGCGGATCTGCGGCATCCCGTTCATCATCACCGGCAGGCCGGGCGCGGCTGGCCGTATGCGCGCGGCGCTCGGGGCAGGCGAGGTGCTGTACATGCTGCTGAGCGTCCCGCCGGAGCTCGCGCGGCGACGAGCGCAGGTCCGATTCCTCGGCCACCCCGCCGAGCTGCCGAGCGGGATCGAGGTCCTCGCGGCGGAGACCGGCGCGGCGCTCGTGCCGTTCACGGTACGGCGTGATGCCGGGCGTTTCGGTCACACGGTCACGATCCACCCCCGTGTCGCCGGACCGGAGGCGGGCGAGGGGACGCTGCAACGGTGCGTCGACGTCCTCGAAACCGAGCAGATCCGCAGCGACCCCTCGCAGTTCTTCATGTGGGAATACGCTCGCAGCTTCTGGGTCCCTGAGCCGGCGGTCACCGCGATTGACGGTCGGGACCGCACTGGATACGAGGCCAAAGCGCATGCGTCTTGAGGGGGAGGATGGGATGACGAAACGAACGTGGGCGGCGGCGCGCATGGTGGCACTGGTCGCGGCGGCCGGGCTCGCGATCGTGGCGTCCACCGGGTGCCAAAAGGCCGATCCACAGGCGGCTCTGAAGGACCGGGTCTCGACCTATTGGGGCCTGAAGCAATCGAAGGGGTGGCCCGAGGTCTATGACCAGTACCTCGACCCTGAAGCCAAGAAGACCATCCCGCGCGAGGCGTTTCTGAAGCGTCGCTGGCTCGCCTTCGACGTCCTAAGTTACGAGATCTCCAGCGTTCACGAGGAAGGCGACAAGGCCAAGGTCGCAGTCACCAACGAGGTCAATTTCCCACTCAAGACCCCCCAGGGTGAGCTCACCTTCATCAAGAAGCAGGTCACGACGAACGACGAATGGGTACGTCGTGACGGCAACTGGTACGTCCGGCTCACCGAGTGACGGCCTGGGAACTTGACACGTTTCAAAACCTCGGGTTAGGATACGCCGCGCTTTTGATTAGAGGGGTTGGGGGGTCGTGGGGGTCTTTTTGGGTCTCATAAATTCAGCATTGATCAGTGACGCGCTCCCCAGCGGTCGGTAGCAGAACGGGCCGGAGGGGGATGGGCGCACATGACTTTTGAATCGAAGGATCGCGCCATCACCGGACCGGCGCGATGTGCAGTAGGGTTAGTGAACGTCTCACATCGAACGAGTGGAGACGAAAGGAGAGACAGCACTATGAGGAAGGGTATCAATTTTAGTTTTGGAACAGCACTGGCGGCCGTGGCGTTTGCCACGTCTCCCGTGCAAGCGGCCGAGCTGGGTGACACGGTCACCACGATTCAGCCGGCGGTGGCGTTGATCATGCCATTCGACGTGACGGACGGGCGTGCGAGCTTCCAGCTCGTGAGCCGTATCGGCGGTGAGAGCTCGGATCCTTTGGCGACCCACTGGTCGTTCTGGTCCGAGAGCTGCGATCACCTCGCGGACGTGTTCATCTGCTTGACCCCGCGTGACACCGTCGTCGTCGATCCGACCCAACTCCAGGGCCAGCTCCAAGAGGGCCAGGAGAACACCAACACGGGTCCCGTGATCAACCTGTCGGGTGAGAAGGGCTTCATCACCGTCACCGCCTTCGATGCCGACACCAACAGCCAGACCTGTGACGTGATCGATCCGGAGTCGCCGACGGGCACGCCTGCCCTCGTCGGCAGCTGGGTGGTTGCGAACACCTCGACGAACGCTGCCTTCGGCAACAACGCGATCGGCATCGTCGACGGCCAGACGCTTCCTGCGGGCGGTGATTTCTTCCTCACCGGTCCGGTGGCGGCTGGTCTCTTCCTGCAGACCTTCAACCCGCTCGATCTGCAGGATTCCGAGGTCTTCTTCATCGGCGTCGCCTTTCCTGCCGGCAATGCGGCCTTCGCGGACTCCGAGGTCGGCCCGATTCCGGCCGCTCTCACTAACGGCGCCGCGGTTTGCTGCAACGCCCAATACTACGACAACGTCGAGACGTTCATCTCGTTGCCCGACATCTGCTTGAGCTGCTCGAGCACGGCGAAGATCGCGGAGAACGAAAGCCTCGCGGCGATCGACCTCCCCGCCATCATCCCCGCCTCGATTCCGGCCGAGACGTCTGGCTTCGTCCGCCTCACCAACTGCGTGGTTGGTGGCGACGAGGGTAACGTGCCGATCGGTGACACCACGATCAACGCCGTGGACCTGACCACCTTCCTCTTTGCCTACCACGGCATGGCGGTTGGTCCGTTCGGTACCTCGACGCTTGCTCGGTACACCGCAGAGTAATCCTGTCTCCGACAGGAGTCTCTGAGTGAAGAACGAGGGGACGGCGTGTCATGCGCCGTCCCCTCTCTTTTTGTCCGCAACCTCCCCCGTATGGTCATGAATCCTGGAAGATCGTGGTGGCTGGCCCTCCTGCTCGCGACCCTCGGCTGCGATCGGCAGAGCGGCCCGGTGCTCGGCGAGATCGAGCGCTTGAACGGCGAGGCTGGGAACGTTGGCCGCTACATGGTCGCCTACTACGCCGCCCTCTACGCTTTGCCGGACGGGGGTGCCGTGGCGACCTGGATGCGCGACGAGCCGCCCTATCGCCCGGTCGTGTATCGACACGCGGGCAAGCCCGATCAGTCGTTCGGCCCCGAGGCGCATCTCAGCCCCGCCGACATGCTGAAGACGATCACGATCGGGCTCACCACGCTTCCCGGCTCGTCCGAGGGCGAGTTCTACGCGGCATGGCAGGCCCGGAAGCCTGAGACCGGCGACAAGTTCGTGGTCTTCCGGAGCTCGGCGGACGGCGGGGCCTCCTGGTCCGAGCCCCGCGTCCTCAACACGGAGCCGATGGCGTTTGCCCCCGCGATCGCGACGGATCGCCAAGGCGGTGTCGTCGTCGCCTGGCCGGACGAGCGCGGCTACACGACGGGCATCTACGCGAACCGCTCGCTCGACCGCGGTGTCACCTGGCTGCCCACGGACATTCGCATCGACGCCGGCGAGGGCGGCGGCCTCATGGCGAACGCCGTCGCGGCGGCCGGCGACGGCGAGAGCCGTGTGCTGGCGGTGTGGGAAGAGCAGGCGGCGGGCGTGGGACGAGTGATCATGTCGTCCTACTCGCACGACCGCGGCACGACATGGTCGGCGCCCGTGCGCCTCGACGACGGCAAGGGTCGGGGTGCACCGCTCGCGCCGCGGGTCACGTTCGCCGGCGGGCGTGCGGTCGTGATGTGGACGGCCGCCGTCGGTGGCGGCATCAACGCCTTCGCCGAGGTGTGGGCCGATTCATCGGCCGACGGCGGCGCGACGTGGGGGCCGGACGTGCTCGTCCATGAGCAGCCCGGTGGGTCGGCTCCGACGATGCAGCTCTACTCCGACGGCGCGCACGCCTCGGCGGTCTTCGAGGCGAAGGCTCGCGGCGGCAATGAGTCGATCTACTACGTGCGCATGCAGCCTGATGGGTCGTGGAGTCCCGGTAAGGACACCCTCACGCCGTTGACCCCGGTCGATGGCAAAGCCAGCGCCCCGCGACTCGCGACCGCGAAAGACGGCACGCTCCACCTCGTCTACATCGATGGACCCCGCACCGTGCGCCTGCGGCGCTCCAAGGACGGGGGCCAAACCTGGGACGAGCCGTTGCTGGTCGTCGAGCGCGCGCAGGGTGCGACGCAGGGCACGATCCGGTTCCCGCAGGTCGCGATCGGCGGGAACACCGTCTACGTCATGTGGGAAGAATGGGGCGAGTCCAAGGCCAAGACGCTCGGCGATGCCCAGAACAAGCGTCCGCCGCTCGACCTCTACGTTCGTCGGGTCACGTTCCACTGAGGCGGCCCGCGCGATGCGGCAGGCTGCGGCAATGGTCGTGAGTCGGCATCGCTCGGGCGAGTAAGGGCGGGCGATGTCGGCGCTGCCCGCGCTCCTCCTGTTCTTGCTGTTGCACGGCATCTTTTTCCACGACGTCGCGTTCCACGGGCACTCGCTTTCCGCGTCGACCTTCGTCGCCGGTCTCACGCCTCACGGCCCCGTCGACGCGCCGCCGAACGTGCCGCCGCCGCATCTCCTCGACGCCGAGGGCGCCGCATGGGTCGACGAGCCGAGCCCGTACCTCGCGCGGGCGGCGTTCGCGGCCGGCGAGCTACCGCTCTGGAATCCCGGAACCGGCCTCGGAGCGCCGCTCGCCGCCAACTTGAACTCCGGGGCGGGAAACCCGCTCCAGCTGGCACTGAATCTCTGGCCCTCACCACGCCACGCGGACCTCTTCCACCTCGCGCGCCTCGTGGTGCTCGCGTGCGGCATGTGGGTGTTCCTCCGCGAGCTCGGCGTGACCGCGCTCGCCGCCTCCGTCGGCGCCGTCATCCTGGCCTACGGCGGCTATCCGCTGGCGTGGATCGTCCACCACCCGCTTTCGACGGAGCTTTTCCTGCCGTGGATGCTTCTCGGCCTCGAGCGGGGGCGGCAGGGCCGCGCCGGCGGCTGGGCCCTGCTGGTGGTCGCGGCGGCCGGCTCGCTCCTCGGTGGCAAGTTGCAGGCGAGCCTTCTCTGCTTCGCGTTCGTCGCGATCTGGGCTTGGATGCGTGGTCGCCGTCGCGACGGGGGCAGGGGATGGGTGACGGCGGCGCTCGCGATCGGCGGGCTCGCTGGTGCGTGCCTCGTCGCGGCGTTTCTCCTCGTACCGGCCGTCGAGCTCATGGTGCGGGCCTCGGGGCTCACGCTCGGCGGGCGCGCGCAGCTTGCGGGGTTCATGGTTCCCTGGCCGTCCCTCGCGAGCCTCGCGGTCCCGGGGCTCTTCGTCGCGCCGGGCCGGAGCTTCGCCGACGGTCTTCTCACGCCCGCGATCGGGAGCGTCGCCGTGCTGCTCGCGGCGATCGGGATCGCCGCGCAGGGATCGCCGTTTCGCTCGATGGCCCGGCTCTGCGGGCTCTGGGCCGCCGTCCTCCTGCTCCGGAACGCCGGGGCATTCGGCAACCTCGCCGTGCACCTGCCCGCGATCCGCGGCATCCTGTTCGTGAAGTACACGTTCACGATCGGGTTCGCGCTCGCCGTCGCCGCTGCGATCGGGCTCGACGCCATCGTCGCTGGTCGCATCGACGCGCGGCGTGCTCGTCGGGCGGGGCTCGGGGCGTTGGCCGCGATCGGCGCGCTCCTCGTCGCCGCGATCTGGACGGCTGCGGTGCCGACGTTCCCGCGGCACGTCGCCACATCGGCGGCGATTGCGGCCATGGTGCTCGCATTGCTCGCGGCATGGCGGGCCGGCCTGCTCGGACGTGAAGCGGTTGCCGCCGCGTTCGCCGTGCTCGTGGTCGTCGAGCTGCGCTGCTTCGCGCCCGCCGCGCATCCACCGCTCCTCGATCCCTACCGCCCGCCCGCGTTCGTCGAGTTCCTGCGGGCGGCGCCGCCCGGACGGATCATCGCCGACGCCGAGCTCGCCGTGCCGCTGACATCCGCGGCGGCGGGGCTCACCGACCTTCGCGCGATCGACGTGCTGACGCCCGGCAGCTACTACGCCTTCTTCACCCGCCTCGTGAGCTTCTGCGACCGCGTGATCCACTTCACCGTCGACCCCGACCTCGCCGTCGCGGCGAGCGCCCCCGCGCTCGACCTCGCGGCCGTGCGTTGGATCGTCACCCGGAGCGCGCTCCCGACGAGCGACCTCGCGACCCGCGTCCGCAACCAGGTCGGCCGCGAGCGCACCGCGCGCCTCTTCGCGGGCATGCACCAGCTCCGTACCGGGGGCGGCGCCCTCGCGATTGGACCCGTGGCGCTCGGGGACGACGCCCGCTTCGCGTTCACGCTGCCGACCCCATTCACGCTCGACGTGACCGCCGACAGCGATGCCGCCGAGCTCGCCTGGGGAACGCTCGTGCGTGGCGCGGGCTCCGGAATCCTGCTCCGCACGCGCGTCGACGGTGTACCGTCCGATGCGCCTGCTGACGCCCAGGTGATCCCGACCGGCGACGCCTGGCACGAGCAGCGCGTGACGATCGGGCGGGCCGGCGAGCACCGGCGCATGCGCCTTCGCATCGAAGCGGTGAGCCGCGACGGGTCGCCGGCAAACGTGTCACTCGGGAACCTGGGCTACGGACCCGGGGCCGCGGCCGAGGTGCGGCTGGCGGCGGAGCGGGGCGCGCGCCATGCCGCCGAGGCTGGCGCGCTCCGCGAAGCGTTTCGCGATCCGGTCCTCGGCGTCACCGTCTACGAGAACCGGAACGCGCTGCCGCGCGCGTTTCGCGTGCGGCACGCCGAGCCGACGGCGAGCCTCGATGCGGCGCTCACTCGTCTCGGCGACGGGTTCGACTTCCGGACGGCCGCGCTCGTCGCGAAAGCCGACGTCGTCGCGGTGAGCCGGGCGCTTGCGAGCAGCGCCGCGCAGGCAAGCGCACCGTCCGACGAGACCGCGAGCGCGGCCATCCGCGGCGCGACGCCGGGATCCGTCACGGTCGCGACCGACGGCGCCACGCCCGCACTCCTCGTGCTCGCCGATCTCGCTTATCCCGGGTGGCGCGCCGAGGTCGACGGTGCGGACGTGCCCGTCTACACGGTCGACGGCGTGCTGCGCGGGGTCGTCGTCCCCGCCGGCCCGCATGAGGTCGTGTTTCGCTACCGCCCGACGTCCGCACTGATCGGCGCGCTCGTCACTTGCCTCGCCTTCGTGGCCCTCGTCCCGTACGCCCGAGTGGGCGCGCGGCTCCACGGCGATGGGACGCGCGCGTGACGGGTCCGTCCCGGTTCGGGAGCGCGGAGATCTTGGCCGTCGTCGTGCTGTGCGGGGTCGGTCTCGGGCTGCGCTTCTGGCACCTCGACGCAGGGTGGTTCGGGGTCGACCAGGCGCGCGACGTCCAGACCGCGCTCGACGTCGCACACGGCCGCGACTGGCCGACGGTCGGTCCGACCATGCGGCGGGTGACGAGCCTCGGGGCGCTCTACTACTACGCGTGGGCGGTCCCGTTCCTCGTGAGCGACGACCCGCTCGCCGGCTATCGGTTCGCGGCCGGGCTCGGCGTCGTCGCGCTGCTCGCGGCGTGGGCCTTTGCGCGGCGCGCGTGGGGTGTGCGTGCCGGGCTCGTCACCCTCGCCGTCTTTGCCACGTCGCGCGTCGCGGTGATCGACGGCCGCGTGATGTGGGCGCCGGCGGCGCTCCCAGCCGTTGCGATGCTGCTCCTCTGGTTGCTCGCCGGTCCGCCGACGGTGATGCGCGTCGCGGCACTCGGCGCGGTGCTCGGCGTCGCCGTGCAGTTGCACCTCGCGATGGCCGCGTGGGTGCTCGCGGCCGCCGGGGTCGTCCTCCTCCGCCGAGCGGGCGGACGGGCGATCGCCGCCGGGATCGCCGCGGGCATCGTCAGCGGCTTCCCGGCTCTCTACGCCGCGCTCACCAACGCGGGACGCGACGCCGGCATCACGACGCTGCCGACCCGGGGGCCGGTGCCATCGCTCGCGGCCCGTCTCTCGTCGGCGTGGAGCCTCGAGTGGCAGGTGCCGACGGCGTTCTGGCAATGGCCGGACACGCCGGAGCCGTGGCCGGCCGTGACGCGCGCCGCCGCGGCGACGATCGCGTTGGCGGTCGCCGTCGGCGTCGTGCGGCTCGCGCGCGATGCGTTCCGCGCCCACGTCCCAGCCGCCGTTCTGCTCGCGGTGATCGTGTGCCAGCTCACCATGGTGGCGTTGCTGCCCGGCGAGGCCTGGTACTACTACCTCGACGCGCTGTTGCCGGCGTGGGCGCTCGCCGCGGGCGCGCTCGTCGCGGTCCAGCCACGCGAGGGTGGGGAGTCCGGCGGGGTGCTGCTCGGTGCTGTCGCGGTCACGTTGCTCGTGGCCGCGGCGTGGCTCGGCTTGCAGGGCGGACGTTGGATCGCGGCCGCCGCGCGCCACGGCTACGTCGCCCTCGACCCCGCCTCGCTCACGCTCGACGGTCGCGGTGGGCGCGATGCCGCCGCACCGGGACGGCTGCTCTCCGCCGGCGTCAAGCGCGACGTGGCACGCGAGCTCGCGCGCGAGCCCGCCGATTTTGCGACGCGCTGGCTCACGACGCACGGACCGGCCTTCGACGACGTGACGGGCGACAACGGCTTCTGGCTGCTGCGCGCGTCGGCGCCGGAGGCCGTCGCCACGCGCGGCGCCCGGCACACGACCGTCTGGTATCGCGACGATCCGAGCGCGCCCGCGGCGGCGACCCCGGGCGTCGAGCTCGCCGACGTCGGGCCGCTCCGGCTCGCGCGCTTCGTCCCCGCGATCGACTACGCGTCCTGCCGCGTCGGCACAACGCCGATCGTCGTCCCGGTCCGCGTGCTGCCTGCACCACGGCGCTATGGCGACGGCACGACCCTGCGCGCGCGCCCGCTGCCGCGTCGCATCGACTGCGCGCTCGCGCCGGGACGGGGCGGCGTGCGCGTCGTCGCCGGGGTCACGAGCGGAACGGTCGTCGTGAGCGATGCGACGGGTGCGCGGGGGGCCGCGGGCCCGACGAGCACGCTCTGCCTCGCGCGCGGCGACCTCCCGGCGTCATTTGCCCTCGATGTCGCGGCACCGGCGGACACTGCGGCCGACCTCGACCTCTATGAGGTGCCGGACGCCGGGTGCGCCGGCAAAATTGCGCCGTGAATTCCGGTCGTGCTATGAGCGCGCGGATCATGTCGTCCGCGCCCGACCTGGACGCGCGCGCCCTCGATGGCCTGTACGACGAGGGCTACTACCACGGCGTCAACAGCGGCTACCCCGCGGCCGGGTACGAGAGCGAGCACGCGAGCTGGCAGCACTGGGTGGAGCACCTCGCCGCACGGACCGGCCGCGGCGCGCGGTGGCTCGACCTCGGGTGCGCGTACGGCTACCTCGTGGCGGAGGCCCGCCGGGGGGACTTCGCCGCATTCGGCGTCGACGTGAGCGCGTACGCGCTCGGGCGTGCCAGCGTGGACGCGCCGGCCGCGGGCGGCCGGGTGCTGCGCGCCCTCGTCGACCGCTTGCCGTTTGCCGACGCTTCCTTCGACGTCGTGAGCGCGTTCGACGTGCTCGAGCATGTCCACGACCCCGATCTGCTGCTCACCGAGATCGCACGGGTCGTGAAGCCCGGCGGCGTGCTGATCGGCGCCACGCCTGACCCGCTGCTCTTCGGCCGGCACGAGGAGACCCATTTCTCGGAGCGGCCGCCGTCGTACTGGATCGACCGCTTGCTGGCGCTCGGCTTCGCGGTCGACTTCCGCTTCTTCCAGGCCGACTACAATCTCGAGCTGCTCGCGGTGCGCGCGGACGTTGGCACGCTCGAGCCCGCTGGCGCGCTTCGGTTGGAGGGATTCGGGGCCGGCCTGACGCTCGGCAGCGTGGTTGGTCCCGGCGCCGAGCGCGTGGCGCTGCGGCTCCGGTCGGGATTCGTCGCGGCTCCGACGCCGGATGCCGCCGAGGCGTACTGGAGCGGAGGGGGCGACGGCCTCGGCTATCTCGTGATTGCAGGTCGTGAGCCGCGCCGGATCACGATCCGGATCGACTGCTGCGCCGAGCGCGACGGCGAGCTCACGGTCGCGCTCGGCGACCAGGAGATCGGTCGCGCGCCCATCGGGCAATGCCCGAGCATCGTCACGCTGCCGAGCCTGCCGGTCGCGGCCGGCGGCCACGGTCTCCGTTTCCGCACGAGCTCGCCGCTCTTGGTGCGCCGGCTCGAGGTCGCGGTCGAGCCCGTGACGCGCGTCGAGCTCCTCGCCCGCCTCCCGTTCGACATGTACCAGCGCTACGACCACGCGCGCGCGGCGACCGTCCGGCTCGGCACGAGCCCGCGCCGCGTGCTCGACGTCGGCGGTGTCATGGGCGGCGCGTCGGGCCACTTCGCGAGCCTCGCCGACTTCTTCCCCGACGACGACACGTGCGCGATCGACGTGCGCGTCGCCGATCATCCGGACCATCTCGCCGTCGCCGGACCGCCGTTGCCGTTTGCCGATGCGAGCTTCGACCTCGTGCTCTGTCAGGACGTGCTCGAGCACGTGCCGCCCGACGGCCGGACGCTGCTCCTCGACGAGCTTGCGCGCGTGTCGCGACGCTTCGTCGTCCTGGGCGCGCCGTTTGCGACCCCGGGGGTACGGGACGCCGACGCGGTGCTGTTCGCGCTCGTGCAGGCGCGGCATGGCTATGAGCACGGGTTTCTCCGCGAGCACCTGACCCATGGGCACCCCGACCTCGAGGCGACGATCGCGCACTTCGAGGCGCGCGGCGCGAGCGTCGTCGTGCTCCCGAACGGCTACCTGCCGTACTGGACGCTCATGCAGGCCGCGAACCTCTTGCTCGCCGAGCCGGCGCTCGGCGCGCGCTATGCGCGCGGCCAGGCGCGCTACAACGGCCAGGTCGCCGACTGGCGCGAGCCGGCGTATCGCCATCTGCTGGTCATCGATTGCACCGGCGCGACCGAGTGGTGCCGCGACGTACAGCGCCTCGTCACCAACGAGTCCGACGCCGATGCCGCCGCGCGCCGGCTCCGCGACGCGAGCGCGCTCGACGCGATCCTGACGCTCGCCGGAAACGGGCGCGCGTGAGCGCTCTCCCCGCGGCGACCGTCGCGATCGTCAACTGGAACGGACGCCATCTGCTCGCGGCCTGCTTGCCCTCGGTGTTCGCACTCGACTACCCGACGACGCTCCTCGAGTGTGTCGTCGTCGACAACGGCTCGACCGACGACTCGCGCGAATGGCTCCGCCGCGAGTGGCCGCAGGTGCGGGTGGTCGCCCTCGAGGACAACCACGGGTTCGCCGCGGGCGCGAACGCCGCCGCCGCAGCCGCCCACGGAGACGTGGTCGCGTTTCTCAACAACGATTGCCGAGTCGCGCCGGCGTGGCTCCGGTCGCTGGTCGAGGCGCTCCGCGGTGCCGACGCGGCCGCCGCCGGTAGCTGCATGCTCGATTGGGGCGGAGCGTCGGTCGACTTCGACGGCGCCGCGATGAACTTCCACGGCCACGGCAGCAATCGAGGGTTCGGCCGTCCGTACGTTGCCGCCGCGGGGCGGCCGGCCGTACCGGTGCTCTTCGCATGCGGCGGTGCCATGGCGGTCGAGCGTACGCGGTTCCTTGCCGCGGGCGGTTTCGACGCGGAGTACTTCGCGTACTTCGAGGACGTCGATCTCGGCTGGCGGCTCTGGGTACTCGGCGAGCGGGTGCTGTACGTGCCGGAGGCGATTGCCTACCACCGGCATCGCGGATCGGGCATGGACCCGACACGCTGGCGCTTCCTGCTCGAGCGGAACGCGCTCGCGTCGCTCTACAAGAACTACGACGCCCCGAACCTGGACGTCGTGCTGCCGGCCGCGCGTGCGCTGCTCGCGGCGCGCGCGGAGGCGGCGACGCGGACCGACGCCGAAGCCATTCGTGCTGCCGAGCGCGCGTTCGACGACGGCCGGGCCGGCTGGGACGCCGCACGCGCGTCCATCCAGGCGCGTCGACGCCGTCCCGACCACGAGATCCTGCCGCTCTTCCGCGAGCCGTTTCGGCCGAGCGCATTCGGCCGGGCGTACTGGGCGCGGCAGCGCCAGATCGTGCGCGAGCACGGCCTCGCCCGCGTCTTCGGCGACGCCGTGATCGACGCCGTCGACGGCCTCGGAGATTTCGTCGACGAGCTCGAGGGTCGGATCGAGGAGCTCACGGCCCGCCTTCCCGCGTCCGGCGAAGGCTGAGAGAATCCCCCGGTGCTCTGGACGCGACGACGATTGCTCGCCCTCGGGGCCGGTGCTGGGGCTCTCGTGCTCGCGCCGCGGCGGGCGCGGGCTGCCGCCCCGGCCAAGAAGGATGCGGCGGCGACGGCGGCGCTCCGCGATCTCGTGATGCAACGTGCGGTCGTCAGCGACGATCCCTGGGTGCTGATGCACGTGGTGCTGGCGCTCGGGCCCGACGCCCGCGGTCCGAACGGCGCGCTTCTCGAGGCCGTCACGAGCCGCCACCTGGTCATGACGGCGAAGGGCGGGAAGTCCTACCCGGGCTTCCCGATCAACGTGGAGGCTCACCCCAACCACTTCCTCGAGATCATCGACGCGAGCGCCGTCCCGCCGACACGGTCGTTGCCGGGGAAGGACGGGAGCGCAACCCCTGCGGACCTGCTCGCGGGCGCGAAAGCGCTCTTCACGCCGACGATCGCCGGCCCGGAGCTCTCGTGGACGCTCAGCGTCTTCACCGGCGCGATGCCACACTCGGCCGATCGCTTCACCAACGCCGACGGCCAGACGTTCACGGTGGCGGCCCTCGTCGAGACGGCGGCACAGGCGGCGGAGTTCGGGTACGCCGACACGGTCGCGGCGATGCGCGGCACGAAGGCCTACGGACGGAGCACGCTCCAGACGTACGCGTGCAACGGCACCCACGTCCTCTACGGCCTCTACGACGCGCTCCGCCACGGCTACGAGGGGAAGAACCTGCGCCAGCGCGTCCGTGATCTCACGCAGGCCTCGTACTTCCGGCTCGCCGCCGAGGTCGCGCTCATCGACCAGGCACTCGTCGCCCCCGCGCAGCAACTCAACGCGGACGCGGCAAAGCTCCAGTTCCTCGGCCACTCGATCGAGAACCTGCGCTATGCCGAGCGCCACGGCATCTACGTCCCGTCCGATGCCGAGCGGCAGCAGCGCGCGACCGCGGAGCAGCAGCTCGGAGGGGTGGTGCAGCGGATCACGACCGTACACAACCTGGACGCGCTCGCGAGCGCCGTGCCGCGCGCGTACCGCATCGTGCTCGGCGACGCGTGCCATGCTCTGCACGGGCTCACGTCGGACGCGGGGTGACGTGACGCGCGATGCAGGCGACGCTCGCCGATGTCGCGATCGTAGTGGTTACGTGGCAGAACGCCGCCGACGTGGCGGTGCTGGTCGAGTCGGTGCGGCCAGCGCTCGCGGCCGGGACCGAGCTCGTCGTCGTCGACAACGCCTCGACCGACGGCACAGCCGACGTCGTCCGGCGGCTCGCGCCTGACGCGCACCTCTTTGCGAACGCCGTGAACCGGGGCTTCGCAGCCGGCGCGAACCAGGGGTGCGCGGCGAGCACGCGGCCGTTCGTGCTCTTCCTGAATCCCGACGCGGTCGTCGCGTCGGATACCATTGCTCGGGCGCTCGCGTACCTCGAGCGCCTGCCGGCAGCCGGCGTGGTCGGTTGCCGGACGCTCAACGCCGACGGCACGCCGCAGCCGACCGTCGACCGTTTCCACAGCGTCCGCGGCCTCGTGACCGAGGCGTTCCGCGGCGGACGCGGCGCCGTGCGCGGCAGGGCGCCTTCCACGAGCGGCGTCGTCGACTGGGTCTACGGGTCGTTCCTCCTCGCCCGGCGGGCGGCGCTCGACGCGGTCGGCGGGTTCGACGAGGCGTACGAGATGTACGGCGAGGACCTCGACCTCTGCCATCGCCTGCGCGCTGCCGGCTGGCGGACCGCGTACTGCGCCGAGGCGATCGTCGTGCATCACGGGAACGTCAGCGGGGCGCGCCGCTACGTCGCGGACCGCGACCTCGCCGTGCTCCGTGGGACGCTGCGGTTCTTCCGGCGCCGCCGCGGGCGCGTGGCGGAGATCGGCTTCCGAGTCGCGGCGGGTTGCGATTTCTCGGCCAAGGCCGTGCTGGCGGCGCTCGCGGCGCGCCGCGGGGAGGCCGGCGCCGCGGTCCGGGCGCGGCGCTACGGCGGCATGGCGCGACTCTGTCTCAGCGGCGATCCGGCCGGCCGGCGTGCGGATCGTGCGCGGTTGCGGCTCCGGCAGGCTCCTGGGATAGAGGGGGCGTGACAGAGTCGGCACCCTGGATCGTCAAGGGCGAGGGAGCGCCGGTGGTGTCGATCGTCATTCTGACTTGGAACTCGCGGTCGCTGTTGACCGCGTGCCTCGCGGCGCTGCCCGCCGCGACCGCGCCGCTCGCGACGGAGCTGATCATCGTCGACAACGGCTCGCAGGACGGTACCGCCGAGCTGCTCGCGGCGCGTTCCGACCTCGTCACGATCACCAATCCGACCAATCGCGGCGTGGCGCCGGCGCGGAACCAAGGCCTCCGCCGGGCCCGCGGCGAGTTCGTGGCGCTTCTCGACGTGGACACGGTGGCGCAGCCCGGGTCGTTTCCGACCTTGGTCGCGCGCCTCCGCGCGACGCCCGGCGTCGGCCTCGTCGGCCCGAAGCTCGTCGGGGCCGACGGCGCGCTGCAGTACAGCTGCCGCCGCTTCCCGACGATCGTCGACAAGGTGCTGCGGCGTCTGCCGGAACGCTTCGGACGCGCGATCGCCGACGACGTCGAGCTCCGCTGGTGGGACCATGTCGGCGTGCGCGAGGTCGACTACGTGATCGGCGCGTGTCAGGTGATCCGGCGCGCGGCGCTCGCGGAGGTCGGTCTCCTCGACGAGCGCATCTTCTACGGGCCCGAGGACGTCGACCTCTGCCTCCGCATGCACCACGCGGGCTGGCAGGTCGAGTACGTGCCCGAGGCGATCGTCATGCACCTCGAGCGCCGCGTGACGCGAAAGCTCCTCTCGCGGCTCACCGCGCGCCACGTCTACGGGCTCGGATATTTCTTCTGGAAGCACGGCTACCTGCTGACGCGGCCGACCGCGACGGCGATGCGTCGCGCCGCATGACCGACGCCGTCCGCGGAGCGCTGCCGCCGGCGCTCACGATCGGCGTGCCGGCGAGCACCGGCGAGGACGACCTCCCGCAGACGCTCGCGAGCTTGTACGCGAGCGCCGCCGGCGTCGACGGTGCCGTGGAGGTCGTCATCGCCGTGAACGGCCCCGACGAGCCGGCGGCGGCGGTCGCGGGCGCCGCAGTGTTCGCCCGCGCGGCCACGTTACCGTTCGTCGCACCGGGCGAGGCGCCGTCTGCCACCGGGTCGTGCGTGCGCCTCCTCCGCCTCGCGCCGCAGAGCAAGGTCGCCGCGTGGAACGCGATCCGCGACGCCGCGCGCGCGCCGATCATCGTCTTTGCCGACGCCGACGTCCGGGTCGCACCCGCGGCGCTCCCGCTTCTCGTCGGCCGCCTCGTGCGCTCGCCCGAGCTCGCGATCGCTGCCGGGCGCGAGCTGCCGCTCGTCACCCCCGAGGACGGGCTCGTCGCCAAGGTCGCTGCGCTCCCGCACCGTTTCGACTTCGGCAACGTCCCGGGCCGGCTCTATGCGCTCCGGACGGCCGCGCTCCCGGAGCCGATGCCGGCGTCGGTGCTGCACGAGGATGCCTACCTCTCGGTGCGCCTCGGTCGCGAGCGCTTCGCGAAGGAGAACGACGCGGTCGTCTACCTCCGCCCGCCGACGACCTGGAGCGACTACCTCCGCCAGCGCACCCGGAACGAGGTCGGCAAGCTCCAGCTCACCCACGAGTTCCCCGAGCTCGTTCGCCGCCACGGGTTCGGGAGCTATCCCTGGCGCCGGTTCGTGCGGGAGATCGCGCCGCGCGAGTATCCGCTCGTCGCCTTGTCGCTGGCGGCACGCGCGCTCGCGCGCGTCCGCGCCCACCGCCAGATCCGCCGCGGCTTCGACCGGGGCTGGACGATGCTGCCGTCGACCAAACGCTGGCCCGCAGGCGGCGGCACGGTCCGGAGCTGACGCGCGATGCAGCGGACCGGGCTTCGCGAGCAGAGCACGATCGTGGTGCTCCTGGTGTGCGACCTCGCGTGGGGCATCGCGGCGTACGCAATCGCGTTCTTCCTGCGCATCTACTTCCCGCTGCCGTTCACGACCACGCTGCTGCCGATCGGGCGCCTCTTCGAGCTCCGCCACATGCTGCCGGCGATCCTCGCGGCCGAGATCGTCACGCTCTACTTCTTCGGCTTCTACGACCTGCGCGCGCTCCGCGCCGGCTTCCGTCCGATCGTCAACAGCGTGACCGCGCTGTTCATCCATCTGCTCGCGACGACGGCGCTCTATTTCTTCAGCGGCGACGTCAATTTCCCGCGCTCGGTGCTGATCGTGTACTGGCTCGTGAACGCGGCCGGGCTCGCGTTCCTTCGCGACGTGGTTGGTCGCCGGCTCGCGTCGTCGTCACCGATCCGCGTGTTCCTCGTGGGCACCGCGGACGAGATCGAGCAATTCCTCGAAGGCGTCGGCGAGCCGCGTCTCCAGAACGTCGAGATCGTCGGCGCGATCGCCGTGGCGCCCGAGGGTGGCACGACCGACCGTACGCCGTCGCCGTTCGTCGGCGGCTTGCCGTGGCTCGGCGAGGTGAGCGATCTGCCGCGGCTTCTCGTCGACCACGACGTCGGCGAGATTGTGCTGCTCTCGCCGCTCTCGTGGCGCGATCGGCTCGTCGACCGCATGCTGCGGCAGAGCCGCCGCCCGCGGGTGAGCGTCGTGCCGTCGGTGTACGACATCCTCGTCGGCCGGGTGTCGTCGGGGCGCATCCACGACATCCCCGTCGTCGAGGTGGTGAAAAATCCCCGCGACGATCTGGCGTACCTCTTCAAGCGTACGACCGACTTCGCAGTCGCCGCGATGTTCCTGCCGATCGCGCTGCCGGTGGCGCTTGCCGCCGCGATCGCGGTGAAGCTCGGGTCGCCCGGACCCGTCTTCTACCGCCAGCGTCGGGTCGGCCAGGGCGGGACGCAGTTCACCATCTGGAAGTTCCGCACCATGCTCGACCACGCCGAAGAGGAGAGCGGTCCCGTGCTCGCGACCCACGAGGATCAGCGGGTGACCCAGGTCGGCCGCATCCTGCGCGCGAGCCGCGTCGACGAGATCCCGCAGCTCTGGAACGTGCTGAACGGCACGATGAGCCTGATCGGGCCGCGTCCCGAGCGCCCCGAGTTCGTGCGCCGCTACGCCGAGGAGATCCCGGGCTACCTGGAGCGCCTGCAGGTGAAGCCGGGCCTCACGGGCCTGGCCCAGGTGAACGGCGAGTACCACACGAGCCCGGCGTACAAGCTCAAGTACGACCTCGCCTACATCTACAACTACTCGCTCGTCCTCGATCTCAAGATCATGGCGGAGACGGTGAAGGTGATGGTGACGCGCCGGGGCGTGTGACCGGTGGATTGACAGTCCCGCCGCGACGACGGTACGCCACGCGCGCGTGGGGAACGACGGGGACGAGGCCGAGGGCCGCTTGCAGGCGCTCGCGGCGGCGCGGGCGCGCATCGGTTTCGGCCTCACCGCCGCGGTGGTCTCGGTATACTTCGGCTTCATCGGCGCCGTCGCGTTCGCACGGCCGATGCTCGGATGGATGCTCGCGCCGGGTCTCAGCCTCGGGATCGTGCTCGGAGCGTTCGTGATCGTGGCCGCGTGGCTCCTCACATGGGTGTACGTGCGCTGGGCCAACCGCCACTACGACCCCGCGCTCCGCGCGCTCCGCGAGGCGTTCTGAATGCCGTCCGCCGGCGCGCCGAGCCCGATCGCGATCGCGTTCTTCTTCGTCTTCATCGCGATCACGCTCGGCATCACGTGGTGGGCGGCCCGCCGCACCCGCACGACCGAGCAGTTCTACGCCGCCGGTCGCAGTATCACCGCGGGCCAGAACGGCCTCGCGCTCGCCGGCGACTACATGAGCGCGGCGAGCTTCCTCGGCATCGCCGGCCTCGTGTCGACGAGCGGCTTCGACGGCCTGATCTACTCGACGGGCTGGCTCGTCGGTTGGCCCGTCGTGCTCTTCCTGATCGCGGAACCGCTCCGAAATCTCGGCCGATACACGTTCTCCGACGTCCTCGCGATCCGCTTCCGCCAGACGCCGATCCGCATCGCCGCCGCCGTCGGGACGCTCGCGACCGTGGTCTTCTATCTCATCGCGCAGATGGTGGGCGCAGGCGGGCTCATCAAGCTCATGTTCGGGCTCACGTACGAGCAGGCGATCGTGATCGTCGGAGTGGTGATGATCGCCTATGTGCTCTTCGGCGGCATGATCGCGACGACGTGGGTGCAGATCGTGAAGGCGGTGCTGCTGCTGAGCGGCGCGTCGCTGCTCGCCGTGCTCGTGCTGGCCCGCTTCGGGATGAATCCGGCGCGGCTCTTCGCGGCGGCGGCCGAGCGCTACGGCGACCGTGTGCTGGTCCCGGGTGGGCTCGTCACGAACCCGCTCGACGCCATCTCGCTCGGGCTCGCCTTGATGTTCGGCACGGCAGGCCTGCCGCACATCCTGATGCGGTTCTACACCGTGCCCGACGCGCGTGCCGCGCGCCCGTCGGTGTTCTACGCCACCGGCCTGATCGGCTTCTTCTACCTGATGACGTTCATCCTCGGCTTCGGCGCCATGGTGCTGGTCGGACCGGATGCCGTGCGGGCCGCCGACGCCGGCGGTAACATGGCGGCGCCCCTCCTCGCCGAGCTGCTCGGCGGTACGCCGTTCCTCGGCTTCATCTCCGCCGTCGCGTTCGCGACGATCCTCGCCGTGGTGGCGGGGCTCACGCTCTCGGGGGCCGCCGCGCTCTCGCACGACCTTTGGGTGAACGTCGTCCGGGGTGCGCACGCCGACGCGCGCGAGCAGCTCGCCGTCGCCAGGATCGCCACCGTCCTGCTCGGCGTGCTTGCGATCGTTCTCGGCATCACCTTCAAGGGGCAGAACGTCGCATTCATGGTGTCGCTCGCCTTCGCGATCGCTGCCAGCAGCAACTTTCCCGCGCTCGTGCTGTCCATCTTCTGGCCGCGCTGCACGACCGCAGGCGCGGTCGCCAGCATGGTGGTCGGCACCACGACGACGCTCGTCCTGATCGTCCTCTCGCCGACGATCCAGATCGACGTGCTGAAGCAGGCGAGCGCGTGGTTCCCGCTCAAGAACCCGGCGCTCGTGACGATCCCGCTCTCGTTCGCGACCGGCATCCTGGTGTCGTTGCTGCGTCCGGAGCTCGACGGGTTGGCACGCCACGCCCTCCTGGCGCGGCAGATGCACTTCGGCCACGCCGACGAGGCGTGACCCGGCGAACGCTCAGCGCGTAGGCGTGGGGGCGCTCAGCGCCCCATGAACAGCGGCTTCCGCTTCTCGA
>JANNPN010000470.1:0-8584 GCA_031400185.1 Polyangiaceae bacterium
GGACGCCGCGCGCCGCTCGTCCGCCGCGATCCCTCCCGACTACGTCTACACTCGCTTCGTCCTCCTCCGGCTCCTCGCGCTCGTCTATGCCGTCGCGTTCCTCATCCTGATCCACCAGCAGGACCCGCTGATCGGCGACGCCGGCATCTTCCCGGCCGAGCGCTTCCTCGCGCGCGTCCGCGCGAGCTTCGACTCGACGACCGCCGCCGCGCGCGCGCTTCCGACGCTCTTCTGGCTCGACGCGTCCGACGGCACCCGGCACGCCGCGGCGTGGACGGGCCTCGTGCTGTCGCTCGCGGTGCTCGCCGGCGCCACGAACGCACTCCTCCAGGGAGCGATCTGGGCGCTCTACCTCTCGTTCGTCCAGATCGGCCAGCTCTTCTACGGCTACGGCTGGGAGACCCAGCTCTGCGAAACCGGCTTCCTCGCGATCTTCCTCTGTCCGGTGCGGACACTTCGCCCGTTCGCGTCGCCGCCGCCGGTCGCCGTCGTGTGGCTCTTTCGCTGGCTGATCGCGCGCATCATGCTCGGCGCCGGTCTCATCAAGCTCCGTGGCGACCCGTGCTGGCGCGAGCTCACGTGCCTCGTCTACCACTACGAGACCCAGCCGGTGCCGAACCCGCTCAGTTGGTATCTCCACGCGGCACCGTGGTGGTTCCACGCCGGCGGGACCGCGTTCAACCACGTCGTCGAGCTCGGCGCGCCGTGGCTGCTCCTGGCCGGCCGCGCCGGCCGCCGGATCGCGGGCGTGCTGTTCGTCCTGTTTCAGACGCTCCTGATCCTGAGCGGTAACCTGTCGTTCTTGAACTGGGTCACGATCGTCCCGGCGATCGCCTGCCTCGACGACGGCGTCTGGCAGCGGCTGTTCCCGCGGCGTACGCGCGCGATCGTCGCGGCGAATCTCGCGCGCGCCGCCCCGTCGCGACTCCATCGCGCGGCGGCCGCGGCGCTCGTCGTCCTCGTCGCGGTCTTGAGCGTCGCCCCCGTGAGCAACTTGCTCTCGCCACGCCAGGCGATGAACCGCTCATTCGAGCCGCTCCACCTGGTCAATACCTACGGCGCCTTCGGCTCGGTCGGTCGCGAGCGTGACGAGGTGATCTTGGAGGGCACCGACGACCCGACCCCCGGCCCCGCCACGGCCTGGCGCGCGTACGAGCTCCCCTGCAAGCCCGGCGACCCGGCCCGCCGCCCGTGCGTCATCTCGCCCTACCACTACCGGCTCGACTGGCAGATCTGGTTCGCCGCGATGTCGACGATCGATCGCGAGCCGTGGCTCGTGCGCCTCGTCGTGAAGCTGCTGCGCGGCGACGCGGACGTGAAGCGGCTCCTCGCCGTCGACCCGTTCCCCGCCGCGCCGCCGCGCTTCATCCGCGCGACGCGCTGGCGCTACGAGCTCACGCGCCCCGGCGGCACCGACGTCGCGTGGTGGCGCCGTACGCTGGTCGGAGAGTACCTCCGCCCGATCGCGCTCGCCGACCCTGCGCTCGCGCCGCTCAGGTTCTAGCGGGGCTCTCGGATGCCGACAGCGGGCCGCGCTCCATCACGGTCCCACATCGACACACCACCGCGGCGTCCCGGCACGCCGTCAGGCAGCATCTCGTCGTGGAAAGCGGATAGGGCGTGCCGCAATTGGCGCAGCGACCACGAAACCCGTGACAACGCGGACAGTGCCAAGTGGGCATGCTTCGAGAGCTTGCATCCCCCATGCCAAATTCCGCTTCCTCCCGCTGTTAACGACTTCGAGCGCAGATGGAGGGATAGCGAACTCGGCAACCGACGCTGCCGCACGCTACCGGGTCGCTACCTGCATCCGCGGCGCCGCGGGCACGAACTCCGGCACGTGCACCGTGTCCGGCGGCAGGCGCTTCCGCCCAGCCCCCGCCGTGACCGACGGCGGCCCCGAGGTCCGGAACTCGGCGCGCGTTTCGGCGCCCCCGTTCGTCACGCTGCATTCGAAGCGCGTCTCCTCGTGGGTGGGATCGCCCGTCATCGTGCAGGTGCCTTCCGTCTCGACCACCACGGTCGCTGCCGGGCCCCCGTTCGCGGCCCGCGTCATGGACATGCGATCGATCGTCAAGTGATACGCGCGCGCGTCGGGCTGGCGCGACGCGCCGCCGCTGAAGGTCGTAACGACCGTCGCATCGTCCTCACGCCCGCTGAACATGAAGGCGACGCGCCCGTTCCCGAAGTCGACGTTCACGAGCTTCGCGGCGCAGTCCGGCACCTCGCGGTCATTCACCACGAGCCGATCACACGCGCCGTTGATGACGGCCAGGTACCTGAAGTCGAGATCAGGATCGACGGCCGCCTCGGCAGCTGCCGGATCTGCCTTCGGCTGCATCGGCTGCCCCTGCGGATCCATCGGCTTGATCTGATCCGGTGGCGGCGCAGTGGGAAGCCCCGCCGGCGGCAAGAGCGGCTTCATCGCCGGCGAGCTCATCGGGCTCGGCACGGGAGGCGGCGCACTCGGCGACGGCATGTCGATCGCGGCTACGCGACCGACATCTGCGTACGCGGCCGTACTCACAGCGAGCAGAGCGAACGTCAGGGGGGCGATCACACGGTGTGGGTGTGTGCGGATCATGACAGGGGCGCAGCAAGCCCCATGCCCCCCACGCGGCTGAGAACATGAGATCCACCATGGCCTCGCCATGCACGGACTTCGGGATCCCCGGTAAATTGTAGAAAGTCAGCGCAGCCCTTCTGCGGAGTGAAACTTTGCGGTGTCAGTGCGCACGTGACGGACTGCGGCGTATCGCAACGCTCCGAGACGTGGCAGTCCGATCTCAGCGCTGGCGCAACGTCTCGTACGCGCGCTGGATCGCGATGGTGCGGTCGTGCGCGAGACGCTGCAGCTCGTCGCCGAGCCCGGCCACGCGATCGGGATGATAGCGCTTGATCTGCTCGCGATAGGCGCGGGTGATCTCGTCCCGTGTCACGCCGGGGACGATACCGAGGAGCTCATAGGGATCGCTCGGGATTTCGGTGGACGGCGCCGTTCCCGCTGGCGCGCTTTGTGCGGGCGTCCCTTCACCGAGGCGCCGATGCAACCAGGTCAGCGCCACGCCGAGAACGACGAGGTCGTCCAGGAATCCGAGCGGCCCCATGCGATCGGGAAGCAGATCGATCGGCGAGCGCACGTAGAGGAACAAGCCGACGCCGACCGCGAGCACGATCGCCCAGCGCGGCCAGCGCGTGGTGTCCATGGCGCGGCCGTAGCAGCCGAGCCGCACCCTGTCGACTGCGCCCCACCTCATGTCGCTCCGAAGCGCGCTCTTCTGAAGCGCGGTCTTCTAAGGATCGCGGCGGGTCTGGGCGCCGAGATAGTCGCGCTTGCCGACGGAGACGCCGTTATGGCGGAGCAGGGCATACGCGTGCGTGACGTGGAAGAAGAAGTTCGGCAGCGCGTGCTCCATGAAGTAGTCGGCGCCGCTCATGACCTTGCCTTCCCAGCGCGGCGTCGTGATGACGCGGGTCGCCGCGCCCGCGTAGTCGGACTCCGAGATGCCGTCCAGATACGCGACCACGGAGCGAATCCGAGCCCGCAGCTCGTCCAAGGTCGTCTCGGTATCGGGATGGCTCGGGGCATCCTTCCCGGTGAGGCGTGCCGTCGCGAGCTTCGCCGTGTCGCAGGCGGCCTGCACTTGCTTGACGAACGCGAACTGATCGGGCGCCAAGCGCGACTCGACGAGGACGTTCGGGTCGAACCCTTTGGCCTTCGCGTGCTCCTCGGCGGCACCCAGCCACTTCTCGAGCTGGCCGAGCATCTTCTTCATCTGACGATGGAATGGATAGAACATGCCGCGAACCCTATCCCGGATCGGCGGTGAAAAGATAATCAGGCCGCGCGGTCTTCCAGGGTGGCGACGCGCGCCCGCCGTGCCGGGTCGGCGAGATACTCTTCGTAGCGCATCTCGAGGTCGTAGTGCTCCGTGCCGGCGAGCTCGAGCACGCGCGTCACCAGGGAGTCCACGAACTGCACGTCGTGCGAGCGCACGACCATGGATCCCGTGAACTTGAGGAGCCCGTCGTTGAGCGCCGTGATCGACTCGAGATCCAGGTGGTCCGTGGGTCCGTCGAGCAAGAGGACGTTCGGGTCCTGCAGCATCAAGCGCGAGAACATGCAGCGAACTTTCTCGCCGCCTGACAACACCCGGGCGCTCTTCTGACCCGCTTCCCCCGAGAAGAGCATGCGGCCGAGGAAGGCGCGCACGAAGGTCTCGTCCTGGTTCGAGCTCGCGCGCCGGAGCCAGTCGACCAGGGTCAGGTCGGAGTCGAAGAACGCGGCGTTGTCCTTGGGGAAGTACCCGAGATTCACCGAGCGGCCCCAGCGCGCCACGCCCGCATCGGGGGTGCCCTCGCCGGCGAGGATTTGGATCAGGGTCGTGCTGGCCAGGTCGTTGCCGGTGACGACGAGCTTCTCACCTCTGCCCAACGTGAAGGACAGGTTCTCGAACAGGACCTCGCCGTCGATCGTCTTCGAAAGCCCCTCGACGAACAGGACGTCCTTCCCGAGCTCGCGCTCGGTCTGGAACGCGATGAACGGATACTTGCGCGACGATGGTCGGATGTCGTCGAGCGTGATCTTGTCGAGGCGCACCTTCCGCGAGGTCGCCTGCTTCGACTTCGACGCGTTGGCGCTGAAGCGTTGGATGAACGCCTTCAGGTCCTTGATCTGGTCTTCCTTCCGGCGATTGGCCTCTTGCCGCAGGCGGAGAGCGAGCTGGCTCGACTCGTACCAGAACGTGTAGTTGCCGGTGAAGAGCGTGATCTTCTGGAAGTCCACGTCCGCCACGTGCGTGCAAACGCGGTCGAGAAAGTGGCGATCGTGGGACACCACGATCACCGTGTGCTTGAAGCTCAAGAGAAATTCCTCGAGCCAGAGGATGGTGTCGACGTCGAGATGGTTCGTCGGCTCGTCGAGCAGCAGGATGTCCGGCTCCCCGAACAGCGCCTGTGCCAAGAGCACGCGCACCTTCTCGCCGTCCTCGAGGTCGCGGACCAACTTTCGCTGCCGATCCTCCCCGAGCCCGAGGGCGTCGAGCAGCGCGCCGGCCTTCGCTTCGGCGTTCCAGCCGTCGAGATCGGAGAACTCGGTCTCGAGCTCGGCCGCACGGATGCCGTCCGCGTCATTGAAGTCGGCCTTGGCGTAGAGCGCGTCCTTCTCGACCATCACCCGGTGGAGCGTCGTATGCCCCATGAGGACCGCCGTGAGCGCCTCGACCTCGTCGTAGGCGAAGTGATCCTGGCGGAGCACGCTCAGGCGCTGATGCGGCGGAACGATCACGCTGCCCGCCGTCGGCTCCTGCTCCCCCGACAAGCAGCGGAGGAACGTCGATTTGCCGGCACCGTTGGCGCCGATCAGGCCGTAGCAATTCCCCGGCGTGAACTTGAGACTCACGTTCTCGAAGAGCACACGGCTGCCGAAGGAGAGAGAGAGCTGATCTGTCGAAATCATTTGGAGACCTCCGAAAGGGGAGGGTGGTCCTACTGGTCGGGAGCCCGTTGAGCAAACGGTTGGACGATGAGGTGTGGTACCGCGCTCGGCCGGCCCCGGGGCGGCGCGCATCGTGGACTCGGCCAGATGCAAAAATATGCGCAGCCTTTATGCGCGTTGTTCGATTCCGCAATCGTCGAACGACGCGCAGGGCGGGAGGTTGATAGGCGCTACCGGCACTGTCGCGCGGGCGGTCACGATTCGCTCCATCGCCGTGGCGACGCCGGGGACGTGGCGGAGGATGGCGTCGAACGCGTCGCGGGATACGCTCACCACGTCGGTCGGCTCGGTAGCGCGAATCGTCGCGCTCCGCGCCGACATCGACAGGAGGGCGGCCTCGCCGAAGACGTCGCCCGCGCCGAGCGCTCCGACGGGATGCCCGTCCCGCACGGCTTCGAGCGCTCCGCGCACGACGAAGTACACCTTGTCCCCGACGTCGCCGGCGGCGAACACCTGCTCCCCGGGCTGGAAGTGCTCGCGCTCGACCGCCTCCGCGTGGCTCACCCGGAGCTGCGTGATGTTGCGGGGGAGGAAGGCGTCGAGCACCCAGTCGGCGAGGAGGCGGAGCTGGCCGTCGAGGCCGGGGAACTTCGAGGCGTAGACGCCGCGCCAGAGGAGCCATGCCGGCAGCCCCG
This sequence comes from Polyangiaceae bacterium, assembly GCA_031400185.1. GTDB lineage: Bacteria > Desulfobacterota > Binatia > UTPRO1 > UTPRO1 > UTPRO1. Next base: position 6,133 of record JANNPN010000470.1, read on the forward strand.
TGATGCGCACACCCAGGATCTCGGCGACGGCGTTTCGCCGGCCGAGCGAGGCCAGCGTGCCGAGCCCCGAGAACGTGAACGCGCGCGCGTTGCCGCCGCGGAGCGCCGCCACGATGTTCGCGGCGCAGGTCTTTGCCTGACGGAGCGCATGCTGGGCCGTCGGCGGCGAGGTGGTTCCGTCGGCGAGGGTGACCAAGGCGCAATCGCCGAGGGCCCACACTCCCTTCCGGGAGGATTCGAGGTGGTCGTTCACCGGGAGGCGCCCGCGCTCGGCGATCGGCAGCGCGGCGACGACCGCATGCGGACCGGCCGGCACCGTGGCGACGCAGGTCGCCGCGGGGATCGTCTCGGTCTCTCCCGTCGTCTTGTGCTCCAGGGTCACGCTCCGCGCCGACATCGACCGCAGGCCGACGTTCACCCGGATGTCGATGCCGCGCTTCGCGAGGACCTTCTGGGCGTAGAGGGCGAGCGACTCGGTGAGCTCCCGCAGGATGCGCTGGTCGCGCTGCAGGAGGACGAGCCGCACGTCGCGCGGGTCGATGGTCGGATAGGCGCGGACCGCGTCGCGGAGGAAATCCTGCAGCTCGGCGATGCACTCGACGCCGGAGAAGCCGCCGCCGGCGACGACGAACGTCAGCAGCCGCCGGCGTTCCTCGTGGTCGGTCTCGATCGCCGCTTCCTCCAGGCAGCCGACGACGTGATTGCGCAGGCGGAGCGCATCGCCGAGATACTTGAACGGGATGGCGTGCTCAGGGACGCCCGGGATCTTCGATCCGTCGAGGCGGTTGCCCATGGCGACGACCAGATGGTCGTACGGCAGCTCGAGGGCACACGGGCGGTGCCCCGGCGCGAGGCGCACGACCTTGCGGTCGAGATCGATGGCCTCCACCTCGCGCGTGACGAGCCGCGTGCGCTTGGCGAACCGCCGGATCGGGCTGATCACGTGCAGCATGTCGACGGAGCCGGAGATCACCTCGGGCAGCAATGGTTGGAAGACGACGTAGTTCTCTTTCGAGACGAGCGTGACCTCGACGCGGCCGCGCTCTGCGCGGGGCAGTGTCCTCTCGAGATGGCGGGCGGTGTAGACGCCCGCGAAGCCGCCGCCGAGGATGACGATCCTGGTCCGGGGAGTGGTCATGCTCGCTTCGATGCCGCCGGGAGCGATCCGGTTCACGCGACGTGCCGAACGAACCCGGCATCGAAGGGGCATGCGTAAGAAGGCCCTCAAGAAGGGCTCGTGCGGGAAGTCCGAGGCTGTCCCGAGTACCGCTCAGGGGGCGGTGACCGCCAGGACGCCGCCCAGCCGCGCGGTGTACGCGCGCGTTGGTTTCAGCGTCCCGGTCGTCGGATCGACGGCGAGGCCGAGGACCTCGAGTGCTTCCACGCCGAGGAGCGGCTCGGCGCACTCGGCGATGATGACCGTGGTTGGCCCGGCCCGGCCCTCGATCTCGACCATCACGGAACCCACGTCGGCCTGAACCTGGCGGCCGTCGGCGAGCGTCACGGTTAGCTTGCGCGGCAATCGGGCAACGCCGAGCCGATCGGCCAATGCCGGCGAGATCAGCGAGTAGGTGGCCCCGGTGTCGACGATGATGGTGAGCTCCTCCTCGTGCACGGCGGAGAGCGTCAGGCGTTGGTAGACGTGTCCCATGACGTTCGTGGTAGCACGCGGGCCGAGAGGTCGCGAAGCTATTCGTCGCTAGCCCGGGCGTCGGCGGTCGGCTGACGCGTCCCATCGACGGCGCGCGGCGCGTCGGCGACTACCTACGCGGGTGCGGCACGCTCCGCCGCCCGGCTTCCGCGGTCGATGGGCCGGCGGCGGTGCGCTACGTCCGCCGCTCGCGGTCGAGGCCGCGGTAGTGAATCGCTTCGGCGACGTGCGGCGCGCCGACCCCTTCGACACCGGCGAGATCGGCGATCGTGCGCGCGACTTTCAGGATCCGGGTGTAGGCGCGCGCCGAGAGCCCGAGCTTCGCCATCGCACGCTCGACGAGCGCGGCGCCGGCAGGGTCGGGGCGGGCGCATGCGTGGAGCTCGCGTGCGTTCATGTCGGCGTTGCATCGGGGTGAGCCGAGCCGCGCGTACTGGCGCTCACGAGCGCCCGCGACGCGATTCGCCACAGCGGCGGAGGACTCGCCGGTCTGGGTGCCGCCGAGCTCGCGATATCTCACCGGCGCGACCTCCACCTGGAGATCGATGCGGTCGAGCAGGGGCCCGGAGATCCGCGATCGGTACTGCGTCAGTTGATTCGGGGTGCAGCGACACCCGCGCAGCGGATTGCCCAGGAACCCGCACGGACAGGGCCGCGTTGCCTTTTTGCCATGCCACCCTAACTGCGCGAAAACCCGAACATCTCGTCTATCCGCGTGACCCCAAGACCTGGGGGGAGCACCTCCGCCGGCAACGCATCCTCAGGGGCCTCCGGCAGAAGGATCTTGCCGTTGCACAGGGG
>JANNPN010000096.1:0-38123 GCA_031400185.1 Polyangiaceae bacterium
GAGATGCGGCGGGCGTGCCGGGCGACGCCCGTGCGCAACTCCGTAGTCTGGCTGCCGTGGACATCGAGAATTCGCTCCGCCAGACGCTGCAGCGGGCGCCATGGAGTGCCGCCGACGATCGGACTCGCGACCGTGATGACCTGCGAGACGACATCCGGGCACTCGATCAGCAATGCGGCGGCTTGCAAGCCTCCCAGGGAGTGTCCGACAACCCGCACCGGTTCCTGCGCCGATTCTGCGAGGCGTCGAACACGGTCGGCGAGTGCGAGCACGTGCGGCCTGAAGGGCTGCGCGTTGAACACCTCGTCGTAGTGCACAGCATGGCCGTGGTGCCCGAGGATGCGGCCGAACGGCGCGTAGTAGTAGGGGTGACTCAAGAATCCGCCGAGCACCAAGACGGGGGGCGCGCCGCTCGTGTCGGCCCTGGCCGGCGTGGCTGGCGGGTCGGAGTCGGTGAGCGCGTTCAGGCAGATCCAGGGGGAACGGCTCGCCTCGCGATAGATGACGTGTAACGCGTCGGTGAGGGCTCGGGTCGCCAACATGCCGGTATTCCCTGCGGTTTCATCAGCAACCCATATGCCGTCCAGGGTGACATGGAGTGATCGCCCTACTTTCGCGAGGTTGGCGTAACAAGGCTGAAACATGCACGGGCGCTGCGTGCCATTCGCGTCACGATTGCGACGCATGCGGAGACCTTATGGCAGCGTCGTGTACGGTGAGGTCAGCCGAGGAAGTTCCACTTCGCCATCGTCCACACGTCGCGGCGGCTCTCGCCGAGCTTGCGAACGACCGACGCCTCAAAGCCACTATGCATGAGGCAGTCCTGACAACGATGATCCTGGCGGCTCTCCCAGTACGACCAGTCGACGCCGTTCCAGAACGCGTCCCACGAATCGAAGTACTTCTCGCCGATCAAGTAGCAGGGACCCTTCCAGCCCTTGGGTGTGCGGGTGACGTTGCCCCAGGGCGTGCAAGGATAGTCGCGGAGGCCGGCGGCGAACTCGAGAAAGAGCGGCGTCGAGTAGAAGCGATAGCGCTTCGAGAGCTCCAGCACGCGCTTGAACTTGGTGTTGACCTCGTGCCGGTAAAGGAAATGCTTCTCGGGCAGCACCTCGTAGTGATAGCCCGGCGAGAGCAGCATCCCGTCGACCCCGATCGAGTCGAGGAGCTCGAGCATATCCTCGATCTCTTCCATCTCGGTCTCGCGGTAGATCGTGGTGTTGGTGCACACCCGGTAGCCGAGCGACTTCCCGAGCTTGATCATCTCGATCGCTTTGTCGAAGACGCCGCTACGGTCGACGATCAGGTCGTGCGTCTTCGCCATCCCGTCCAGGTGAACGTTCACTGAGAGCCGTTCGTGCGGCGTGTTCTTCTTGAAGAAGCGGTCGAGGAGGAGTCCGTTCGTGCAGAGGTAGATGTGACGCTTCCGCTCGATGACTCCGGCGATCAGCTCGGTGAGCTCCGGATAGATCGTCGGCTCGCCCCCGCAGATGGAGACGACCGGGGCTCCGGACTCGTCGACCGCTTGCAGGCACTGCTCCAGCGACAAGCGGTCCTTCAAGTCGCCGTTGTAACGCTCGGGCGAGCAGCCGAGACAGGCGAGGTTGCAGGTGTGGAGGGGCTCGAGCATCAGCACGACCGGGAAGCGCTTGTTGCCGCGCAGCCAATTCTTGGTCTGCCACTTCAACATGTCGCTCGTGATGTGCGCGGGAAACCGCATGTGAAGACCCCCTCCGCCGGTATGCCGAGCGTTTTAACCGCTCGGTCAGGCGGCGAACTATACGGTCGGTCGGAGAGGGAGGCAAGCCAAGGCGGCCACTTACAGCGCCGGAAGCACCCTTCGCAGCACCGCAGTGAGCGTACGCGTCGCACGCGGAATCTCGCGCGCGAGCGCCAATACGCCGGGCCACGCCGCCGGCCGGCGAAGCAGCTGCGCGCTCGCACGCCAGCTTGCATCGAGATCCGGCGGCAGGTCGGCGAGCGAGACGTCGGCGGTGTCGAGAATCGCCCGGAGCGGCAGCACCGCGATCCCGCGTGTGCGCGCAACGTGCAGCAACGCCGCGGCCTCCATCTCGACGGCGACGGCTTCGAAGCGGCGCGCGGCGGCGGCCTTCGCGGCGGGCGATGCGACGACGGCCGGCGACGAGAGGAGTGCGCCGTGGAGGGCGCGTGCGGCGAGGGCGGGCGGTAGATGCGCCTTCGCGCTGGTCCAGAGGTCGACGGGCACTGGATCGCGACGGACGGTACCGTCCTCGTCCCACACGATCGCCGTCGGCAGCACGACGTCGCCCGGTGCCGGACCCGCGACGAGGGCGCCTGCGAAGCCGACGGACAGTACGAGCCCATGCGGTCCGGTCAGCGCCTCGAGGGCGGTCCGTGCGCGTGCCGGCCCGATGCCCGCTTGCACGAGCTCGATGCGTCGCCCCTCGATTTCCGCCTGCCAGGCCCGGAGGCCTGGCACTGCGATGCGGCGAGCACGTCGCACCGCCGCCAGTACCGCGCGGGTCTCCGCGCCGACGGCCGTCACGACGACGAGGGGATCGCGGTCGTGCGTGACGTTCATGCGGGCACCGGCACGCCACGGTGATCGCGCACACGCGCTTCCACGTCGGCCGCGGTCGCGCGCCGACGCGGATCGAAGACATGGATCAGGAACAGCACGACGATCGGCACGTAGATGGCGATGCCGACCGTGCCGAGCAGCGTCTCGCCGATCCAGAAAGTGAGCACGAGATTGAACAGCAGGATCCCGAAATAGAGCGCCGGCTCGAGCAGCCCGCTGTACGGAACGTGGCGTGCGCCGGCGTGGTCGCAGCGGTCGCCGAACCGCCGCTCCCAGAGCTGGAAGAGACGCGTTGTGGTCACGCCGACCGCGAACCAGCCCGCGAAGTTGCTGAGCGGCACGCCGAAGTAGAGCCCGCCCTCGGGGTAGAAGTAGATGCGGCCGAGAAACCACCGGTCGCCGTGCACTGTGAGCGGATCGATCACCACGTCGAGCCACGTCATCAAGACTGCCCCCGTCAGGCAGGCGCGCCACGACGTCGCGACGGCGCGCGTCTCGATGACCCGGACGTCGTGCGACCGGACAAGTAGCGGCGCGTGCATCAGCACCCCGAGGCGCCAACCGAGGTAGCAGAGGAAGGTGAACGACAGCGAATCCCAGAACGGGACGTTGCTGATCCAGAGCTCGCGGTCCCGTGTCACGTCGATGTAGTGGTACAGTCCGAACGGGAAGCCGTTCCGCGTCGACGAGAACTCGGCGGCGAACGCGACGAGGTACGCGATCAGCGAGAAGACCGCCGTCCGGCGCCAGCCCATGCGGGTCACGGCGACGACGAGATAGATGGCGAAGAAGACGAAGACGTAGGGCCGGAGGACAACCATGCCCGCGATGCGGCCGAGAAGGTCCATTGGGGCGATGAAGGGAGGCTCTCCTAGCGTGGGCATCGCAATGCGGCAAGGACGGCGGCGCGGGGATGAGGGTCGTCGTCCAGCGTGTCCGCGAAGCCGCACCGTGGACGGCGCATCCGTCGCGCGCATCGACGCGGCCTCGTCATGCTCGCTGGCTCGGCGGACGGCGAGGAACACGTCGTGGTCGCGGTGTCGCAGCTCCCGCTGCGTCCCGACTGCCAGCAGGGGCGGCGCCCCTCGTGCGACGCGGCGCTGCCGGCCGACGATGCGCAGGGACTCTTCGTGCGCTTCGTCGACGAGCGACAGGCGCTCGTAGGGACCGTCGAGACGGGCCACTTCGGTGCCCTGAGGCAGGTGCGGATCGTCAGCGACGGCCCCGTCACGCTCGCCATCGACACGGAGACGAACGGCGTGCGCGCGGCAAAGTCAACTGAAAACGCCGACTTCGAGCTTGACACCGGTGCAAGCGCATCTGCATATGGGGTGCAATCCCCTGCCGGACACACCGCACACGCTGGAGGCAGCTGGGTTGAGGAGGGTTGGCATGTACGGTTGTTTCCAAGCTCGGACACTCGCGGCGGTTGTGGCCGCGACGCTCGTCATCGGTATCGACGCAACGCCGGCGCGCGCGGATGCGGTGAAGTGCAAAGCGGCCATCATCAAAGCGGCCGCCACCTTCGTGCAGGCCAAGGCAAAGGCTCTCGCAAAGTGCGAAGAGGCGCGGGTCAAAGGCAAGCCCGTCGTTCCCGACTGTCATGACGACGCGAAGGCGTCCGCGACGATCGCGAAGGCCGTCACCAAGCTCACGGCCACGGTCGCCAAGACGTGCGGGGGCAAGGACAAGCTCTGTGGCACCGTCGACGACGACACGCTCGCAAGCATCGGCTGGAGCATCACGAACTGCCCGAACTTCGAGAACGGCGCTTGCAGCGGTGCGATTGCGGACTGCTCCGGGATCTCGGCATGCCTCGCGTGCATCGGCGAGGCGACGACCGATCGCGCGATCGGCATCGCATACGACGCGCTCGTGCCGACCGATCCCAAGGCCCAGAAGGCCTTGAACAAGTGCCAGGTCGCCATCGGCAAGGCTTCCGCGGCGTTCTACGTGGCGAAGTCGAAGGCGCTCAGCAAGTGCTGGGGCAAGGTCAATTCCAACAAGGCGACCAGCCCGTGTCCCGTGCCCGGCGACGGCAAGGCCGCCGCGGCGATCGCGAAGGCCGAAACCAAGAAGCGTGCGACCATCTGCAAGGCGTGCGGCGGCGCCGACAAGCTGTGTAACGGCGTCGGCGATACGACGCCGGCGGCGATCGGTTTCCCTGCGCTGTGCCCGTCGGCCACAATCCCGAACGGTGCGGCGTGCGACGGAGCCGTTACGACCCTCGCAGACCTCGTCGACTGCGTGGACTGCATCAACGAGTACGCCGTCGACTGCGCAGATCGAAGCGCGGTGCCGGCCTACGTGTCCCCCTACCCGCCCGAGTGCAATCCGGTCGTCGGACCGACCGCGACGCCCACCGCGACTCCAGAGCCGACGGCGACGGTGACGCCGACGCCCTCGGAAACCGAGTCGCCGACGCCGACGGAGTCGCCGACGCCGACCGAGACGGAATCCCCGACTCCGTCGCCGACGTCGACCGAGTCGCCGACACCGACCGAGTCGCCGACGCCTACGGAGTCGCCGACACCGACCGAGACGGAATCTCCGACCCCGACTGCGACTGAGACCCCCACCGAGACGCCGACTGAGACGGCAACCCCGACGGCGACGGAGACGGCAACCGAGACGCCGACGCCGACCGAGACGGCCACACCCGCGCCGACGGCGACGGAGACCGAGACGCCGACCCCGACGCCGACCGCGACGGGCGGACTGGTCGATGTGATCACCAGCGCTCCGACGATCGGCGACTACTGGGGTATCGATGCAGGTGGCACTGCGCAGAGCCCGCCCACGACGATCGTCCGGCAGCGAGTCTTCAGCGGGGCGCCGCTCACGATCGCCGAGATCGGACTCTGCCTTGGCCTGAGAGACGGCATCGAGGCCGGTACCATTCACTTCGAGGTCTGGGACGATCAGACCGTTGGATGTGCGCTTGGTGAGGCTGCGTGTCCCGGTACGAAGCTCGGAGCCGACTCCGATCCGTTCACAGTCGACGCGCTCGCGTCGATGACCGCGCTGAACGGTGCTTGTGGCACGCCCGGCAATGGTGAGAGCGTCACCATCAAATGGGCGTCCAACAACCCCGCGCCGACCGGCAACTTCTGGATCGTCGGCGTGAACGACACCGCTGGCGGCATCACGACTGGCCAGGTTCGTTGGGGTGCGTCGGGGCCCGGCATCGTCGACGCGCACTCGGACACCGACTTCGACTCGTGGAAGAACACGGACGTCGTTGGCGTTCCCGTCGACAACGACAACGACTTCTACTTCATCGTCCGCGCCGGATTGTGATCCGGGGCATCTGAACTCGCACGACGACCGGACGGGCGCCCTGCCCCTCCGGTCGTCGTCGTTTTGGGGGCCGAGAACGCCCCTACTTGTTCGCCGCTGGCGCCGCCTCGCTGACCATGAGGTTCGGCCGCAGCGACTCGAAGGTCTTGTCGCCGATGCCTTTCACCTTCTTCAGGTCCTCGATCGTGTGGAACGGATCGGCGGCCCGGTACTCGACGATCGCCTTGGCTTTCGAGTCGCCGATGCCGGGAAGCGTCGCCAGCTCTTCGGCCGACGCCGTGTTGATGTCGACGCGGTGCGCGACCTCGGCGCTGGCTGGAGCCGTGAGTCCGCTCACCCCGAGTAGCAGGGTGATCGCGGCGGCGGTGATCCACTGACGGGTACGTGTTTGCATGAGACGTCCTTTCTGCGAGTGGCAAAACCTGGGGGTACCCGGGCTAGTCGAACCTCAGTTCCGCGTGCGGTCGGCCGACGGCGAGAGGGGCCGGGTCCGCGAGGTGGTCGTGGTGCGCACGAGGGTGTCGTTCAATCCCAGGCGCCCGCACCAGTAGCGGAACTTGCGGAGCGCCAGGTTGCGCCGGCCGTCGCTCACCGCCTCGACGCCCAGGGCGGCCTCCCCGGGCGACAGGTGAAAGCCGAGCAAGATGCCGGCCGCTGTCTTGTTGCCTGAGGCCGCCGCGAAGGCGTCGAGCAGGAGCTGACGCTGCGTGCGCGCGGTGACCGCGTGAAAGTCGGTCGGTGACGGCGATACCGTTGTCGCGGTCGTCGACTCGGCGACCACGTCGAGACGCGGCGGCCCGACGCTGCTCGCTCGCCCGGCCGGTGCTTTCTCGAAGCGGTGCAGGATCTCGTGGACGGCGGACGCGTCGAGCGCGTCAGGTTGCAGTCGGAGCGCCATGCGAAGCGCGGTCTGCAGCTGGCGAACGTTGCCGGGCCAGTGGTACCCCGTGAGCAGCACCATGGCCGCAGGTTCGATGCGCGGCATGCGGTCCCGGTGCGTGGTTGCGAGGGAGTGCTGCACGAGGATGGCAACGTCCTCCGGACGCTCGCGCAATGGGGGGACCAAGAGGTACCCGTCGCGGATCAGACGGTAGTAGAGGTCATGGCGGAACGTACCGGCATCGGCGAGCGCCGCGAGATCCTCGTGGGCGGCCGCGATCACGGCGACGTCGACACTGATCCCCCGACTACCTCCGACGCGGCGGAAGCTCTTCCCCTCGATCACGCGCAGGACCTTGGCCTGGTGCTCTCGTCGCATGGCGGCGATCTCGTCGAAGAAGATCGTACCGCCGTTCCCACGCTCGAGAGCGCCCGGCTTGTCGACCGCCCCCGGAAAGGCGCCCCGTGTCGTACCGAACAGCTCGCTCTCCAGGTGGTCCTCAGGCACGGCCGGACAATCGAAGATCTCGTACGGACCGTGCGCGCGCGTCGACGCCAGACGCAGCGCCTCGGTCACGACCTCTTTGCCGACGCCGGACTCTCCCTGGATCAGGACGGCACGGAACCCGGAGCGGCCGAGAGCGCGGATCTCGGCGCGGATCTTTCGGATCGCAGGGGACGTCCCGGAGAGTCCGAGCGTCGGGACGGCATCCGTTCCCGCTTCGGCCGCGTCATCTGCCGCCACCAATGCCGCCGTCACGCGCGCAGTCTTGCGATCGCCGACTGCGGCAGTCAATCGACGTGCCGCATATTCCCCGACGGCATGATCGACTGATCATAGTGGCGCTGGACCGCGAGAGGCGGTACGCGTACACATCTACGACGGCCCGGAGGCAGAATGAGCGACGACCTGGAACGAGATCTCGAAAGTCAGATCCTCATGACCCACGAGCGTTTCACGAGCGCGATGAACGCGCGGTTGCCGACGATGACGATGGAGCAGAAGGAGCGCTACTTCGCGGTGCTCTCGAGTCTCGTCGGCCGCCTCGAAGACGCGGACAAGCCGCTCAAGACCGTGCTGCAGGAGATGATGGCCGAAGCGGCGCCGTACCTCTTCCGGGAGATGAACGGCTGAGGTTCCCCGCGCTTGCGCTCCGGTCGTCGGGGTCGCACAGGAGCGCGATCTCCAGGTCGACGCGCTCGGGTAGCTCGCCGATGCAATGCAGCTTGTGCTCCCGAAGCTCATCGACCAGGCTTGCCGGCAGCGCCACACGCCCGTGACGGCGTCCGCTCTGGTACGCCCCGAACGCGACCAGCGCCAGGAAGATCGCGGCAAGGGCCGTCAGGGCCGTGGCGCTCATCGCGCCCCCGCGGCGAGCTTGGGCCGTGGGCGGGCGACCTGGACCGGCCGCCGCATCGCCAGGAGCTCGCCCCAAGCGACCGGTGTGAGCGGCAGCAGGGCACCAAGCTCCGAGCGGACCCGGGCGGCGTCGTGACCGAGGCAATGCGCGCGGTGGTCGACCAGTTGAAAGATTGGCCGCCACGGCATCGTCTTTCTCCCGCTCGTGCGTCGTCCTGCCCAATATGCTCGCAGCGCCACCCCGGGAGAGGCGGCTGCCGTGAGCCCGATAATGCTCCACGCGGTCGCGTCCATGCCCTCTGGACGCGGCACCGCGACGAATCTTACACGGCAAGCCATGGCGGCTGAGACCGAGGACGAACCGCGCGAGGCGGCCGATCTGGACCCGGTGCTCGTAGCCTTTCTGGCGGGGGACCCGACGGCGGCGGACCGCTTCGTCGCCACGTTCGGCGGCGTCGTCCGCGAGGCCGTCGCACGGTTCCTGAGCTTCCGGGCCCGGCACCGGACCGACCTGACGGACGACCTCACCCACGAGGTCTTCCTCGCCCTCTTCCGCGACGACGGCCGGAAGCTCCGGACCTTCGCCGGGCGGCATGGATGCTCGCTCGCCGGGTGGCTCAAGGTGGTGGCCGTACGGCTCACGATCGACCGCCTGCGCCGGGAGGCTCGGGTCGTCGCCCTCGACGACGACACGCCGCGCATGATCGAGCTCCGGCGCTCGCTTCGCAGCGAAGGTGCCGACCCGGAAGAAGTGATGCAAGGAATCGAGACCGCCGAACGTCTCAAGGTCGCAGTGACCCAGCTCGGTCCCAAGGACCGCCTGCTCGTCGAGCTGCATCTTCTACGTGGTCGATCGCTCGATCATGTGGCGGAGGTGCTCGGGGTGTCGATGAACGCGGCCTATGTGCGGAAGAGCCGCGTCATGGAAAGGTTGAAGCGAATGCTCGGGAGGGAAGCATGAGTGGGTGTCCGACCGACGAGGCGCTGGCCGCCTTCGTCGACCGCCGGCTGCTCGGCAGCGAGCACGAGCGCGTCCAGGAGCACGTGGCGACGTGTCCCACGTGCCTCGACGTCGTGGCGGCGACGCTGCCGGCTTCGCCGGAGGCCGCGGGACACGCGGCGAGCCCGCCCCGCGGAGCAGCCCAGGGACGGTCGCCGCGCTGGCGGCGATGGGCCGTCGCCGCGGCGCTCGTGCTGGTCGCGGGCGGCGCACTGTTTGCGGCCATGCCGGCGTACTTCGCTGCGCGGATGAGTCCGAGGATGGCGGCGCTCGCCAGCCGCTGGCTCGGGTCCGCCGTGCATGCCGACGCCGTCTCGGTCGCCGCGGGTTCGCGGCTGGGGACGTTCGTCGTCGCGCTCGGCAGCGTGCGGATTGGCCGTGATCCCGGTCTGGTCTTCAGCGCCGAACAGATCTCCGCAACGTTTGCGATCGCCGCGCCGCTCTTCGGCAACCCGGCCGTCAGTGACGTCCGATTGCTGGGACCGACGATCGAGCTCACCGAGCCGAAGGCCGGGAGGGTCGAATGGGACAAGCAGGACCGTGAGCGTGTGCTGGCGTTCCTTGCGCAAACCGACCGCGTCGAGATCGCCGAGGCACGTATCGTCGTGCGCCGCGCCAGCGGGAGATCATTCGTGATCGACCATCTGAATGGCGGGGTCGAACGTGCGGTAGATGGTACGCGCCTGGTGCTGCAAGGTCGAAGCGAGAGCGGCAACGTCGACGTCGTCGGCTCGCTGAGCGAGGATGACGTTGCACTCCTGACGATCGCCGGTCGCGATCTCGACGCGGCAACGCTGCCGTTGCTGGCTCCGAAGGTGACAGGCAGCGCCGACGTACGCCTCGATCTCACGATCGCCGGTGACGCGCTTCACGTCGACGGACGGATCGCGGTACGCAAGGGCAAGTGGATCGGGCGCGGCCCGGCGCGTCTCTTGCCGCTGCAAAGGGAGACGAGAGCGGCGCTTGGGACGGTCGACGCGACGCTCGGCGGTAGCGATCTCACCTTCGACGATGCGCGCGCCGCGTTCACCTGGCGCCACGGAAAGTGGCGGCTCCCCCGCATCTTTCTGAGTGCCGGGACGACGATCGTCGGCGGGCAGGCGCGGGTCGGTGTCGACGGCAAGGTGACGATGCACGGCACCGCTCGGCTGTCGCCTGAGCTGGTTGCGGGGCTCGAGCCGCATGAGCCGGCGCTTGCGAGCTTCCGCAACGAGAACGGCGGCGCGACGGTGCCGTTTTCCGTCGCCGGCTCCGTGGATACGCCACGCTTCGCGCTCGATCGTCCCTAACGACGGTGCGGACGCGTCACCGAACCCGCACGCTCACGTCGTCTCTTCGAGGGGTGTCCAGCTCGGGACCGTGAACCGCACGGTGGTCCCGACGTTCAGGGTGCTCGTGATGGAGAGCTTGCCGCCGTGGGCTTGCACGATGTGCTTCACGATCGCGAGTCCGAGCCCCGTACCCCCGAGCTCGCGTGATCGCGCTTTGTCGACCCGGTAGAAGCGTTCGGTGAGCCGTGGCAGCTCCTCCGACGGGATGCCGGTGCCGGTGTCGGTCACGCTCACCTCGACGCTCGGGGTGTCGCCGTTCGAGACGACACGTGCCTCGACGGTCACCGTGCCGCCGGCGGCGGTGTACTTCACCGCGTTGTCGGCGAGGTTGATGAGCACCTGCTGCAGGCGATCGCCGTCGCCGAGCAGCAGCGGCAACCCGGACGGCAGCTCCTTCACGAATCGCACCTTGCTGCGCTCGGCCTTCTCTCCTAGGACCTCGAGGACCTCGGAGACGAGCGATTCCAGCAGCACGGCATCCTTCTTCATGGGCGACTTGCCGAGCTCGAGGTCGGAGAGCGTGAGCAGGTCGTCGATCAATCGACTCAACCGCTCGGAGTGGCGGTCGATCACGCCGAGGAAGCTGCGAGCGCGCACGGGATCGTCGAGCGCCCCGCTCAGCAGCGTCTCCGCGTACCCGCGGATCGCCGTAAGCGGCGTGCGGAGCTCGTGGCTGACGTTGGCTACGAAATCGCGTCGCATGGTCTCGAGGCGCTTGATGTCGGTCATGTCGTGGAACACGAGCACGAAGCCGATCCGGTCGGCGAGCGGCGCCACGCTGACGGCGAGGTTGCGCTTGGCTTCGCCGGCGAGAGTGATCTCGCGGAGCGAGACCTGTACCCCGGTCGCAACCGTCTCACGGATCAACGCTTGGAGCTCGGGATCGCGGCAGGTCTCGAGGAGCGGCCGGCCGTGGTAGTCGGTGTCCGGCGCGAGCGCGAACATCTCTTCCGCGCGGCGGTTCATGAGGATGACCTCGCCGGTCGCGGAGATCACGACCACGCCTTCCACCATGGCGCCGAGGATGCCGCGCACCTTGTCGCTCTCCGCCTGCATGCCCCGGAGCCAGGTGCGGAGCTGGCGGCCCATCTCGTTCAAGCTCTCCTCGAGCTCGCCCAGCTCGTCCCGCTGCGTGACCGCCAGATGTGTCGTGAAGTCCCCGTCCGCGACCGCCCGAGAGAAGCCCACCATGCGCTCGAGACGACGCGCCAGCCGCTGGCCGAGGTACAGGGCGGGCACGACCGACAGAACGGCCGTCGCGACGATGGTGAAGAACACGATCCAATCGAGCCGACGCTCGGACGCGGCGACGAACGCCGTTGGAATCGCGACCCGAACGATGCGTGCGTGCGGCGCCTCGCCGAAGCGGACTGCGGCGTAGAGGAGCGATCGGTGCAGCGTTGCGCTCTCGCGCCGGGCGATTCCGGCGCCTTTTTCCAGGGCCGCTGTCACCTCGGGCCGTGAGAGATGGTTCTCCATGTCCGCCGGGTCGGCCTCGGAATCGCAAAGGACGTGCCCGTCGAGGCTGATGACGGTGAGCCGCACGACGCTCCCCCGGACCTCCTCGCGACACCGCTGCGGTCCCTCTCCCGGACCGAACTCGGTAGGCAAGCGGGTCGCGATCGCGCGTGCCTCCTCCACGGCAGCGGTCCCGGTGACTTGGTCCGCGATGGTTCCGAAGGCCCGGCGCGCGAGCAGATACCCTCCGCCCACCAACAAGGGAAAGGTCACCAGCGTCGGCAGGAGAAAATAGAGAACGAGCCTAGGTGTCCAATGCCGCATCGTTGAATTTATACCCGACGCCGCGGACGGTCAGGATCAGCTCCGGCTTGCGGTCGTCGCGTTCCACCCGGGTCCGGAGCCGCCGCACGTGGACGTCGACCGTGCGTGGCTCCACGTAGGTGTCGCGGCCCCAGACGAGGTCGAGCAGCTGCGTGCGCTCGAACACCCGGTTCGGATGACGCACGAGGAACGAGAGCAGCTCGAACTCGCGCAAGCTGAGCTTGACCTCCTGTCCGTCGAGGAACGCCTGATACGTGTCGAAGTCGATACGGAGGCGGCCCCGCTCGAAGAACTCGTGCGGGCGTTTGGCATCCGGGCCGTGCGCGCGGCGGAGCACCGCCTTGATGCGCGCCAGGAGCTCGCGTGGGCTGAACGGTTTGGTTACGTAGTCGTCCGCACCCATCTCGAGGCCCACGACCTTGTCGACCTCGGCGGCCCGTGCCGTCAGCATGAGGATCGGCACCGCGGCAGTCTCGTCGTCGTGGCGGAGGGCGCGGCAGATGTCGAGCCCCGACATGCCCGGCAGCATGATGTCGAGAATCACGAGTGCCGGACGCTCGCGACGGACGAGCGCGAGCGCGAGCTCTCCCTCGTCGGCCTCGAGCACCGCGAAGCCGTCCTGCTCGAGGTTGTAACGAATGAGGTCGCGGATGTCCTTCTCGTCCTCGACGACCAGGACCTTGCGCTTGTTGCCGCCGTCCACGCGCTGCGCAGCCATCATGCGTCGAGTGGGAGTGTCGGTTGGTCGGTGTGTGGTTTCATGACTGTGCCCCCCGCCGCACCGGAACGTACGACGTCCGGCCGCCTCTACCAAGAAGCCGCGCCGACCCTCGCGTCGCGTCGAGCCCCGTGTACCCGGGGGCTCGTGACGGTGGCGTTGGCGGCATGTGACAGAACCGTGAAGACGTCCGTTCCGAGCGCCCAAAAACGGCTGGACCAGGGTTACGGAGGGGTGACGCCCGACGGGCCCGGACGCGGCGCCGCCGGTGGCGGACAGAGGCCCGAGAGCACGCGACCGCGCCCGTCCTCCGCGATCGGTCGGCCGTCGAGCCGCTGGACCTCCGGCAGCCCGAGACACCACTGGACGGTGCGACCGAGATCCGCCGCGGATACGCGGCGGCAGTCGGGGCCGCCCGCGCTGGGGGCGCCGCCGACGACGATGGCTGGCACCCTCCGCTCGGCAGGACCGCCGTGGTTGCCGATGAGCTTGGCTTCCTCCTTGCTCCCATCGACGAAGACCCAGCCGGGCCTGGCGACCACGAGCAGCTCGCCCGATCGCTCGTGCTCGAGGTGCCAGTCGGGGTGCACCGTGCCGACGGCGTACCGCGCGTCGCCGTCCGCCGGGTTCGGGCGGACGTAGAGCGCCTCGGCGATTCCGGGGTGCTCGAGCGCGACTCGGCGCGCGTGCGCAAGCTTCGCGCCGTCGCGCGCCGGGTCTGCGGGGCTCTCGACGTACACGTGACCGGTACCGCCGTCGCCGACGGCCTGCAGTCCGGCGAGCCGCCGTGCGCTCAACAGGTCGGCGATCCGGATCGGCGGGTTGGTGATGGTGTCGAAGCCGTGGTCGGCCGTGATTACGATCGTCGACGTCTGCCATTCCGGTCGTGCCGCGAGCCAGGCGAGAAATTCGCCGAGCGCCGCGTCGGTGCGACGCCGCGTTTCGACCGCCTGCGGCGACTGCGGGCCGTTGCCGTGGCTCACGCGGTCGACGTCCGAGAGGTTGATGAAAAGGAAGTCGGCCCCGGCGTGCTCCACCAGCGAACGGGCTGCGGCGAGCGTCGTACCGTCATAGGCGTAACCGGTGACATCGTCCTTCGCGGCGTCCGGGGCCGCGCGGGCATCCCACAGCTCGTCGGGTCCGAGATGCCGCCCGCCGTCTCCCGAAAACATCGCGCCGAGCTTGGGTTTCCCGACGGCAGCGGCGGTTCGCAGGCCGCGTGCGGCGCGGCGGGCGGTCGTGAAGATCGTCTCGGTGAGCACATCGGCGGCGCTCGCCAGCTTCCGGACGCGCTCGGTCTTCCGGTCCCAGACCGCATTGCCGGTGACGCCGTGAACGTCGGTCTCGACACCCGTAATCAGCGTTGCGTGATTCGAGTTGGTGCGCGTCGGCATGGACGCCACGCTTTCGGCGCCCGGGCACCAGCGCGACTCGCGCCACGCGTGCGCCAGCGCCGGTGTCTCCTGGTCGCTGACCTCCCGGGCGTCGAGGCCGTCGACGACGATCAACAGCACCTTAGCGTGGGCGACGCCGACATGAAGGCCCGCCCACAGAGCGAGCAACGCTCCAAGGGCACGCGTCTGCGTCCGGCGACAGCCACGACCCATCCTGCGCTCACCGTCGAGTGCGACGCTTGGTCGCGGACGTCCGCATACGCCGAGGCCGCGGAGGATTGGGCCGCCGTGCCAGCCGCTCGCCAGCGAGGTAGCGGCCGATGGTGCTCCGGAGCTGCTGCTGGATGCCGTCGACCGGCTGCTGCGCATCGACGATGACGAACTCGAACTCGTCCGCCATGCGGTCGTACTCGCGAAGGATGCGGGTCTGATAGCGGCGGAACGAGTCGAAGATGTCGCTCCCGAGCTTCAGGTGCATCCCGGACTCCCAGTAGTCCATGCCCTTGGACTCGAGGACGCGCGGGACGAGGTGCTTCACGTCGATCTTGAGATAGATCACCAGATCCGGGACGACGGCAAAGCCGAAGAGCTTCCTCGTCCATTCCGGGTTCGCACCCATGACCGCGTTCCGTGCGAACGCCGTGTACATGTACCGGTCGGCGACCACGATGAACCCGGCGCGGAGTGCAGGGACGATCTGGTTCTCGAGCCGGTCGGCGAAGTCGGCGGCGTACAGCAGGCTGAAGGTCGTGACGTTGAGCTCGTGTCCGGCTTTGGCCTCGTTGATCGTCTCCGCGAGAAGCGGCGAGCGCGTCCATCCCGTGTTCACGACGCCGTAGCCTTGGACCTCGAGCCAGCGTGTCAGCTGCTCGATCTGCGTCGACCTCCCGACCCCGTCGGTCCCTTCGATGACGATCAGGCTGCCCTTCAACGGGCCCACCTTCAGGTACGGGAGGCCGTTGCCGTAGAACGCTTTATCGGCGTCGTGCATGCGGCGCTTTCCCGTTCAGACCGAGCACCCTGGCGGCGAGCTGGCGGACCTGTTGTTGCTGCTGACTGATGTCCGCCGTCGCGTCGATGACGTCGAGTCCGAACTCGCGGACGAGATCGTCGTAGATGACCAGCACGCGACTCTGGAACAGCCGGAAGCTCTCGGCAGGCTCACGGCTGAGGCCGAGATCCATACCGGCCTCGTGGTACTTGAGCTTCGTCCGCCCGCTCAAGATGCGTTGCAGTGAGACCTCGATCGGGACGCGAAAGTAGATCGCCAGATCCGGCTTCGGCGCGAAGCTGTAGAGCGCGCGGACCCACTCGTTGTCGACGCCGCGGGCGACGTCGCGGCCAAAGGCGGTGTAGACGTAGCGGTCGGCGAGTACCGTCATGCCGGCCTTCAACGGCGGGATGATCTTGAACGTCAACCGATCGGCGAAGTCGACCGCGTGCAGCACGCTGAACGTCGTCGGGGTGAGCAGATCCTTCTTCTTGCCGCGCCGGAGCGAGCGGCGCACGAGCGCGGAGGAGTTCCATTCGGTGAAGAAGACCTTCTTCCCCTGCGCGAGGAGCCAGCGATGCAGCAGCGCGATCTGCGTCGACTTGCCGGATCCGTCGATCCCTTCGACGATGATGAGCTGCCCGGGATACGGATGAGCCGTGGTGAGACCCGTCATGCGTGGTCGTCTCCTCTAGCCGTGGCGATTCGGGCCGTCAAAGACCATCGCGTGTGCCGCGTCGATGTCGCGGTCATGACAATTCGTCGACGGTCGCGGTACACTCGCCGTCATGTCGTCGCTCGAGGTGCCATCTTGGGTCGGCGTCGAGCGCGGCTCGGCCCCGATCCTGTTGCTCGCTCCGCACGGCGGCCGACGCCACGACGTGCGCATTCCGGGCAAGCACAAGGTGAACGACCTCCGTACGGCGGACGTCACCCGCGACCTCGCGGCCGCGCTCGGGGCGAGCGCCATCGTGAACGAACGTGTCGACCGCAACGAGATCGATCTGAACCGCCTGAGCCAGGTGCGTCGGGATGCGCCGTGGCTGATCCACCTGCTGACGGAGATGCTCGCGGCGATGGTGACGACCGCCGGGCGCGCGACCGTGCTCGTCGTCCACGGCTGGAACGTGAGTCAGATCGCCTGCGACGTCGGCATCGGCATGCGCGAGGATGCGGATGGCCTCGCGGTGGTGCGGCCAGGCGCCGAGACGGTGTCCGACGACTTCGTCGCGACCCGCTTGCGGCCGTTGCAAGAGCTCGCGGCCGACGGCGGCATCATGGTCACGATCGGGAGTCGCTATCCCGCCGCGCATCCGAACAACCTGCTGCAGATTTTCGGCCGCGCCGTCGACGGGGAAGCGGCCGATCTGGCCCCGCTGGCGGCGCTCTGCCGGGAAGCGACGATCGACGCGGCACAGCTCGAGCTCGCGATACCGCTCCGTTGGCCCGGGACGCGTCGCGACCGGTTCGTGGCCTTGCTGGCGGAGGTCTTCGGGCCGGCCGCGGCGGTAGTCGCACCACGCGAACCCCGGGCGGTGAACGTCCGTCGGTTGCACGTGGCCGCCGGACGCGTGGTGCGGCGGCGTGGACTGCAGCTCGTGACCGACGACCTGCTCGTCATGACCAGCATTGAGGCAGGCAACGGTGGCACGCTCGGCGGTCGGGTCGTCGTGAGCGAGGGTCCCGGGAGCCTTGCGCTCTTCACCGGCGAGCTCGTGGATCCCGCCGAGGAATGGGCCGTGCCTCCGCTCATGTGCGTCTCGTCGGATGGGCTGATGCGGTTCACGTTCGAGGGACCGCTGGTAGCCTTTCCGACACACACCCCGTTCCTCGATCTCGAGCGCGGTCTCGCTGACGGCACCGTCGTCGAGGCCGCGCTCGAGCTCGCCTTCACGCGGAACCGGGCGTGTGCTGACGACCGGGAGGCGTTCGGCACGGTGACCGGGCACGTCACGATCCGCGGCCGGCGGCACGCGATCGCGACCTGCGGCCTCGCGACGTACGCCGACGCCCCGCTGCGCGCCGTTTTTCCCCACTGTCGCATGACGCTCGCGTGCGGCGCCCGGGCACCGCTCGTGCTCACCGCCGATCAGGACGCGCCCTGGCGGCACGAAGGCGGGGACCTCAGCGGAGCGGTGACGGCGGGCGGCGACGTGCGCGCGATGGCTGCGGTGCGGCTCTTCGACACCGAGGGAGAGGTGCACGTCGACTTCGACGGAGGGTTGGTGCCTCCGCTTCACGGCTTGCTCGAGCGGCTGATCCCGGTCCGACGTCCCGGGCCGTCGGGCAGCGTCATCGCCACGACCTTCGCCGTGATCCGCATCGATGGGCGGAACGTCGGGTGGATCGAAGCTTCGGTGCTGCACGAGAACCTCGGCCCCGCTGCGTGAGGTGCGCGGCCCGTCAATCCATCTGGAAGTTCATCCAACCGGACAGGGAATGCCAATGGTCGGATTCGCCGACCGAGCCGTTCCACGCGTGAACGGCGAATGGCTGGGTCTTCTGTGGTTTCGGCGGGCGCTTCGTGAGAAACACCACGCGCCACTGTCCGTCGGCGTAGGCGGCGGCGGTCTGCACCGTTGCGGAATCGCCGGATGGGCTCGGCGCTGATTTCGGTCCACCGATCTTCTCGACGACGGCCTGCGTGCCGCTCTGCTCCTGCCGATCCGCCGACCAGAGCCAGCGGCGCACCGCGTGAGACCCGTCGCCGAGATAGAGCGGGGGCAACGTACCCTTCGGGTCGAGCTTGTCCGGCACTTGAATGGCGATCGCGTCTGGGAGGCGCCACGTGCCGTACCTGGCGAGGGCGGCCGCGACCGACGTCGCCGGCGCTTCGCCGAGTTGCACGTCGCGGGACGCGTCGTTCCAGGCGAGCAGGATGCCGAGGCGATCGCCGCGGGTTGCGGCCACGATCTCGACGCTGTCGACCGATGGGCGCGTCCAATATGGCGCGACCTCGATTTGTGGTCCGAGCGGCATCAGGGCCGGAGGAATCGTCCGCCAGAACGGCGCGGCCGGGTCGAGGGGGATGTCCTCGTCGACCTCGATCGCCAGGACGTTCGGCGCGTAGCGCGGCTGCGGCCGCGAGATGCGGTCGACGTATGACGAGATGGCCCAGCGGTCCTCGGCGCTGAGCTTGTCCTCGTAGCTGCCCATGGGGGTTCCGTTGAAGCCGGACATGAGCGTTCGGAAGACGTCGGTTGCCGAGCCGCCTGCTTTGAATCTCCAACGCTGCGTGAGGTCGGTCGGGATCGACGGATGGCCGCCGTCGTCCTTGAGCGTCGCGGCCGCCGGTCCGTCGCCCCGTCCCGCGGTGCCGTGACATTCGTTGCACTTCGCGGTCTCGTACGCGGCGCGCCCGCGCGCCGCCATCTCGAGCACCGACTGCGCGGGCATCACGGCGCCGTCGATGGTGGGTGGGGTCGTGGCGAATGCCGCGGGCGCGAGAGACTGGACGTGCGCGGTGACGTCCTCGAGACGTTGCGATCCGAGCTGCATGAAGCGACCCATTGCGGTGTCCGCGAGTCCGTGCGCCGCGACGCCAATGATGTCGCTGTCGAGCGGTGCGGCCCCGCTCTTGGTGGAACGCATCCGATAAGAGGCTTTGATGAAGTCCCGCGGCGGCGGCAGCAACTCGGCCGCGAGGGGGCCGTCCCCTGCCCCTTTCTCGCCGTGGCACGCAGCGCAGCGTTGCAGGTAGACGTCGCCGCCAGTGGCGTTCGGATCGACGCCGCTGCCTTCCTTGCCGAAATCCTCGAGGAGGAGCACGAGGCCCCAGATCTGCTGGGCATCGAGGTCGTCGCCGAAGGCCGGCATGCTCGACTCCCACGGACGGTCGGTCAGGGCGGCTGCGCCGTCGCGGATGCGGACGAAGCGCGTGGCGTCTCGACCGGCCTCGCGCGTCGGTCTGCGGAGATCGGCGGCGCGCCGTGAGAAGGTGGCGTTGTAGGGTCCGTCGGCTGTTCCGAGGCTGCCGTGACACGGCCGGCAGGAGCGCTGAAAGACGAGATAGGCCTCGCTCCGTGCCTTCTGGCGGGTTGCTTCGTCCGCGGTCCGAAGTGGGCTTTCGTCCGGGACCGCCTTCGCCGGCGTCGCGGCAGGCTTCGGCTCGGCGGCGTGCAATGCGCCCCCGCCGGCGAGGGCGAGCACGGCGGCGACTGCGCAGAGAACGGTGGTGACGAAGTAGCGTGCGGGGAATTTCATCGGCATGTCAGCGACCTATCGTTTCGTCATCTCGAACGCGGCCACGACGACCGCCTTCGGGGTGACGGTCACGGAGCGGGTGACCTTCCCGAGGGTCTCGTGCCACGCTTCGAGGGTGCAGGTACCGGGCGGAACGTCGGTGAGGGTGAAAGCGCCGTGCGTGTCGGTGAGCGCGTAGTAGGGATGTTCCTGGGAAATCCACCAGGCGCCCATCCACGAGTGGACGTCGCAGCGTACGCGGATCGGCATCTCCGGCTCCTCGATGCGCTTGTCGACGACCCGCCGGTATTTCGGCTGCGCAATCGTGAACGAAGGGTTCTTCTCCGAGGTGGTGTTGATGTTGTGCAGGATCCCGTCGTCGTTCTCGATCCGTACGCGCGAGCCGGCAGGAAACACGACGACGTGCGGCGTGTATTCGCACCCCTTCTGGCGCATGCGCACGGTCGCCGGCGGCGGCAAGGGCTTGCCGCGCCGGATGTCGACGAGCCGCACCACCGCATTCTCGATTCCCTTGTCGGGTCCGACGAGCAAGTTCGCCGCGATCTTCTCCCGGCCGCACGCCTCGGTGTCCTTCGTGATGGCAATCGTCGCGGGCGGCGGCGGCGTACCGGCGTAGCGAACGGCGCCGCGTACGATGCCGCCGTCCTCAACGGCGACCCCTTCGTAGCTCGCGGCGCCAGACGATGCGGACCCGACGGCCGTGAGCGCGGCGATGGCGAGCGCGCACACGACGATCCGACGCATCATCCCGTACCTCTCCTCTCCCGTGACGTTCTGCCGGCGGGCCGACGTAGCCGAGCTACGGGGCCTCGTACACCCGGATCGTGGTGACGCATAGCCCACGTGACGTCCGGCCGAGGTCGAACCCGACGCGCATGCCGGGACCGAGGGCGGCGAATCCGCGCTCGGTCCCGAGCAGCACCATCGTAGCCGCGTCGAACGGGACCTCGCGGCCGCGATCCGAGCGCAGCAATCCGGTGCGGCTTCCGGGGTGCACCCGCACGATCACGCCTTGATAGTAGCGGTCTTCGAGCGCTCGCTCGTCCCCAGGCACGCCGCCGCTACCGTACGTCGTCGGGGGCCGCGGCGACGGCGATCTTGCTGAGCTCGTCCATCCCGAAGCGCTTCACGAAGACGTGGAACGGCTCGTGCGCCGCCCGCTTCGACCGATACGTCTCGGCGATCGCGGCGATGGCGCGCGGCGCGGATGCTTCCGGGAAGCGTCCGCCGAGGCGTTTGCCCACCGCGAAGTCGTCCTCTCCGACGTGGCCCCCGAGCAGGATCGAATAGTGCGGCCGCTCCTCCCCGTCCTTGCCCTTGATCATCATGCCGGTGAGGCCGATGTCGCCGACGTGGTGCTGGCCGCACGAGTTGGGGCAGCCGCTGATTTTCACGTGCAGCTCGCCGATTGCCTGCGCGGAGAGGCCGCTCTCCGCGAGATGCTGGCGGATGCGTTCCGCCATGCCCATGGACCGGGTGACGGCGAGGCTGCAGTAGTCGGCGCCGGGACACGAGACGACGTCAGTGATGTGGTTCGCGCCCGGCTCGGCGAGCGCAATCTCGACCAGGCGCGCGTAGAGCTTCGGCATGGCGGCGCCGCTGATCGAGGGCAACAGAAAGTTTTGCTCGTTCGAGACGCGGAGCGTGCCGTTGCCGAGCTCTTCCGCGAGCGCGGTGATCGCGCGGCCTTGGAAGGTCGTGTAGTCGCCAACCGGGACCGTAATGGTCGCGAGGAAGTATCCCGCCTCGCGCTGCGGCACGACGTTGGTCGCGATCCAATCCGTGTAGGCCTTGTCGCCCGTCGCGAGCGGCGCACCCGCCTGGCGCGGCTTCGGCAGGCTATAGCCGGCGATGTACTCGCGAGCCTCGCGACGGAGTCCCTCGCCCCGCGTCGATTCGACGCGGGCGAGCTCTTCGTCGAGCGCTTTTCGGAAGCCATCGGCACCGAGCTTCCGCATCAGATACTTCATGCGGGCGCGGCTCCGGTTCTTGCGCTCGCCGAGGCGGTGCCAGATGCGCACGATGGACTCGGCGACGATCAGCATGTCCTCGACCGGGACGAAGTCGCGGATGGGAACCCCGAGATACGGCTGCGAACCGAGACCGCCGGCGACGTGGAACGCGAAGCCTTCGACGCGCTTGCCGTTCTCGGTGCGGACCTTCGCGTAGAGGCCGATGTCGTTGATCGGTCCCTGGGCGCAGTCGCGCTCGCAGTTGGTGAACGAGATCTTGAACTTTCTCGGCAGTGTCGTGTTCAGTGGGTTGAACAGGAAGTAGTCGTTTATCAGCTGGGCGTAGGGCGCCACATCGAACGGCTCGCTCGCCAAGAGACCCGAGTGCGGGCACGCGGTCACGTTCCGGACACTGTCGGCACAGGCGCCGCGCGTCGTGATCCCGACCTCGTGGAGGCGCTGGTACATGGGGCCGACGTCGCCGAGCGGAACCCAGTGGATCTGAATGTCCTGGCGGGTGGTGAGATGGCCGACCCCGCGGCCGTAGTCGTCGGTGATGTCGTTCAATCGGTGCATCTGCGCGGCGGTGATGAGGCCGCCCGGGATCTTGATGCGCTGCATGTAGCTCGTGTGGTCGAGCTGGTAGTACAGGCCGTAGCTGAGACGCATCGGCCGGAACTCTTCGGGGGTGATGGTGCCCGCGATGTATTGCTCGACGCGGCCGTGATGGCCGGCGAGCCCTTCGCGCAGTTCCTGGTCACTCGGAATGGGCATGATGTCCAATCTCCTCGAGCCGTGCCGGATCGATGGGCGACGGCCGCGTGTGCTCGCGCCACCGTTGCTCCGAGTGGGAACGATGATCCGCGCGGCAGCTGTGGACCATTATCGACGCGTCGGACGGCAAGTCAAGGCGAAGTCGCAGCAAGGACACGACGTTACGTCATGGCCGGCGACCCACTGCGGAGGCGGCCGCTGCCCGAGTCGCGTTGCGTTCCGCGGTCGGGGTTGGTAGCTAGCCCGGCTGACTTTCTCTCGGGAGGTTCGATGCTCATCCCTGCAACTCATCTACGTGTCGGTATGCTGATCAACTACCAGAACGACTTGTACCGCATCATGACCGTCACCCACATCACGCCCGGCAACTGGCGCGGGATGGTCCAGACGAAGATGCGGAGCGTCCGCTCCGGAACCCAGACGGAGAATCGATTCCGCTCGGAAGACAAGGTCGACCGGGTCACCCTCGACCAGCAAGAGATGGAATACCTCTACGGCGACGGCGAGGGGCACCACTTCATGAACACCGAGAGCTTCGAGCAGATCGCCCTCGATCCCGACTGGCTCGGCGACGCGGTCCCGTACCTGCTCGCGAACATGCGGGTCACCGTCGACTTCTACGACGGGAAACCCATCGGCGTCACGTTGCCGAAGACGGTCGATCTGCGCGTCACCGATACGGCGCCGGGTCTCAAGACGGCGACCGTGACCAACGTGCTGAAGCCTGCCACGACCGAGACCGGTCTCGTCGTGCCGGTGCCGAACTTCGTGAACGTCGACGACGTGATCAAGGTGGACACGGAGAGCGGAAGCTACGTGTCGCGCGTCAAGGCCGAGTAGCACCGCCGGGCTCGTGGATTTTCGCTACAGCGACGCCGAGGACCGTTTCCGCTTCGAGCTCCGGCGTTGGCTGGACGAGCACCTTCCCCGTTACTTTGCGCCCGGGGAGCTGAGCGAGGAGCTCGACCCGGATGCTCGCTTCGAGAAGATGCTGGCATGGCATCGGGCCATGCACGCCGGCGGTTGGGTCGGCCTCCATTGGCCGCGCGAGTACGGCGGACGCGGCGCGTCGTTGCTCGAGCAGCTGGTGTACGCCGAGGAGATGGGCGCGGCCGCCGCGCCGCCGCCGATCAATCCGATCGCCATCATGATGGTCGGGCCGACACTCATGCAGTGGGGTACAGAGGTGCAGAAGCGCCGTTTCATCCCGACCATGCTCGCGGCCGAGGAGATGTGGTGCCAGGGTTATTCCGAACCCGGCGCGGGCAGCGATCTCGCGGCGCTCCAAACCCGTGGCGTCGAGGACGGCAGCGACCTCGTCGTGACCGGTCAGAAGGTCTGGACGAGCCTCGCGCACCGCGCCGACTGGTGCATCCTGCTCTGTCGCACGGATCCCGACGCGCGGAAGCACCTCGGCATCTCGTATCTCCTCGTCGACATGCGGAGCCCGGGCATCACCGTACGTCCGCTCGTGCAGATCACCGGCGACGCCGAATTCAACGAGGTCTTTTTCGACGAGGTTCGCGTCCCGAAGACGAACCTCGTCGGCAAGCTGCATCAGGGCTGGCAGGTCGCGATGACCACCCTCGCCTTCGAGCGCGTCGGCCTCGGGAACGTGTATCAGTTCGATCGGCTGATCCGCGAGCTCGTCGCCTTGGCCTCGCGTCGCATGATCGGCGCCCGACCCGCCATCGAGCATGGTGCCATTCGCCAGCGTTTGGCACAGCTGGCGATCGAGGCACAGGCGCTCCGCTACACGCAGTACCGCCACGTCACCAAGCGCGTACGCGGCGAGCCCGGTCCCGAGGCGTCGGTGGCGAAGCTCTTCGGCACCGAGCTCAACATGCGAATCATGCGCCTGGCACTCGACGTGCTCGGCCCCGAAGGGCTCCTCGAGCGTGCGCGGGGGGCCACTGACGAGTCGAGCAAGTGGCTCCGCCGCGTGCTCGCCGCACGCGCATTCACGATCGGCGGCGGGACCTCGGAAGTGCAGCGCAACATCATCGGCGAGCGCGCGCTCGGGCTGCCGCGCGGCTGACCCGCGCGCCGCGGAGGAAAAGTGATCGACCCCGTGACCGATACGCGGGAGTTTTGGTGTGCGATCTTCGGCAACGACGCGCCGGTCGAGATAGAGATCGGCAGCGGCGACGGAATGTTCCTTCTGACGCGTGCGGCGGCGCACCCCGGCACCAACTTGCTCGGCCTCGAGCGCTCCCCGTCGAAGGCGTGCCGACTCGCCGAGCGCGTCGGACGGCGGGATCCGCCGAACGTCCGTACGCTGCAGGCGGACGCGCGATGCCTCCTGCGCGTGCTTCTTCCCCCGGCGTCGGTCGCTGCGTATCACGTCTACTTCCCCGACCCCTGGCCGAAGCGCGGCCACGCGAGCCGACGCATCTTCACGACGTCGTTCGTCGCCGACGTTGCCCGCACGCTGACGCCGACGGGACATCTGTTCGTCGCGACCGACGTCGACGGGTACGCGGCGGTCGCGCGCCGGGAAATCCTCGCGTCGGGAGCGTTTCGGGAGCTCGCCGCAGACGTCGCGCACCCCGGTCTCACGACCTCGTTCGCGCGGAAGTATCGGGCTCGCGGTCGGGCGCTCTTCGCCTTCACGTTCGTCCGGGTCGGGTCCGCGCTGATCGATCAAGACCTCGCGGCGTCGAAGATCAGGTCGATGTAGTAGCTCAGATTCATGCCGACCAGGAAGATGGCCGGCTGATCTCTCCGACGGGCATACACCGCGGTCTGCGTGGGATTGCGCGCTCCGATCTCCACGGTGACCGGCTTCGTCGCCGCGTCGCCGATCACGACGTCGACCGTCGCCGACGGTGCGTCGAGGCCGTACGCAGCGAGATCGTGCTCCGGCTGTTGCGCCAGCTTCTCCGCCGCCTGCCCCTCCGTGAGCGTCGCGATCGTGGCTGCGATGAGATCGGACGACACCTCGGCGCCGGCCGGCTCGATCGTGCGCCAGCGCCGATCCTGCAGGACCGCCCGCACCGAGCGATCGCCTTTCCGGAACGTCACGGCCTGCACCGCGGCCGCGTCGGTGGCGAGCATCGACGGGCCGACGGCCTGCCGCTCAGGGGTCCCGGTAGACCCGCCCTCGCGACCCCCGACGATCACGACGGCGGCGAGCAACGCCAGGACGACGTAGATCGTTCCGACCCGGCGCCAGCTCATGCGCGCCGTCTCCGCAGGAACACGAGCATGCCGGCGGCGAAGAACGCGGCGGGCTGGAGTACAGTCGCGAGCCAGAACGACCACGCGCCCTGCGTCTCCGTCACGAAGAACTGCTCTCGTCCGACCTCTTTCGACTGCGCGCGGGCCGACAGCAGGGACTCGTCGCGGGCGAGCCAATTGATGCTGTTGACGAGGAGATCCTTGTTGCCGAGGTAGTCGAGGATGCCGTTGGTCGCGAAGTCGCTGTCGCCGACCACGATCACGCGGCCATGGTGCTGTTCGAGGGGAACGATGGCGGCGCCGACCACCTGCGATCCGGGAGATCGTGCCGCGCCCTCCGACCGCACGTCCGCGGGCGCGACGGCGTAGCTGCCGCCGCTGGTTTTGAGGAAGCTGATCACCGAGGTCGACGTTGGCTCGACCAGCCTCAGCGGACGGGCGTACGAAAAGACAGGCGGCGATTCCAGCGTCCCGCTCACCAGGAAGGACGAGAGCAGATCCGCGACCATGACCGTGACGCCCTCGCCGCCCGCGAGCTTTCGCTCCGGGTCGACGACGACCTGCTCGGGCGCCGTGACGCCGAGCCCGGTCGCGAACGCTGCGATCGACGGCGGCGTTTCGGGGTCGAGCAGCAGCAACAGGTTGCCGCCCCGCTTGAGATAGCCTTCCACTTGCGTCAGCTCGCCCGGCAGGTAGTCCTTGCGGGGACCCGCCATGACGACGACCGTCGCGTCGATTGGGACGGACTCCGTTTGCATGAGCGGCAGGGTGCGCACCACGAACTGGTCGTCCTCGAGGGTGTGCTTCGCGGCCGAGAGCCCGTTCTTACGGTCGGAGTCGTCCGGCGAGCGCTCGCCGTGCCCGGTCACGAAGTAGACCATGCGTTCGCGGTCGCGCGTCACGGCGAGCACGGCGCCCATGAGGAGCGCCTCGTTCGCGTTCGACACGTCCCGGCGCCGACTGCCGCTCTCGACGACGATGGCGCCGTAGCGGTCGACGCCGTATTGCCGAGCCAGTGCGGGCGAGCGGTTCAGGTCGACGAACTCGTAGGTGATGCGGCTCGTCGCTTGAGTGATCCGCCAGAGCAAATCCTTCAGCTGCGGGGTGCGCGGGTCTTCAGTTCGAACGAAGACGGTCATGCGGACGTCGCGCGGGAGCTCAGCGAGGATTTTTCTCGCGTGGCTCGAGAGCGTGTAGCTCCGCTGTGGTGAAAGATCGAGGCGGAGGTTGTGCCGGTAGGCAAGCACGAGGATTAGGGTGCCGCACCCGATCAGACCGAGCGTCCCGACCACCAGCGACAGCATCCGGCCGCGGCCGGCAATCATCGCCGCCCTCGCCAATGTCGCGACTCCATCGAGCGCAACGTGAGGAACAGAAAGAGCCCGATGAAGAGCACGAAGTACAGAATGTCTTTCAGGTCGATCACGCCGCGCGCGAAGCTGAAGAAGTGGTCGAACGTCGATAGTTGGCTCAGGACGGTCAGGAACGTCGAGCTCACCGCGGCCTCGTTCCAAGTGATGATCCAGAAGAGCAGTAGCAGGACGAACGTGCAGGACGACGCAACGACCTGACTGTCCGTGAGCGACGACACGAAGAGCCCGCAGGCGATGCAGCTCGCGAGGAAGAGCGTCGTGCCGAGATAGCGGGCGACAAACGGGCTCGGGTCGAACGGCTGGATGCTGTACACGATCGCCGGGTACAGCAGCGTGCCGGCGAGGAACACGAGAAAGACCAGCAGGCAGGCCGTGAACTTCGCGATCATGATCTCCGCGTCTCGGAGCGGATAGGTGTACAGCAGCTCGATCGTACCGAGCCGGCGTTCTTCGGCGATGAGCCGCATCGTGAACAACGGCACCACGATGAGCAGATAGAATCCGATGTGGTTCACGAAGAAGTCTTGCCAGAAGTTCTCGAGGATGTTCATGCCGAAGCCGAACGTCACGTAGCTGTTGAGGGTCGTGTAGAAGCGGTAGCCGGTTGCAAGCAGGAACGCTCCGACGACGACGTAGACGAGCGGACCGGCGAAGTACGAGGCCAGCTCCTTTCGGATGAGGGCCAAGGTCCTCACGTCGTAGCGTCCCGTTCGCTGCGGACGAGGCGGACGAAGAGGTCCTCGAGGGTCATCGGCAAGGGCCGCACCTCGAGGAGGTCGAAGCCGCCGCCGACGACCGCTGCGGCGAGTGCTCGTCGCGCCTCGTCGCCGTGGGCCGAGCGTACGACGACGGTCACCACGCCGTCGGTCGCCGGCTCCTCTCGGACATCCTCGAGCTCGCGGAGAGCGCGAAGCGTTCGGAGCACGGCGTCGCGCGGGCCGGCAATGCGGGCGCGCGTCTCGTGCGACCCCTGCAGCTTGCGGGTGAGTCCGTCGGCCGTGTCCTCCGCGATGATCCGTCCGTAGTCGATGATGATGACCCGCTCGCACGTCATGCTCACCTCGGGGAGGATGTGCGTGCTGAGCAAAATGGTCGTCGACCCGCCGAGCGACTTGATGAGGCTCCGGATGTCGACGATCTGCCGGGGGTCGAGACCGACGGTCGGCTCGTCGAGCACGAGCACCTTCGGGTGATGAATGACGGCCTGGGCGATGCCGACGCGCTGGCGATACCCTTTGGACAGCTTGCCGATCAGCTTATCGGCGACCTCGACGAGGCCGCACGCGGCCATGACCTCATCGATGCGCGTACGCCGCGCGGCGCTCGCGATCCCCTTCACCTCGGCGCAAAACGTGAGAAAGCGTCGCACCGACAGGTCGGGATACAGGACGACGTTCTCGGGCAGGTAGCCGATGCGCTCGCGGACCGCGAGCGAATGCTCCTCGACGTCGAGGCCGTCGATCGTCACCTGGCCTTCGGTCGGCGGGAAGAAGCCGGTGAGGACGCGCATGATCGTCGTCTTCCCGGAGCCGTTGGGGCCAAGGAGTCCCATGATCTCGCCCGGACGAACGGAGAAGCTCACGCCGGCGACGGCGCGCGTGCTGCCGAAGTCCTTGATGAGACCGCGAACCTCGATCACGGCCGGCGCGCTTCCGGGGTGACCTGGTAGGTCACGAGCTCGATGGTCGCGAGCACTTCGGTCGTGGCACTACGTTGCTCGGTACGGATCAAGCCCACGCCGGCGGCATACCAGTCCGAGTAGTAGTAAACGATACGGGGTCCGACCGACGTGCCGTCCGGGGAGGTCGCGGAGTGGATCGCGGTCGTCTCGACACGGGCGCATCCCTCGAACCGTCCCGCCGGTACGGCAACCGCTTCATGCTGCACGAAGACCTGATGGAGCTGGCGTACCTCGAACCCCGAGCCGTCGGAGAGCTGATACGCGTTGGTGCGACCTTCCCAGGTGGTGGTGCCGCCGAGGTCGACCGGGAGGAACTTGAGCTCGCTGGAGCGGAGGCCGTTGTCCTCCAGCGTCTCTCCGCGATACTCGAGCGACATCACGCGGTGCAGGAAGCCGCCCTCGGCGCAATAGACGATCGGAGTCCGCTCGCCGGCCGGCCGGTCGCCGTAGCGTTCGTCGACGACCCGGCAGCCGTGACCGTTGGGGCCTTTGAATTCGTCCGGACGTACCGTCGCGACGAAGCGCAGCGGCGCGCCGTCGGTGCGACGCGTGACGAGATACTCCCACCGCGAGCTCGGGGTCAGCGGAAAGTAGTCGGCGGTCTGCGGGCCCGCGCCTTTCGTGCGATCGAGGGTCGTCGTGCAGCCGCTCGCGAGCCCTACCAGCACGAGTCCCACGCACACGAGCCGCCACACCGGCGGCATCGTAGGCACAGGTAGCTGCCCGTTCAATCGCACCGCCACCCGTCGATGGCGGCCCGTCTCCTCAGCGTAGTCGCGCTGTCGCGTTACGCGAGGCTCGGCGTCCAGGTCTTGCCGCCGTCCTTGGTCTTCAGAATGGTGCCGAAGCCGCCGACGATCCACCCGTTGTTGTGATCGAAGAAGTCGACGCCACGGAGCCACGTGAAGAGCCGCATGCCGAGCTTGGCACGCTTCCACGCCGTCTGGTCGGGGTCGCGGGTCAGCACCTCGCCGCCGGCGCCGACGACCCACGCCTTGCCGTCGGGGAAGAGGAACGGCGCGTACAGCGGGTCCTCGACCGCGACCTTCTCGTCGACGGTTTCGAACGCCCACGTATCGCCGCCGTCCTTGGTGCGCGCGATCTTGCCCTCGAGCCCGGCCGCGATGCCCTCCTGGTTGTTCACGAAATGCACCCCGAAGAAGGTCGGGAGGTCGAGGATGTCGACGATGCCCTCGCCGAGCAGACTCTCTTGTTGCGGCCTCCAGGTCTGACCACCGTCACTCGTCGCGTGGATCGTGCCGAACTCGCCGACGATCCAACCGTGTTGATCGTCGCTGAACTCGACGTCGTAGAAGATCGGGTCCTGCACTGCGAGCGCGATGTCTTCGGAGATGCCCTTCGTGTCTTGGGCGACCTTCCGTTCCTTCCACGTCACACCGCCGTCGGTGGTCTCGAGCAACGTCGACTTGTCACCGACGGCGTACACGTGGGTTGCGCTCAGCGTGTAGATTGCGAAGAGATACTGCTCCGTGTTGCTCTTCTGCTCCACCCAGGACTTGCCGCCGTCCTTCGTGTTGAGGATCACGCCGGCCTGGCCGCAGATCCAGCCGTTTTGCGCGTCGGCGAAGCGAATGTTGTAGAGGGCGCGGTCGGTCGGCGTCGGGATGACGTTCCACGAGCGGCCGGCGTCGGTCGTCTCGAGGATCTTGCCGCGATAACCCGCGACGATGACGTGCTCGGCCGAGAGCGCCTTCACGTCGAAGAAGCGGTCGCCGAGCAGCGAAATCTTTTGCTCCGGGAGGGGCGGAACGTCGACCTCGTGGTGACACCCACAGATCGCAATGGTTCCGATGATGCCGAGCGCCGCAAGGACGCGTCGAGTCGTTCGCATTACATCCTCCTCGGAGAAACTTCAGACGTACCGGCCGCTTACTCGCGGCCGGCGTCTAGTGCCTCAGTTCAATTCTGGAGTCAAACGACGAGCCGGACGGGGGTTATCAGCTCGCCTTCTTGGTGAACCACTTCGATTGCTCGGACTTCTCCACGATCTCCTGCTGATCGATCCTCCACTCGCCGTTCTCTTTGATCAGCGTGTAGAGCTCGTACTCGTCGGCCCCGAGTTGATTCAGGAACTTGTCTTGCGAACTGAGAATGTTCGGGACCTTCGCGATGTCGCCTTCGACCTTGCCCACATAGACCTCGTACTTGAAGATCTTCACCTCGCCGGTCTGGAAGATGTACTTCTGCTCTTTCGCCCAGGCCTCGCTGTCCTTGTTGGCGGCCATGCCCTTCGAGATCTGCTTGTAGGCATCGCCGAACTTATGGTCCTTCATCGCCGCGAGATACGCCTTGACGGTCTCTTCCGGCGTCGCTGCTCCGAAGCTGGGGCCGACGCCGATCGCGCCGCTGAGCATTACGACGGCTGCCGTCAGAGCTCGGAACTTTCGGGCCTGCATCATGGATCCCCTCCTGTGTGCTGCCGTGCGAAGCCGCATGTCTCCCCATAGCGAATGGAGCCGTGGCAAGGCAACGGAGGGGGCACATCCGTCACGCGCGCGCCGCCATGCGGCACCGTACCGTCGCTTCACGAAGCGCCAGGCGGCATAGATTGCCGAGAGGACGAAGGATCTTCCGTGGCACGACGGTTGCTGCTCGCTATGGCGAACGCCGTGGACAACACCCGGCCGTATTTCAAGCGTCATGCGCAGGAGGTAGCACCGAGAATGGAACGGAACACCGAAGAGACGCTGGACGTGCTTCCCGAGGGTGGTGCGCAGGGCTCACAGTCGATTCGCGAGCTGCGGTCGCGTCTGGGCATGACGCAAGAAGAGTTCGCGCACGCCATCGCAGTCACCGTCTCGACCGTGAACCGCTGGGAGAACGGCCATGCGAACCCGAGCAAGCTCGCATGGCGCGCCATTCAAAGCCTCGCGCGGAAGCGCGGCACGACCGTCGGCGCGAAGCGCGACTGAGCGGCGCGCGGCGCGCCGCCCTGTGCTCCCGCGGCGCCCCCGTTGCCGTGCGGCGGCAGTAGACTAGCCGCCGACGGCCGCGGCTGGCGCGCCAGCCGAGCGTTCCAGCAAGGCTTGATCGATCGCGCGGGTGACGTGGTCGAGGTCGAAGGGTTTCCCGATCACGTCGCACGCTCCGAGGTTTGCTGCGAGCGCGCGTTCAGGTTGCACCGTGAGCATGATCACGGGGATCGCCGCGGTGGCCGCCGTCGTTCGGAGGATGCGAAGGACGTCGTACCCGCTCAGATCCGGAAGGACGACGTCGAGCAGGACGACGTCGGGCTGAAGCTGACGGGCGATATCGAGCGCCGCGAGCCCGCGGGACACGCGCGTTACGTGATAGCGGCCCTTCCACGCGCTCTGGAGCGTCGCCGCGAGGTGCTCGTCGTCGTCGACCAGCAGGATCGTCGCGGTGTCGCTCGCGTCGTCCGGGTCGCGCGGGCTCACGATGGGCTCTTTGGCGGCCGGTACGACGATGGTGAACGTCGAGCCCTCGCGCTCGCCGCTCTCGAGGACGATGCGGCCGCCGTGGCGCTCGATGATGGCCTTCGAGATCGCCAGGCCGAGGCCGGTGCCGGGCTCGGCGGATTGCCCTGGGTTCACGCGCTGAAAGCGCTGGAACAACCGGCCCTGGTCGGCCGCAGGGATGCCGATGCCCCAATCACGGACGGCGATGTGAACCTCCTCATCGCGACGTTCCGCGGAGACCAGGACGTTTCCTCCGGTGGGCGAGAACTTGACGGCGTTCGAGATCAGGTTGGTGAGCACCTGGATCAGCCGATCGCGATCCCCGTCGATGGCCGACAGGTCGCGGTCGACGGCACACTCGAGGGTGATTTCACGGCCGGAGGCGTAGGCGCGGAGGCCCGCGACGGCTTCTTCGACGAGCGAGGCCGTAGGGACCTTCGCGAACGTGAGCTCGATCTTGCCAAGCTCGAGACGCGAGATGTCGAGCAAGTCGTTGATCAGACGGATCAGGCGATCGGCGTTCTTGAGGCTGATGTGCAAAAGCTCGGAGTCGATCGGCGACAGGGCCGTCGACTTGCCGAGCACGAGCTGCAGCGAGCCTTTGACCGACGTGAGCGGCGTTCGCAGCTCGTGCGTGACCGTGCTCAGAAAGTCGCTCTTGAGGCCCGCGAGTTCGCGGGCCTGACTGCGATCGTGAAAGAGGAACCCACGACCGACGACCGTGCCGTGCTCGTCGCGGAGCGGTGTGCTGCGCCACTCGAACGACCGCGCGGGCGTCGTGAGACGGGTGAGCTCGCCCGTGGCCTCGCGCTCCACATGGGACGCGAGCTCGGCGGCGCATGCGGCAAACGCGTCCCCGTCGGACACCCGGTGCGCGAGCGCGTCGACGATCGTGGTTCCAGCCGATGCGTACATCGCGCGGCCACACAGCGCCGTGAACGCGTCGTTCGCGTACTGCACCCGGAGCGACGGGTCGGTGAAGACGATCGCATCCTCGCAGTGCTTGAGAACGGCAGCGAGCGGCGTCATGTCGAGCCGATAGGCGGCGGAGTCGACGTGCGATCGCCGACGACTTCGCCCCGCGCCTGCGACGCCAAGTGCTGCGCCAAGTGTCATGCCCGCGAGCGCCGTGGTGACGGTGCCGAGGGCCGTGGCGGCGACGAGGCACGCCAGGGCGGCGGCGCAGAGGCCGCGCAGGATCCATGTGTGTGCGCGTGCGGCAACGGGTTCTCGAGTTGTCGGCATTCGTTCGTGACCCGGGCGTTTGAACCCCAGCGGGAGCGCGATGCGAAGCAGCAAGGAACGTGCCCCCTTGCATCATGCTCGAAGCCCAAAACCATGAGCCTGCGCACCGTCGAGAACGTCGTGCTTCGTCATCGCAGTGACGCTCGTCGCGGCGAGCGCTCGATCGGCGTCGCGGACAACTCTCGATACTGTCGAGGTCGAGACCGTTCGACCGACTGTGTCATCGTGTCTCACCGCCTGGCATGCGTCTTGCGTACTTCCCGCTGCGGCATGCGACGTCCGCTGTCGCAAATGCCTCGGAGGATGGATGGCGCTGCGCGATCAGTACCGCGTTTTGGTGGTGGAGGATGATCCCGACATCCGTCGGATTCTCCAACTGTTCCTGACCGAGCGGGATTTCACCGTGACGACGGCCGACCGCGCGGCAACCGCGCTCGACCTCATGAGTCAGGTGCCAGTCGACCTCATCCTCTCCGATGTCCGGATGCCAGGGATGAGCGGGATCGAGCTGCTGCATCACATCAAAGAGCATGACCCAGACGTGCAGCTCGTGCTCATGACCGCGTACTCCTCGGTCAAGGACGCCGTGGAAGCGATTCAGGCGGGCGCGACCGACTACATCGAAAAGCCCATCGACTTCCGCCGCCTCGAGCGCATCCTCGACGTCGTGTTCGAGCGCCGGCGGCTCGCGCGCGAGAACAAGATCCTGCAGCAGCAGCTGCAGGGGCGCGTCGAGTTCCAAGGCATGGTGGCGCGGAGCCAGGAGATGCTCGAGATCTTCTCCTTCATCGAGCGATTGGCGCGCTACCCCACTACGGCCCTCATCACCGGCGAAAGCGGGACCGGCAAGGAGCTCGTCGCCCGCGCTCTTCACGAGTTGAGCCCGTTGAAGGACAAACCGTTCATTTTGTGCAACTGCACGACGCTCGCGCCGACGCTGCTCGAGAGCGAGCTTTTCGGGCACGTGCGTGGTGCGTTCACGGGCGCTGACCGCGATCGCAAGGGCCTCTTCGAGGCCGCGCACACCGGCAGCATCTTCCTCGACGAGATCGGCGAGCTCCCGATGGCCGTCCAGGCCAAGCTGCTGCGGGTGATCGAGAACCGGGAGATCAAGCGCGTCGGATCCCCGGACCCGTTGCGGGTCGACATCCGTATCATTGCGGCTACCAACCGCGATCTGGCGACGATGGTCGACCGGGGGGAGTTCCGCGAGGATCTTTACTATCGGCTGAACGTCGGCTCGATCACGCTGCCGCCGTTGCGGGCTCGGGTCGAGGACATCGATCTTCTGTGCAGCCACTTTCTCCAACGGCTCGCGCATCGCCTCGGTAAGGACGAGGTGGTCGAGCTCTCGGAGCCGGTCCTCGGCATGTTCCGCTCGCATCCGTGGCCGGGGAACATCCGCCAACTACTGAACGTCATGGAGCGCGCGCTCATCGTCGCGCGCGGACCGAGCATCCAGCCGGAGCACTTGCCGGCGTCGTTCATCGGCGGATCGACGGCAACGATCGCGCCGGTCCTCGCGGCGTCGACCGCACCGCTCGGAATCGACCCCTCCGCACCGCCACAGTTCGATCTCAGTATCGAGGCGGCGGAGCGCGATCAGATCCGGAAGGCGCTCGAAGCGGCGGGCGGCAAGCGCATGGAGGCAGCGCGGTTGCTCGGGCTCAGTCGGCGCACGCTGTACCGCAAGCTGGACAAGTACGGCATCACGTGACGAACGCGTCGAGAGGATCGACATCGCGCACGGCACTTGTCGTGCGATGCGCAGCATAAAACGAATCTTCTCGGGATCGTGCGGCAGAGCTAGAAGATATCGAGGGACTGATGGAATTGCAGCGACAGACGGGATCAGGGGATGCGGGGGCGCGGGTACTCATCGTCGAGGATCATCCGATGATCGCCGAGCTCGTGGAGACGCGTCTGCGCATCGAAGGCATGCGCCCGACGAAATGCCTCGGCGGTCGCGAAGCGATTCAGGTTCTCGGCCATGCTGACTTCGACCTGGTCATCCTGGACATCATGATGCCCGACGTCGACGGCTACGAAGTCTTCAAGGTGCTGAAGAGTCAGGAGCGCACAGCCAGCGTGCCGGTGATCTTCCTGACGGCGAAATCCACCCAAGATGACATCGAGAAGGGTCTCGCGCTCGGTGCCGACTACTACATCACCAAACCATTCAGCGGGGCCGATCTGGTCCGCAAGGTCAAGATTCTTCTCGAGCAGCATCGTCTGAGCCACGCCGCCGGCGCCTGATCCATGCGACTGCCACTCTGCGGCGGCGCCGTCGTGATCGCCGTGGCGCTGCTCGCCCTCGACGGCGGGCGGCGGCAGCCATCGGTCGACGACGAGGAGGTGCGACTCGACCGTCTCACGTCCGACGCCGTCCTTGGCGATCCCCTGCCGGAATCTCGCCCTTCCGGGTCGGTTCGCTATGACATTCCACTCACCGGAGGCAGGACGCACCTCATCGTCGACGCTACGCTGAATGGCGTCGTGCACGGGCCGATGCTGGTAGACACGGGAGCATCGTACTGCGTCGTCACGCGGCGAACGGCGCGGAAGCTCGGTCTCGCGGCACGGTCCCGGCGGACGATTCCGGTCGCCACGGCGAACGGACGCATCGACGCAGGCGTCGTCGCGATCGCGGCCGTCGAGCTTCAGGGTGCGCGTCTGGCGGACGTGGACGCGGTTGTCATGGATGCTGTCGAGCCGCCGTTCATAGGCATCATCGGCTTGAACTTCTTGACGCGTTTCCGCGTATCGATCGACTCGCGAGAGAAGCTCATGCGGCTCGAGCCGTGGACGGTTAGTTTGCGCTGAGAATCGGCCGGTGCGCCGTCGGCGTCATGGGCATCATGAGGTCGCTCGGCTGCATGAGCCGGGTGAGACGCACGCGGCGCGGCGCTTCCGGCATGGTCTCCTGGAACGGCTGGTGCGGAGCCACGGGCTCGAGCTGCCAGCTGCGGAGCCGGCAGCGCGCCATCATCGTCAGGTGCGACAGGCCCTCGAACCACCGAGTGGCGACCGTCGTGGCGCGGCGGGCACTGTAGGAGACCGGCACTTCGAAAATGCGGCACTCCCGGGTCGCAAAGAGGGCGGCGAGCTCGCTCGCGACGCCGCACCCGTCGGCCCGCAGCACGGCGCCGCGCATGACGTCCGCGCGAAACGCCACGTAGGTCGTGGTCACGTCGGTGAGCGCCACGTTGGTGAGGCCGTTCGAGATCGCGGTGAGGATCTGATTGGACAGCCGGTCCCAGAGCTTCGGCACCTGCCGCGAAGTCGCCACGTACCGTGAGCCGTAGGCCACGTCCGCCAACCCCGAGAGGATGGGTCCGAGCAGCCGACTGCACTCCGAGGCGTCGTAGGCGAGTGTCGCGTCCGCGACGACCACGATGTCCCCCGTCACGAGGGTCAGCCCGGTCGAGAGCGTTGCGCCCTGCCCCAGCGTCTCGGCATGAAAGCACACGCGTGCGATTCCGCGTGCGGCAGCGCGACGCACCAGGTCGGCTGTCCCGTCCGTCGACGCGTCGTCGACGACGATGATCTCGCGGCGCAGCTCGGGATGGCCGAGATCGGTGCGCAGTACGAGATCCAGCGCGCGTTCGAACGTATCGGCGGCATTGTAGACCGGCAGGATGAAAGAAACGGTGGCGGGCATGCTACGGTTCCAAGCAAGCCTCATGCCCCCGTTGCCCCGGCCTTCGCGCCGTAAAATCGCGGGCCCGCGTGCCGATTCCGCAACAGCCCCCGAGTCCGAAGCGGCGAAATCGCGTCGAGTCGTCGCACCTGTGACGGGGCGTGGCGCACGGCCCGAGTACACGCGCCAACATACGAGGTACCTATCACGTTCGTACGTGCTTCTGACTCGTCCGTGCACAGGAGATTGCTTGTGCAATCACGCATGCTCCCGTCTACGGCCAAACCCTTGTCTGCCTGCTATGCCGCCGCTACACTCCTGCGATAGGCAAGGCGTTCGATGTCGAGTGGCGGACGGCGAGCGCTTTGCCATAGGAGGCAGGATGAACGCCAATTTGCGATTGCAGGATCTCTACGGGCGCGAGAAGGAAGGGGAAACGAAGCTGCTGGCGCTCTACGTGCCCAAGGAGCTCACGACCCGGATTGATCGGCTGGCCAAAGACCTGAAGGCCAAGAAGCGCGAGGTCATCCTCGCGCTGTTGAACGAAGGACTCGACCGCTACCACCGCTCGAAGGGCCGTCGGCGCAAGAAGGCATGAGCCGAGGCTCGGTCGGGCCGACGCCGTCTACCGAGCCGGCGGATGGTACCGGCGATCGCGCTTGCTCGCGAGAATCCGCCCCACGTCTTCCTTGGTCACCGTCCCTCCCTTGGTGACCAGACACGCACCCACGAAATCGTAACGCTGCCAGTAGATGATGCGCTCGCTCGGCTGATCAGGACTGATCGGCGAGAGCCGGTACACCCATTTCTCGTTGAAACGGTGGCCGTTCTCTTCCATTTCGCGTGGCTCGTTCACGCTGCCGACGGTGACCTGCGGGGTTCCCCAGCACTGCACCACTTGATTGCGGACGACCGGCACGTCGCTCATGCCTCGAAGCTCTCCTGCAGCGGACAGCGGCCGTCGCGAACGTGTGCTTCGAACTCGGGCCGGAACCGCCTGAGGAATCCGGTGGCAGCCCAGGCGGCGGCATCGGAGAGCGCGCAGATGGTCTGCCCTTCCATGTAGCCGCCGACCTGGTCGATAGTCTCGAGGTCCGCCATGCTCCCCTGCCCGCTCTCGACGCGACGCAGTAGCTTGTAGAGCCAGGCGGTGCCTTCACGGC
Organism: Polyangiaceae bacterium; assembly: GCA_031400185.1. GTDB lineage: Bacteria > Desulfobacterota > Binatia > UTPRO1 > UTPRO1 > UTPRO1. Next base: position 37,970 of record JANNPN010000096.1, read on the forward strand.
ACTGTGTGCACTGGCCGCAGGTTTCGTGCCGAAAGAATCTCGCGATGACGATCGCCGCGCGCACCATGCAGGCAGTCTCGTCCATGACGACGATGCCGCCGGTCCCCAACAGAGTCCCCGCCTGCTTCAGTGAGTCGTGGTCCATGTGCACGTC
>JANNPN010000054.1:0-8786 GCA_031400185.1 Polyangiaceae bacterium
ATCTACGGGCTCGCCGGCCTCCGCGTCGGGTACGGCGTCGGTCCGCTCGAGGTGATCGAGGTCCTGAATCGGATCCGCCAGCCCTTCAACGTGAACTCGCTCGCGCAGGTCGCCGCGCTCGCCGCGCTCGACGACCAGGACCACGTGCAGCGGACACGGGCCAACAACAGGGACGGGCTCGCGTACCTCCGCGGGGTCTGCGAGACGCTCGGCCGGCCGTACGTGCCGAGCTGGGCGAACTTTCTCCTGATCGACGTCGGCGACGGCGCCCGCGTGTACGACGCGCTCCTGCGGCGCGGAGTGATCGTGCGGCCGATGGACGTGTACGGGTTCCCGCGCCACCTGCGCGTCACGGTTGGCACCCCCGCCGAGAACCAGCGCTTGGCCGAGTCGCTCGCGGCGGTCCTGGACACGTCGGCGCCATGAGACGGGTTGCCGACCGGCTGCTGATCGCCGGCGTCGGCCTGATCGGCGCGTCCCTCGGTCTGGCACTCCGCGAGCGCGGGGCCGTCGGCGAGATCGTCGGCCTCGGGCGATCGGCGGAGAATCTGCGCGTCGCGCGCCGCCGTGGCGCGATCGATCGGAGCGAGCGTGACCCCGCGCGCGCGAGCCGCGACGTCGACCTCGTCGTGATCGCGACCCCGGTCGGCACGATCGCGCCACTCGCGGCGGCGCTCGCACGGACGTTGCCACCGAGCGCCATCATGACCGACGTCGGCAGCGTGAAAGGGCCCGTGGTCGCGGCGGTCGGGCGCGCGCTCGGCGCGAATGCGACCCGCTTTTGCGGCAGCCATCCCATCGCCGGAAGCGAGCAAGCGGGCGCGCGGGCCGCGCTTTCCGACCTCCTGCAGGATCACCGCTGCATCCTCACCCCGACCGCGACGACGTCCGTGACCGCACGCCGCCGCATCCGCGCGCTCTGGGCCGCGGCCGGGATGCGCGTGGAGGAGCTCACGCCGGAGCGCCACGATCGCATCTACGCGCTCGTGAGCCACCTGCCGCAGCTCGTCGCGACCGCGCTCGTGAATGCCGTCGTCGCGGGCGAGCCGCACGGGCGCGCGATCGGGTACGCGGGCAGCGGCTTTCGCGACGTGACCCGGATCGCCGAGAGCCCGACTCTCATGTGGCGCGACATCCTGCTCGCGAACCGCGAGCAGGTGCTGGCGGCCCTCGACCGCTTCGGCAACGCCTGCGAGGAGCTGCGGACCGCCGTCGAAGCCGGCGACGGCGACGGCATCGAGCACGAGCTCGGCCGTGCGCGCGCCGCGCGCCGCCGGCTCGACACGAACGGCGCTCGGAGGCGCGCATGACGAGCCGCACGGTCGCGCCCGCGACCCGCGGCCTGCGCGGGCGTCTCACGGTCCCGAGCGACAAGTCGATCGCGCACCGCGCGCTGCTTTTCGGCGCGATCGCCCACGGGACGACCACCGTCCGCGGCTTCCAGGGCGGCCGCGACAATCGCGCCACGCTCGCCGTCTGCCGAGCGCTCGGGGTGGCCATCGACGAGTGCGGGGAGGAGCTGCGAATCACCGGCGGCGGCTTCGAAGGTCTCCGCGCAGCCGCGGGGGACCTCGATTGCGAGAATTCTGGCACGACCATGCGGCTCCTGACCGGCGTGCTCGCGGGCAGCGCGTTCACGAGCCGCCTCGTCGGCGACGGCTCGTTGCTCCGCCGGCCGATGCGCCGCGTGATCGAGCCGCTCGGGCGCATGGGGGCGCATATCGTAAGCGAGCCGGGCGGGGGCTGCGCGCCCCTTCGCATCGAAGGACGGGCGCTGCACGGAGAAGGGCACACGCTCCCAGTCGCAAGCGCACAAGTGAAGTCGGCGATCGTGCTCGCAGGCCTGCAGGCGAGCGGTCTCACGCGGGTCGAAGAGCCGGTGCGCTCGCGCGACCACACCGAGCGCATGCTCGTCGACTTCGGCGCGAGCCTCCGGTCCGACGACCGCGCGGTCGAGCTCGTCGGTCCGCAGCGCTTGCACGGCGCCGCCTTCGACCTCCCCGGCGATTTTTCGTCGGCGGCGTTTCTGCTGGTCGCGGCGACGCTCGTTCCCGGCTCCGAGCTCACGCTCACCGGGGTCGGCCTGAACCCGACGCGTACCGGGCTCCTCGATGCGCTGACCGCGATGGGCGCGGCAATCGACGTCGTCCCCGAGAGCGGGGGCGCCGAGCCGGTCGGATCGCTCGTCGTCCGCCACCGGCCGCTGCGCGCCATCCGCATCGACGGCGACCTGCTGGTGCGCAGCATCGACGAGTTCCCGATCCTCTGCATCGCGGCCGCGTGCGCCGAAGGCACGACGGAGATCCGCGACGCCGCCGAGCTGCGCGTGAAGGAGAGCGACCGCGTCGCCGTCATGGCCGAGATGCTGCGCGACCTCGGCGTCGCCGTGGAGGAGTTGCCCGACGGCTTGGTCGTCACGGGGCCCGCCACGCTCGCCGGAGCCCGCGTCGACCCGCGCGGCGACCACCGGATCGCGATGGCCGCCGCGGTCGCGGGCCTCGCCGGCACGGCCCCGGTGGTGATCGACGATCCGGAGTGCGCCGAGGTGTCGTTCCCGGGATTCTACGCGACGCTCGCGAAAGCGTCCGGCGCATGACCCCGCCGGCGCGCCGTATCGTGGTCACGATCGACGGGCCGGCCGGGGCAGGGAAGAGCACGCTCGCCCGCCGGCTCGCGACGGCACTCGGGTACACGTACGTCGACAGCGGCGCCATGTACCGCGTCGTCGGCATGGCGGCGCGCGAGCGCGGCGTCGACCCGACCGACGCCGTGGCCCTCGCCGCTCTCGTCGACGGTCTCGACTTCGTGCTGCGACCCGATCCCGGGGGGCAACGCCTACTGCTCGAGGGACGGGACGTCACCGAGGATCTCCGCACGCCGCTCGCGGGCGAGTGGGCATCGCGCGTAGCGGCCGTCCCGGAGGTGCGGACCCGCCTCGTGACCCGCCAGCGTCGCCTCGGCGCCGAGGGCGGCATCGTGATGGACGGGCGGGACATCGGAACCGTCGTTTTTCCGACGGCCGAGTGTAAGTTTTTCGTAACGGCGAGCGTGGCGGAGCGTGCGCGGCGGCGGGCGTCCGAAATTGGCGCACCGGACGGCGATCTTGCAACCATTCAGAAGGACATCGAGACGCGCGATCTCCGGGACTCGGAGCGGACCCAGTCACCGCTCAAGCCGGCGCCGGACGCGGAGATCGTCGACACCACCGGCTGCACGGCGGAGGAGGCCGCGCAGCGCCTGCTCAAGCGGGTGCTGGAGCGCGCAAGGCCTTGAACTTCCAAGAGGGGGGCGCTAAGGAGGATGGCTCTCGCGCGTAAGCCGATCACAAAACCCAGGGGGTGAGCTGTTGATGACCGAGGACAATCACGAATCGCATGCTGGTGGAGCCGGAGGCGAGAACGATTTCGGCCACCTATTCGAACAAAGCATGCGGGCGGTCAGACCCGGGGAGATCGTCAAGGGACGCGTCGTCCTCGTAGCGCGCGATCACGTCACTGTCGACATCGGCTACAAGAGCGAAGGACAGATCGGCATCCACGAATTCCGCGAACGTGACGGCACGATCGGCGTGAAGGAAGGCGACGAGATCGACGTCTACTTCGAAGCGTCCGAGTCCGAGGACGGCGGCATCGTCCTCTCGCGGCAGAAGGCCGAGCAGTTGCGCGTGTGGAAGGACATCGAGCAGGCCTTCGAAGCGCAGGGTGCGGTCGAAGGGACGATCGTCGGCAAGGTGAAGGGCGGTTTGAAGGTCGACATCGGCGTCGCCGCGTTCCTTCCCGGCTCGCACGCCGACCTCCGTCCCGCGCGCAACCTCGATCGCTTCATCGGCCAGCGCACGCGCTTCTCGATCCTCAAGTTCAATCGCTCGCGCGGCAACGTCGTCGTCTCGCGCCGCGCCGTCATGGAGCGCGAGCGGATGTCGCTCAAGGGCGAGACGCTGAAGGTGCTCGAGGAAGGCGTCATCCTCGAGGGCACCGTCAAGAACATCACCGACTACGGCGCCTTCGTCGACCTCGGCGGCATCGACGGCCTACTGCACATCACCGACATGTCGTGGGGCCGGATCGGTCATCCGTCGGAAGTGCTGAACGTCGCCGACAAGGTGCGCGTCGTCGTCCTCAAGTACGACCCCGAGCGCGAGCGCGTGTCGCTCGGCATGAAGCAGATCATGCCCGACCCGTGGCACACGGTGCATGAGCGCTTCCATCCGGGCATGAAGGTGCGCGGCAAGGTCGTGAGCCTCACCGACTACGGCGCGTTCGTCGAGCTAGAAAAGGGCGTCGAGGGCCTCATTCACGTTTCCGAGATGTCGTGGACCAAGCGCGTGAGCCACCCGTCCAAGGTCCTCAACCCCGGCGACGAAGTCGACGTGGTCGTGCTCGACGTCGATCCATCGAACCGCCGCATTTCGCTCGGCTTGAAGCAGGCCGAGCCGAATCCCTGGGAGATGGTGAAGATCAACCATCCCATCGGGAGCCATATCCAGGGCAAGGTGAAGAGCATCACCGACTTCGGAATCTTCGTCGGCGTCGACGAGGGTATCGACGGCCTCGTCCACGTCTCCGATCTGCACTGGACGAAGAAGCTCAAGCACCCCTCCGATCTTTTCAAGAAGGGCGACGACGTCGAGGCGGTCGTGCTCGCGATCGACGTCGAGAACGAGCGCATCTCGCTCGGGATCAAGCAGCTTCAGGAAGATCCGTGGAATGCGATGCCGTCGCGCTATCCGGTCGGGGGCCGCGTGAAGGGCGTCGTGACCAGCGTCACCGACTTCGGGGTCTTCGTCGAGCTCGAGGAGGGCCTCGAGGGCCTGATCCACGTGAGCCAGCTCTCGACCGAGCGCGTCGACAAGCCGTCGCAGCTCTTCAACGTGGGCGATGCGGTCGAGGCGGAGGTCACCAACGTCGACCCGCGCGAGCGCCGCATCGGCCTCAGCATCAAGGCCCTCAAGCGCAGCGAGGAGCGCGACGAAGTCGACAGCTACCTTCGCCGCGAGCGGGAGAATTCCAAGTTCTCGTTCGAGGACATTCTCAGCGAGGAGCTCCGTCTCGATCGTGACGAGGGCGACCGCCCGGCAAAGGCAAAGGGCAGCCTCGAGAAGTAACTCCGGCGACGCGGCGGTCACATGGCCCAAGGGCATCCCATCGGACGCGGCTTGATGGTGCTCGCCATCGTCGTCGTCCTATTCTTCGCCGCCGCGTTCGCGCTCACGGTCGGGACCAACGGCAAGCTCGGCAACCTCGTCGCGCTCGGCGGCAAGATCGGCGTCGTCGACGTCAAGGGCGTCATCAGCGACAGCGAGGACGCGGTCGACGCCCTCAGGACCTTCGGCAAGACCCCGAGCGTGAAGGCGATCGTCGTCCGGATCGAGTCGCCCGGCGGAGGGGTGGCACCGTCGCAGGAGATCTATCAGGCGATTCGCGAGGTCCGAGAGACGAAGCCGGTGATCGCGTCCATGGGGGGTGTGGCGGCGTCGGGCGGCTACTACATCGCCAGCGCCTGCGACACGATCGTCGCGAATCCGGGCACGCTCACCGGCTCGATCGGCGTCATCATGGAGCTCGGCAACGTCGAGGGCCTCCTCCAGAAGCTCGGTGTGCAGCCGGAGATCATCAAGGCTGGCGCCTACAAGGACATGGGCTCGATCGTGCGTCCGATGACCGATGCCGAGCGCGGGCTCTTCCAGGAGATGATCGACAGCGTGCACACGCAGTTCATCACCGCCGTCGCCGCCGGCCGCGGGATGGACAAGGACCAAGTGCGCGCCCTCGCCGACGGGCGCATTTTCTCCGGCGAGCAGGCGAAGACCGCCGGCCTCGTCGACCAGCTTGGTGGCTTCGAGGACGCCATCCAGCTCGCCGCGTCCAAGGCGGGGGTCGAGGGTGAGCCCCACGTCACGCACGCGCGCTCGAGCAAAGAGCCGTGGTGGTGGCGGTTGCTGTTCAACTTCGCGCCGGTTGGACCATTTTCCACCTACCGGCCGTTCGGTCTCCAGATCGTGTACGAGGGCCCGTTTCTGCGTTGAACCCGAGGAGGAACCATGACCACGAATCCAGCACCGGGAAGCGGTTCGATGACCAAGCGGGACCTCATCGACGAGGTCGTGAAGATCTACCCCCGGTTTTCCGGCCGTGACGCCGAGGTCATCGTCAACGCCGTATTCGACAGCATGACCGAGGCGCTCGCGCGCGGCGAGCGCATCGAGATCCGCGGCTTCGGAAGCTTCGTCGTGAAGCATCGCCAGGCCCGCGAAGGTCGAAACCCGAAGACCGGCGCGGTGGTGCCGGTCGCAGCGAAGCGCGTCCCGTTTTTCAAGGTCGGGAAGGAGCTGAAGCTCCGCGTCGACGGCAAGCCGGTGCCGGAGAACGAGCGCGAGGCGAGCCAGACAGTCTGACGGCGGCGGGCAGCGGGCCCGCGGTGGATGCGATGGAGCGGCTCTGGGCCCCGTGGCGCATGCAGTACCTCGAGGAGGCCGCTCCTCCGCCGGGGTGTTTCTTCTGCGCCGAGGCAGGCATCAGCTTGCTGCCGGCAGGCACGATCAAGGCTCCGGTGCAGTCCATCCCTGGCCTGGCCAGCGTGCGGCAGGTGGGCCCCTCCTGGGGCCTGCGCCGCCGCGAAGACCGGGCGCAGGCTCATACCCGCATAGGCGAGCGGCTGCGCCACAAGCAGCGCGCCAGCACGCCCTGGGACTACGAGCGCCTGGTGCTGGAGCGCTTTGCCGGCGTCTACAAGGTGAAGTGCTTCACCGCCGCCGAGCTGGGCCGCGAAGGAACCCCTGGCGCCCCCGGCCGGGTGCGCGTGGTGGTGGTGCCCGCGGTGCGCCGCAATGAGCCGCAAGACAGCACGCTAGGCCCGCGCATGAACGCCATCGACCTGCAGCGCATCACCGAGTTCCTGCGCGGCCTGGCCTCGCCGTTTGCGCGCATCGAGGTGCGCAATGCGGCGTATGAACGCGTGCAGGTGCGCTGCACCGTCAAGCTGGCGCGCGGCGTGGCCGTGGGCCGCACGGTGCGGCAGTTGAACACGGCCATCGTGGAATACCTCTCGCCCTGGCACGACATCGGCTACCAGGCCCGCTTTGACTGGGTGGTGCGCAGCGAGGACATCGAGACCCGGCTGCGCGAGATCGAAGGCGTGGAGTTCGTGACGCGCTTGTCGCTGCTGCACATCGCGGCGGACGAGCATGGCGTGTACACGCTGGGCGACACCGCGCGCGCGGCCACCGCCAAGGCCATCGATGCCGACACCGTGCCCGGCACGCGGCTGCGCCCCAAGTGGGCCTGGAGCCTGGCTTTGCCGATGCGCCAGCACCTGGTTGCCACGGCCGAGCAATACGACGGCAACCCGCGGCCCGAGCCCACGGGCATCTCCAGGCTGGCGATTGGCAGCACGTTCATCGTGGGCGGTGCCGCCGCAAACGGGAGCGCGCCATGACCAGCCGCAACCGCGAGACGCTGCGCAACTTCTTTGACGAGGGCATGCTGCCCACCAAGGACCATTTCGGCGACCTGATCGACTCGATGCTCAACATGAGCGACGAGGGCTTTCGCAAGACGGCCGAGAACGGCGTGGAGGTCTCCACCCCGATCGCCCACGACGCGCTGGTGAGCTTCTACCGCGACCAGCGGCCCAAGGAAGTGCTGTGGTCCATCGGCTATGGCGGGGAGCGGGACCAGCTTCAGTTTCAGCCGGGGAGCAATGCGGCCACGCGGGGCATGGACCCTGTGCTGGCGCTGGATGGGCAGCGGCGGGTGGGGGTGAACACTGCGGTTCCCCAGCATGCGCTGGACGTGGCGGGGGTGGTGGGGTCACAAGGGCGCATCGGGACCTGGCGACCGGCGAAGAAGATGGATCCGCCGAAGGCCAATGGCGAGTGGCATGACATCACGGACACGCTGCGGGGGTGCCAGGCCTTTGAGGTGATGGCGGGGGCCGGGCACCCGGGGGGTGGAAGGTATGCGCTGATGCATGCCATTGCGATGAATACCTTCAATCCGGGGCGGGGGTTGTTTGATTTCTTCACCAACAAGCAGCGGATTCGGTGTGACAACGCCTGGTATGGGAGGCGGTGTGACAAGTTGAGGCTGCGGTGGAGTGGGACGAGTGGGAAGGGGGCGGCTTATCGGTTGCAGATTCGGTCGAATTGTGATTATGGGGAGGGGGTGGGGATTCGGTATAACATTACGAGGCTGTGGTTTGATGAGGATATGAAGGGAGCTGCCGCGTGATGTCTGCGCAAACCCGCGCACCTTGGTTGCCGCTCCGCCGGGTGCTTCATCTTCCCTTTGCAAAAGAAAGCGCCCCAATACAAAATTTAATCCGAACATTCATTGCATGGCTTAGGAGAATCGCGTGACCATCAAGAGCAAAGATATCAAGATTCTCTGGGGTAGAGCTGGAAATCGCTGCGCCTTCTGTCGGATTGTGCTAACGCAAGATACATCTGCCGCCACTGCAGTCTTTACGCTTGGCGAACAAGCTCATATCGTTGGAGAAAAAAGTGACTCTCCTCGCGGCAAGAGCTCACTCACCTCTGAGGAGCGAGCCTCATATCACAATCTAATTCTTCTTTGCCCCAACCATCACACAGAAATTGATAAAAACGAACTCGATTGGCCCATTGAGCGACTACATTTCGCGAAGTCGAAGCATGAGCTTTGGGTAACAGAGACTCTGAGCGAGACCATCGATCATGTACGACTTGCGCATCAAGCTGTCATTAGCTCTGTTGTTGACGCTGCCGTCGAGAAATGCGAATTCGGGAACTGGCAAGCGTGGACTAGTTT
>JANNPN010000066.1:0-28517 GCA_031400185.1 Polyangiaceae bacterium
CAATCCGCGGCGTACCCGCAGCCGCGCGCCGTGCACTTCGACCACGAGGTCGGACGGATCCTCCAGATGTGCGGCGTCGGCGGTGAGGTCCGCGCGCGGACGGAGTCGGCCGACGTGTACGAGTGGCGAAACGCCGCGGGGGCGACGCTCCTGCGCTTCGAGAGTAAGGAGGCGGGGCTCTCCGGCTGGCCCGACGCCAACATGTTCGCGCAGCCCGACCTCGAGCGCGTGCTCGACGCGCGGGCGCGGAGCCTCACGACGGTGTGCGTCGAGCGCGGCGCCGAGATCGTCGCACTCGTGGACGGTGCGGACGGCGTGACGCTCTCGATCGCGGACGGCGCCGGTCGGGGGCGCGAGGTCGTGGCTCGCTTCGTCGTCGGCTGCGACGGCGCGAACAGCTTCGTCCGGACCGCGCTCGGTGCGACCGTCACCGACCTCGGCTTCTTCTTCGACTGGCTGATCGTCGACGTCGTGCCGCATGCGCCGAGACCATGGCGGCCCCTGAACGTCCAGGTGTGCGATCCGCTCCGGCCGACGACGCTCGTGTCTGGCGGACCCGGCCGGCGGCGCTGGGAGTTCATGCGCCTCCCCGGGGAACCTCTCGACGAGCTGAACCGCGTGGAGACCGCCTGGCGCTTGCTCGCGCCCTGGGACGTGACGCCGGAGAACGCCCGTCTCGAGCGCCACACGGTCTATCGATTCCAGGCGCGCTGGGTCGACGGGTGGCGGAAGGGCCGCGTGCTCCTCGCCGGCGACGCGGCTCATCAGATGCCGCCGTTCGCGGGGCAGGGCATGTGCGCGGGGCTCCGTGACGCCACGAACCTCGCGTGGAAGCTCGACCTCGTGCTCGCCGGTCACGCGCCGGCGGATCTCCTCGACACGTATCCGAGCGAACGCATTCCGCACGTCCGTGCGGTGATCGACTTCTCGATGGCGCTCGGCAGGGTCATCTGCATCGCCGACCCGCACGAGGCCGCCGGACGCGACGCGATGATGACGGCCGCGGTCGCGAGCGGACAGCAGACGACACCGCCGCCCGCGCCGGGGATCGGACCGGGCGTGCTGCGCGCGGGCGATCCGCACGGGGGCGTGCTCTGCCCGCAGGGACAGGTCCGGGCGGCCGACGGACGAGAAGGGTGGTTCGACGACGTCGTCGGCGCCGGCTGGGTGCTCCTCGGGATCGGCGGCGATCCCGCCGCGCGGCTCGATGCCGACGCGCGGGCCTGGCTCGCATCGATCGGCGGCGTCACGGCGGAGATCGGACCCGCCGCGCTCCGCGACCTCGATGGGACGTACGCGCGCTGGAGGGGCGAGACCGGCGTTGCACTCGTGCTGCAGCGTCCGGACTTCTACGCCTTCGGCGCTGCGACCAGCGTCGACGCTGCGCCGGAGCTGATCGCCGCCGCGCGTGCAGCGATCAGCGGCGCGTGCACCGGGGTCAGTGCCCCGTGAACACCGGTTTCCGCTTCTCGATGAACGACTTCGTGCCCTCGGCGGCGTCGGCGGTGTTGGCGGTGATCGTGCCCGCGACCGCCTCGTAGTCGAGGATGTCGTCGAGGGTGCCGGTGAGCGCCTTGTAGACGGCGCGGCGGGCGAGGTCGACGGCGACGCTCGGTCCCTGCGCGAGCTTCTTGGCGTAGGCCATCGCCGCCGGGAGTGCCTGGCCTTCCTCGGTCAGCTCGTCGATCAGGTTGTACTTGAGGCAGTCCTTCGCCTCGAGAATCGCGCCGGTCTCGACCATCATGAGGGCGGTCGCGAGATTGGTCACACGCGGGAGGAGCCACGTGACGCCGCAGTCGGGGCTGAAGCCGAGCCGGACCATGGCGGCGCACATGCGCGCGGTCGGGTCGGCGAAGCGACGGTCGCAGGCGAGCGCGAAGGCGAGGCCCGCACCCATGGCGGGACCGCTGATCGCGGCGATGATCGGCTTGTCGACCTCGTAGATCATGGTGCGCACGAACTCGGTGAACGGACCGGCGGGCGTCTTCTTCTGATAGCGCTCGAGCGGCTTGTCGGAGAGGCCGGGGATGCCGCGGTCCGTGCCGCCGGAGAGCCACTCGGCGTCGCCGCCGGCGCAGAAGCCCTTGCCGGCGCCGGTCAGTACGATCGTCCGGACGTCGTCGCGGGAGCGGAGGTCGCGGAAGAGGGTCACGAGCGCGGCGGCCATGGGCCAGTTGACGGCGTTCAGGCGCTCGGGGCGGTTCAGGGTGACGACGCCGACGCCTTCGTCGACGGAAAAGAGCACGTGCTGCTCGGCCATGGGGGGCTCCTTGTCAGTGCGGAAGGCTGTGGAGGCTATTCACGATGCTGCGGACGCGATCCTCGTCGCGGGCGAGGCTGCCCGGCAGGTCGAGGAGCACGGTCGAGAAGATGCCCTCGCAGCGGGCCCGGACTTCGGCGGCGAGGCGATCGTGGGTCGCGATCACAGCCCATTCGGCGAGCATGTCGTCGGTGATGAGCTTCGGGAGCTCCTGCCACTTGCCTTCGCGCGAGAGCTGGTGGAGCTGCGTCCCGATGTCCTCCCACCCGTGATGCGCGAGCACCGTGTGGTAGGTGCGCGTCGACGCGTAGAACGCGATGTGTTGCTTCAGGGCCTGCATCGCTTGTGCGACGTCGGCCTCGGTGGCGCCGGTTGCGAGGAATGGCGCGCCGATCAGATTGACGTCCGCGAGCGTCCGCCCCGCCTTGGCTGCGCCGGCTGCGATCGCCGGCAGCACCACGGCCTTCGTGTAGGCGAACGTGCCGATCGGATGCAGGCGGAGGCCGTCACAGAGCTCGCCGCCGAGCTTCGCCATGTAGGTGTTGACGGCCGCGATGTAGATCGGCGGCGCCGGGTAGTCGATCGGACCGGGGCTGAAGAACGGCGGCAGCAGGCTGAACTTGTAGTGCTGGCCCTCGAACGCCTCGACCTTGCCGGTCGTGAAGCCGGCGAAGATTCGCTTCAGCACCTGGAGGTACTCGCGGAGGCGCGGCCCGGGGCCCGCCGTCCACGGGGTGGAGTAGCGGAGCTCGTTGTGCCCCTTCACCTGCGTCCCGAGCCCGAGGTTGAAGCGGCCGCCCGACAGTTGCTGCAGGTCCCAGGCGAGCTGCGCCGTCACCATCGGGCTCCGCGGGAACGCGATCGCGACGTTGGTGCCGAGCTGGATCGTCGTCGTGTGCTCGGCGGCGATCGCGAGCGGCAGGAACGGATCGTGACCGGCCTCCGGCGTGCAGACGCCATCGAAGCCGAGGGCCTCGGTCGTGCGCGCGGCGGCCGCGACGTCGGCGATCGTCGGCTTCGCTTGGCCCTTTCCGGCGTACTGCGCGGTGTCCGGATTCAAGAGCCCGGTCTCGACCTTGAGCGGCATGACCGGAGCGCTCAGCCGCCGACCGTCTCGCAGGCGAGAATATAGCCGAACGTCATGGCGGGACCCATCGTGCCGCCAGCCCCGGGATACGTCCGGCCCATCGCCGACGCGGAGCAGTTACCGATCGCGTAGAGGCCTGCGATCACCGAGCCGTCGTCGCGGAGCACGCGCGCGCTCGCGTCGGTCATGAGCCCGCCTTTCGTGCCGAGGTCGCCGGCGTACACGACGAGGCCGTAGTACGGCGGCGTCTCGAGCGCGGCGAGGCACGGATTCGGCCGCACCTTCTCGTCGCCGTAGTAGCGGTCGAAGAGGCTCTCGCCGCGGTGGAAGTCGAGGTCTTTGCCGTTCCGTGCGAACTCGTTCATTCGCGTGACCGCAGCCATGAGACCCGCGGCGTCGACGCCGAGCTCGGCGGCCAGGCCCTCGAGCGTGTCCGACTTCTTCAGGTAGCGCGTCGTCTTCAACTGCTTGGGCAGCGCCCAGTCGGGTTGCTGCGATCCGGGGAAGAACGGGCCGCACGGGTACTTCTTCCGGTACGTCGCGTCGAAGATCATGTACGCCGGCACGCACGGGGACTCTTCGGAGTGGTTCGCGTACATCGCCTTGCAGATGTCGTTGTAGGGCGACGCCTCGTTCAGGAACCGCTGGCCGCGCTTGTTCACGAAGATGCTGCCGGGAAGCCCCTTCTCGATGACCAGCATGCGCGCGCGGGTCTCGCCCGGGACGACCGTCGTCGGCCCCCACCATGCGTCGTCCATGAGGTCGATGCCGGCGCCGAGTGCCAAGCCCATCTGAATTGCGTCGCCGGTATTGCCGGGATTGGCGGTCGTCCACGACGCTTCGGTCGGGTTCGGCAGGTACTGCTTTCGCATGGCGTCGTTGCTCTCGAATCCGCCGGCGGCGAGCACGAGCCCCTTCTCCGCGCGAATCCGGATGGCCCGACCGTTCTGCTCGGCGACCAAGCCGACGACGCGGCCATCCTCGACGACGATCTCGCGCGCCGCGGTCTCGAGCCACAGCGGGAGATTGCGATCGAGCATCGACCGGCGCAGCATCCCGACGAGCGCGTTCCCGAGCGAGAGACAGCGGTCGCGCTTGCTCTTCATGCGCTGGCCGACGTCGAGCCAGTAGCGCGACATGATCTTGCTCGTGAGCCCGATCCAGCCCGGATGGCGCGCGAGCAAATGGTGCGCCTCGGTCGCCGTCATCGACATGCGACCCATGACGAGCTCCTGGAGCGCCGGCTCGCGCAGGCGATCGAAGTCGTCCCCGAGCTCGCGCGCGTCGAAGTGCTCGGGCTCGACCGAGCGTCCGCCCGGCTTCCCGCCCGGCGCTTCCGGGTAGTAGTCGGTGTACGTCAGCATGGACTGCATGCGGAGCCTGCCGCGCTCGCTGAAGTAGCGCAGCATCGTCGGCGCGGTCTCTACGTAGCGGACGAGCTTCTCCTCGGGCACTGCGCCGCGGGTAATGTGCTTCAGGTACGTGAGGGCGTCGTCGGGCGTGTCGTTCACGCCCGCCGCCGCCATCAGGTGGTTGTTCGGAATCCACAGCGACCCGCCCGACATCGCCGACGATCCGCCGTAGAGCGCGGTCTTTTCGATGATGAGCGCCTTGCCGCCACGATCGTGCGCGACGATGGCGGTGGCCATGGCGCCGGCACCCGAGCCGACGATCAACAGATCGACCGAGTGATCCCAGGCCGTACCGTTGGCCGACGACGAACCGTTCCGAAGCTCTGCGCTCAAGCGTCGATTCCATGCCAAGTTTTGATTTCCCGTACAAGCCGCGTCATGGTGCGAGCCCGATGCACGAGACGACGCGCGCGCTCGCCGGGCTCCGCATCGTCGAGCTCGCCGACGAGACCGGCGCCTATTGCGGGAAGCTCCTGGCCGACCTCGGCGCCGAAGTGATCCGCGTCGAGCCGCCGGGCGGCGACGCGACCCGCATGCTCCCGCCGCTCCGCGCGGACGCCGCGCCCGGGCTCGCGAGCTTCTTCTTCTGCTACATGAACACGAACAAGCGGAGCCTCGTGCTCGACCTGGATCGCGGCGGAGATCGCGACGCGTTCGTGGCGTGGGTGCACACGGCGGACGCGGTCATCGAGACTCGCCGGCCCGGCGAGCTCGATGCGCTCGGCATCGGCTTCGAGCGTCTCCGGGCGGAGCATCCGCGGCTCGTGCTGACGTCGATCACGCCGTTCGGTCAGACGGGTCCGTATCGCGAGTGGGTCGGCGGCGACCTCGTCGCGTCGGCGCTCGGCGGCGCGCTGCACGTCACCGGCGACGGCGACGATCCGCCCGTGCGGCTCGCGGGCCGACAGGCGTGCGTGACCGCGTCGCTCGCCGCGGCGGCCGGAACGCTGATCGCGCTCCGCCACGCGGCGGCGACCGGACGCGGCCAGCGCGTCGACGTGTCGCTGCTCGAGGCGGTGGTCTCCGCGACCCACATCTGCGGCATCGGCAAGTGGCGCGACGACGGCATCGTGCCGCGCCGGAGCGGGACGGGCCTCTTCGCCTCGGTGCCCTCGGGGACGTACCGCTGTCGCGACGGGCTCATCTATCTGATGGTGAACCGGCCGCGCCATTGGCAGGTGCTGGCGGCATGGATTCGCGAGGTCACGGGCATGGACGGCGTCACCGACCCGCTCTTCGAAGGGCCGTCGTCGCGGCGGATCCCGTATCGCGACCTCGTCGACACGTACGTCGCCGAGCTCGCCGCCCGCTTCACCGTCGACGAGCTGTACCACGAGGGGCAGCGCCGCCATCTCGCGTTCACGCCGGTCCGGACGACCGACGCGGTGCACGTGGACGCGCACCTCGCCGCGCGCGGATTCTTCGTCGACGTCGCGGAGGGCGACGGGCGCGCGCTCACGATGGCGGGTGCGCCGTATCGCTTGGCGGCGACTCCATGGCGCGTCGATCGCGCCGCGCCGCGCGTCGGCGAAGCCGCGGGTGCTCTGTCCGCGCGCCCATCCGCGTCGACCCGCGCGCGGGTGCCGGCGCCGCTCGGCGACGCTGCCTCCGGACGCGGGGCCGGGGCGCTCGCGGGCCTGCGCGTAGTCGAGCTGACGGTCGCGATGGCGGGACCGTGGATCGGGCGCTTCATGGCGGCGTGTGGCGCCGAGGTGATCCGCGTCGAATCGCGCCGGTACCCCGACGTGGTGCGGCTCTACGTTCCGCCGCGGACGCCGGACGCCGCGACCGATCCGCAGGGCTCACCGTGGTTCACCGACTGGAACGCGGGAAAACGGTTCGTCGCGCTGGATCTCACGAAGCCCGACGCGGTCGCGATCTGCCGGCGCCTCGTCGCCCGCTCGGACGTTGTGGTCGAGAACAACACGGCGGGCGTCGTCGACAAGCTCGGCCTCGGGTACGAGGCGCTCCGCGCGGTGAAGCCCGATCTCGTCATGCTCGGGACCTCGGGCTACGGCGACCGCGGACCGCATCGCGGCTACGTCACGTGGGGGCCGAACATCGAGGCGCTCTCCGGGCTCGCGACGCTGTCCGGGTTTCCGGAGCGGGCGTGCACCATCACCCAGTACGCGTACCCCGACGTGCTGAGCGCGCTCCATGGGCTCGTTGCGGTGCTGGCCGCCCTCGCGTACCGCGACCGCACCACAATGGGACAGTACGTGAACGTGGCCCAGCTCGAGGCGACGATCGCCGCGTTCGGCGACGTGCTCCTCGAGGCCCGCGCGAGCGGACGCGTTCCTCCGCGCATCGGCAACCGCTCGCCTGCGGGTGCCCCGCACGGCTGCTACCGCTGCCTCGGCGAAGACCGCTGGTGCGCGATTGCGATCGCCGACGATGCCGCGTGGTCTCGCTTCTGCGCCGCGGCCAACCGCCCCGACTGGCGCGACGATCCACGGTTCGCGCGCGCCGAAGGGCGGTTTGCGAACGTCGCGGCATTGGACGCGCTCGTCGAGTCGTGGACGGCGGTGCGCGATCCCGCCACCGTCATGCACGTGTTGCAGGGCGCGGGGGTGGGAGCGGGCATCGTGCAGGACGTGCGCGATCTGGCGGCCGATCCGCAGCTCCGCGCCCGCGGCTTCTTCGAGAGCGTCCGTCATCTGAGCCGCGGCGCAGTGGTGGCGACCGGCGTGCCACTTGGGCTCACGGAAACCCCCCAGCGCACGGGGGTCGCCGGACAGGCGACCGGCCAGGACCACGCCTACGTGTTCGGCGAGATCCTCGGCCTGAGCGCCGACGAGATCGCACGCGCCGTGGCGAGCGGCGCCATCGAAGAGGTCGGCTGAGCGAGCGGCGGGCATTGGCGTTCGCCATGGCGAGCGTCCCACATGCAGGAAGTGCTTGCCTCACCGGCGCGGATGATGGGAAGACTGACCGTGGGGTCGGGAGGAGTGCCGTGATGGGTAGAGGAGTGCCGTGGGGCGTGGCGGACGCACGAGTTCGAAGCGTCCCCATGCGTCGTCAGACCGTAATCGTACCCCCTCGAAAGGAGTTGTTGCGATGACCGTCGGCAAGGTCCGCCCTGCGCTCGCGCTGGTGTGCATCCTCGCGACGACGGTCCCGATCCCCGTCGAGGCCGCCTTCACCGCCTCGCAATCGAAATGCGCGGCGACCATCGCAAAAGCCGGGTTCGGCTTCGTGCGCAGCAAGCTGAAGCTGCATCAGCGATGTCGGAACGCGAACCTCGCGAACCCGGGCAGCTGCAGCGCGCCGGACGCGGCGGCGCTCGCCAGGATCGACGAGACGCTGCGGAAGACGCTCCAGACGAAATGCACGCTCGCGTCGGAGGGGCTTGGCGGGATCGGCTTCCCGGCGGCGTGCACCGACGACAACGCCGGGGACGGGTTCACCGCGAACGACCTCGCCACGTGCCTGCGGACGAGTCACGACGCGATCGTCGCCAAGCTGCTCACGCTGCAGTTCGACGAGAGCGTCACAGGTCCGGTCACGAAGACGCAGCTCGCGTGCCAGATGGAAGTGGCCAAGCAGAGCGCAGGCCTCGTCGGGTGCGTCCTCAAGTCGGTTCAGAAGTGCCGCGTCGCGGTCATGCGCGGCAAGTTGCCGATGGTTCCCGCCGACCTCTGCGCAATCGCCGACGAGAAGACCGCGGCCACGATCGCCAAGTGCGAGCTCAAGCTCACGGAGGGCATCCAGGGGCGATGCAGTGACGGCGACGTCGCGGCCCTCGACGTCTGCACGCCCGATGCGACGACCGCAGTGGCGGCT
The DNA here is from genome assembly GCA_031400185.1 of Polyangiaceae bacterium. Classification (GTDB taxonomy): domain Bacteria; phylum Desulfobacterota; class Binatia; order UTPRO1; family UTPRO1; genus UTPRO1. The sequence continues at coordinate 8,543 of JANNPN010000066.1, forward strand.
GGTCAATGTCTCGTGAACACCCAGAGCGCGCTCATCGATGGGCCGGCGATCGACGTCCCGCCCGATCTGATCGATTTCCAGTTCGCGGTCCGCGGCGGGCTCTGCGGCGACGGAATCGTCGACAACCTCGCGGAGGAGTGCGACGGCGACGACGACGCGGCATGTCCGGGCGCCTGCGGGACGACCCTCGAGCCCGATGGCTATTTCGCGTGCCTCTGCACCACGATCCCGCGCATCCGCGTCGTCGAGCACGGCGACTCCGACACCGACAACGGATGGACCGGCGCCAGCGCGGACACCGGCGTCGCCGAGGGCGCGGGCTACGTCACCGATCTCTACGACTGCGACGCCTCGGGACTCTGCAACGTCGGCCCGAGCTGCTCGCTACCACCGCATTCGCCGTGCAGCGTGTACCTGGCCGCCCCCTCGGGGCTCACGGGCAACGACGTCTGTGCGGCGCTCGGGGAAGGGACGTGTCGCAAGCGCCGCACGGCGACGGGCCCGCATTGCTTCCAGGACATCCAGAAGAAGTGCGATCCGAACAATCGCGCCGACCCGGTATGCAACGCGCTCGGGGACTTCTGCACGGTGACGCCGTCCTCGCCGCCGAACCCCGTGTCGTCGGGCGGCGTCAGCGTGTGCAACATGACGATTTGGAGCGAAGACGTGGTCGGGACCGTGAATCTGACGAGCGGGGAATCCGTCGTTCGGGCGCCGCAGCGATCACGGACCTATTCGCGCATGGTGGGCTCGGCCAACAAGCCCTGTCCCGTGTGCGGCGGATTCTGCGCCGTCAGCCGCGAGCGCTGTGCGTCGGACGACGATTGCGCAGCGGGGAAGGGTCCCTGCATCACCGCTCCCGTCTGCAGCGACGGGTCGAACGCGGGGAAGGGCTGCCGTACGGCCCCACCGTTCGGCAACCCGACCGTGACCTTCGGCACCACCAGCATCGATTGTCCGCCCGACCCGTTGGGCGAGATCACCTCGAAGGACGGACTCGATCTCTACGTCACCGCGCGCAGCACGGGCGGCGTATCGATGCTGCCGACCCAGCCGTGCATGGCTCCGGGGTTCTCCGGTAATGCGTGCGTCGGCGGGTCCAGCGGCGGGCGGTCGTGCACCGGCGCCTCCGAATGTCCCGGGGGCACGTGCGCCCCACAATGTTTCTGCGCCGGTCAACTGCAGCCGAACGATTGTGACGACGCCTGCGTCGGCGGGCCCAACGATGCCTCGGAGTGTCACACCCACAGCGAATGCCCGGGCGGCTTCTGCCACGTCGGCGACTGCCGCGCCGATCCGGGCGATCCGGATTCCACCCAGGAAGGCGTCTGCACGAGCGGACCGAGCCAGGGATGGTGCTCCATCACCACGTACCGGCCGTGCACGAGCGCCGCGGAGTGCACGCAAGCCGCCTGTTCGTACTGCAGCCCCGGCGAGAGCTGCATCTCCGAGAACCGGGCGTGTTTCGTGAACGGCGGCATCACGCGGGAGGGCCTGCCGCGGACGCCGGAGGGGAGGAGCGTCGGGATCTATTGCATCGAGGGCGACAAGGAGGCGGTGAACATCGTCGCTGGATTCCCCGGACCCGCGGCCTTCACCCAACCCGAGCTCCAAATCGTAGTTCCGTGACACCGGCAGAGGAGGAGGCGTAGTTCCGCTACGCCTCCGCGTTCGTTCGTTCGATCGCGTCCCTCCCTACTGAATCTCGTTCTCACATGTTGGCCCAGATGTAGGCCACGGCGAGGATCGCGTAGGCGATGAAGCTGACGAGAAGAAGCAGGGCTTCGGTGAAGTGGGGACGTGCCCACGTCGGAAGGGCGGGGCCGAGGCGGCGGTAGTTCAGGATGTAGAGCGCGGGGGGAAAGATCACCGTGCCGGCGAAGCCGATGACGGCGGAGAGGAGGATCAATGGGCCGGGGGCGTCGAGGAGCATGGTGAAGCAAGTGATCGTCGTGAGGATCGCGAGGATCACGTAGTACCAGCGGCTGAGGCTCCAGCGGCGGGCCTTCGGGAAGCGGCTATAGATGATGTCGGCGTGCATGCGGCTCACGCCGTCGGCGGTCCCGAGCCAGGTGTCGGTGAGGAACGCGGCGGCGACGATCAGGAAGAGCACGCGTCCGATCGGACCCCAGCTCACCTCGAAGAACGTGCTCTGCACGACCGCGAGCTCGTAGTCCTCGGGGACGAGGCCGCGCGGGAACAGCAGGGCATACGCGAGCAGGCACGTCATGAACGTCGTCGCGAGGTTCCCGAGGATGCCGACGAGCGCGTCCACCGTGAGGTAGCGCCGCCAGCGCGGCCACTCGGCGGCGCTCGCGGCGGAGTCGTCGATCAGCCGGCCGCCGCCGTCCGTCGGCTCCGCCTGCCCCGTGAACCCGGTGATGCGGCCCGCGTGCGCGGCCATGCCGCTCCCCTTGTCGCGAAGCCAGTACGAGTAGAGGAGGATCCAGAAGCCGCCGAGCCCCGCGAACGTGATCGCAGTCAGGAGCTTCGTCGAATCGTTGACGTCCCAGCCGCGCCCGCTCGAAGCCGGTGGTCCGGTGAGCGCCGAGAGGAAGGTGGGCAGCGCGGCGGTCACCTCGGGTTGCGTGCACGCCCAAAGAAGCCCGACCACGGTCACGAACGCGACGACCTTCATGCAGCGCTCGATCATGCGGTACACGACGCCCGAGAGCGCAATCGCCGCGATGAACACGGCGATCGTGCCGTACGCCCAGAAGAGGGTGCGGCCGCGGACCGTGAAACCGCCCGGAAACTGCGTCAGCGCGGCCATCGCCGTCCCGCCCGCCGACGCGAACGCGCCGAACCAGAGAAATGAGATCGTCATCAGAAGCCACAGGAAGCCGCCGAGGGCGGGGTGAACGCGATAGAAGCCGCGGAAGATGCTCTCACCCGTGAGCAGCGTGTAGCGGCCGACCTCGATGTTCAGCGGGTACTGCAGGAGGCAGGCGGGAATGAGGAGCCAGAGGAACGTGAGCCCGTACTTGGCGACGAGATACGGCCACCAGATCAGCTCGCCGCTCCCCTGTGCGAGCGCCATCCATACGACGCCGGGGCCGAGCGCCGCCCACCACGACGGGAAGCGCGGAAGGCTTCCGCGCGGCAGATCGGCGAACGTGCGCGCCGCGGCGTCGTCGTTCGGGGGTGTCAGGTCGCCGGCGTGAATCGCACCGGCATATGCGTGAACGACCGGACCAGCAAGGACGGATGCAGCTTCGGCGGACCGTCGCTGTACTCCATGTCCGGCATGCGCTGCAGGATCTCCTCGAGCAGCACGCGGATCTCCATGCGCGCCAGGTTCGCGCCGAGGCAGAAGTGGTTGCCGATGCCGAAGGCGACGTGCGGGTTCGGGTCGCGGTCGACCTTGAAGGCGTCGGGATCCTCGAAGACATCGGCGTCGCGATTGGCGGACGGGTACATCAGGAGGATCTTCTCGCCATGCTGGATCTTCCGGCCGCGGAGCTCGGTGTCCTGCGTCGCGGTCCGGGCGAAGTTTAGGACCGGCGACACGTGGCGCACGATCTCCTCGACGGCCTTCGGGATGAGCGCGCGGTTCTCGAGGAGCTTCCGGCGCTCGCCCGGGTTCTCGATCAGCTGGCTCATGCCGCCCGTGAGGGCGTTCCGCGTGGTCTCGTTGCCGGCGATCAGGAGCGTCACCAGGAACATCGTGAGCTCATCCTTCGCCATCTCGGTCGCGTGGTCGGAGGGCATCTTGGCGGCGTTCACGAGGTTGGTTGCGCCGAGAACCCCCGAGTCGCGGGCGGTGACGAGCACGCTCACGAGGTCTTCTTGCGGGTCCGTCCGACGCGCCTCGATCGTGTCCTCGATGTAGGCGACGTACTCGGCGAACGCGTTCGCGGCCTTCGTCATCTGCTCGACGTCGTCGTAGTTGCCGTCGCTCGCGATCATCGTGTCCGACCAGTGATGCAGCTTGTCGCGGTCCGTCTTGGGGATGCCGATGAGGTCGGCGATCACCTCGATGGGCATCGGGACGGCGATGTCCTTCACGAAATCGCAATGGCCCTGGGCCGCGATCTTGTCGAGCGTCTCGACCGTGAACTGCCGGAAGCGCGCCTCGATGTCGGCGACGCGGCGCGGCTTGAAGCCGCGGTTGATGAGGTTCCGGAGCTGCCCGTGCCGCGGCTCGTCCATGTCGACGATCGAGAGCTTGGTCGGCATGTTCGGCCGTGTGCCCTCGCCGGAGCAGAAGATCTCGTTGTGCTTGGACGCGTAGACGACGTCGGCATGCTTCGCCACCGCCCAGATGGCGTTCTTCGCGTCCCAATGGACGGGGTCGTTCTCGCGGAGCCAGCGAAAGCGCTCGTGCGCGCCGGGCCCCCAGGTGTGAGCGTCGAGGATGTCGATGTTGTCGTGCATGGCAGTCACCGGGTGGCTCGTCGCGGTCGCGAGGTCGTCGGACGAATGGCCTCGCCGATGAATGCCGCCGCTTGTCGGAGCCGTGGTTCGAGGGGGTAGTCGGGATCGTTCATCCAATTGATGAACGGGGCGTTCAGAGCGCCGAGGACCATCTCGGCGAGAAAGACGGCGTCGAGGTCGGTGCGGACGTCGCCGCTCCGTTGGCCCTCGCGGAGCGTTTTCGCGATCGGCGCGAAGATGCGCTCGAGGTAGGGCGGAGTTTCGCCCGGACGCGCGCGCGTCCGCATGAGCTCGGAGACGACGTCGCGTGCCACCCCGCGCGCCGCGAAGGCGTCGCGTGCCGCACGGTCGGCGAACCCGAGGATACGCTCCTGCGCGGTGCCCGGTCGGAGCAGATATTGCTCGATGAGCGCCTGGAGATGCGCGAAGACCTCGCTCGTCATCTCGCCGAGCAGCGCGTTCTTGCTCTGGAAGTGGTTGAAGAACGTCGCCGGGGCGATGTCGGCCGCAGCCGCGATCTGCTCGACGGTGGTCGCGTCGAAGCCCTGCTCGAGGAAGAGCTCCTGCGCTTTCTGGTAAATGCGGGAACGCAGCTCGCGCTTTTTGCGCTCGCGGCGACCTTCGGCGGGAACCTGGACGATGGCGGCGTGCATCTAAATTCCTGGAGACGGCTTTAATCTTAGAGCCTTCTCTACGTTCGCGTCAAGCCCAAGAAATCACTGGACGCAGGGCATGGCCTCCATGCTATTTCGCCCGAGATCGCCGATTCTCGCGGTCTGCCGCCGGAGGCAGCATGCACCCCACGTGGAGGACTCTCGGGCATCTGGTCGTCGCGGTTGTAAGGCCCGCAATGCCCGACAACTCGACACGGACAAGCACGCACTCCAGTGCGTGCTGGCGAACTGACATGCGCACGACGAACCGCTGGGTGGGCACACCGACCGCCGCGGCGACATATTCGGTGGCGAGATTTGGGAAGCGCGCCCTTAGCGCCCTCGCGCTCGCGATCGTAGGCGCGGGCTCGGCGTTCGCGCAGGTCGTCGTCCAGCCGACGTTCACGGTGGCGCAGCCGTCGGTTCGGATCGACGTCACCGCGACGTACGCTGGCATCTTCTTCGCGGGCGACGGCTTCGGCGCGAAGCTCGCCGTGCGGCGGACGCCCTTCGTGGGGTCGCCGGACGCTCCGATCATCGTCCATGGAGGCTCGGCCGCGATCGACCCGGCGATCGCGGCCGACCCGACGGGAGGATTCACTGCCGCATGGCGCGACGTGTTCGAGGTGTGGGCGCGCTTTCTCGACCCGCGCGGCATCCCGTCCGGTGCGCCCTTTCGTCTCAGCAACGGGATGGGCATCGGCTCGACGAAGCTCGCGTCCGTCGCGTCGGGGCCGGTGATCGTCTGGGCCGAAATCCCCCCGTCGGAAGAGATGGTGCTGCGGGCACAGATCGGGCCGCAGCGCTACGTCCTCGGCGAGCGCCCGCTCGAGTTCGACGCCGCGACGACCCCGAGCGGCGGCTGCGTGATCGTCTGGCGCACCAATGCGGGCACACAGGCACAGCTCTTCGACGCGAGCGGTCTACCGATCGGCGTTCCGCTGGCGCTCGCGGTGAGCGACTTCGCGGTAACGGGGCTCGCGACCGATCCGACGAGCGGCGCGCTGGCGCTTGCGGGCGTGAGCGATACCGCGACCACGGACGTCTACGAGATCCGCGTGTTTCGCTTCGGCGCGGACGGCGCGGCGCTCGGACCCGAGATCGTCGTCGACACGGCGCTTGCGATCGACGGGTTCGTGATCGGGATCGCGCCGACGGTTGCGTTCGATTTCGGCGGCGATCTCTACGTCGCGTGGGGCGATCAGGCGCCGTCGACCACGGGTGTTCGGGCGCGCGCGTTTCGGTCCGACGGCACACCGTTCGGGCCGAGCATCACGCTCGCCTCCCAAGCGCCGAGCTCCCGCCTACAGACGGCCGTGCTGCCGAGCGGCGAGTTCGTGAACACGTGGATTGCCGGACAGACCGCGCATGCCAACGTCGTGTCGCTGTGCGCTCCGGGGACCGCGATGTGCGGCGATGGCGTGGTCGCGGGGGGGTGTGAACGCTGCGACGACGGCGCCGCGAACGACGATCAGACGGCGGACGCCTGCCGCACGGACTGCCTGCCCGCGCACTGTGGCGACGGCGTTGTGGACGCGGGTGAGCAGTGCGACGACGGCAACTTCGACACCTGCGACGGGTGCTCGGCCCATTGTCAGGACGAGCTTCCGACGGTGTGCGGTGATGGCCTCGTCGCGACGGCCTGCGGCGAGCAATGCGACGATGGCAACGCATCGACGCTCGACGGGTGCACGCCGGCGTGCGGCCTCGAGCGCATTCCCGGCGGTGGCACCCCCGCCACCGACTGTCTCACCGCCTGGGTGATCGACAACCCGACCACCGTCCCGCCCTACGACAAGCACGGCGACGTGAGCGCGAAGCAGAGCTGCATCGACGACGATCCACGCTGCGACTTCGACGCTGGGACGCCGGGGAGCTGCACGTTCCACGTGCGCGTCTGCGGCAACAACACCGCGCAGCCGTCGTGTGAGGTTCCGACGCGCCTCTCCGCATGGAGCGTCACGCGGCCTTCCGCGAATCAAGCCGCGAAGCACCCGTGGCTGGCGAGTATCCGGAACGCACTCGCGATCGCGCCCGGAACGATCGTTGGCCCGTCCGATCAGGACAACTGCACGGGCGAGATCGCGCTCACGGTGCCGCTCCGCGGCGAGCCCGGCCGCTACAAGGCGCAACGCACGAAGCTCCAGACGCGCGCCGAGTCGTATGACGACCGCAAGGATCAGGACAAGCTCAGCGTGGAGTGCCGGCCCGCCAACTGACTGAGCTGCCGCTCAGGGATGCTGACTGCTCACGGAGACGATCTCGCCGGTCATGTAGGTGGAATAGTCGCTGGCGAGGAAGACGATCACGTTCGCGACCTCCCACGGCTCGGCGGCACGCCCGAAGGCCTCGCGGGTCTCGAGCTCGTCGAGAAGCTCCTTCGGCGCGCTTTTCTGGAGGAACGGATGGAGCGCGAGACTCGGGGCGACGGCGTTCACGCGGACGCCCGCCTCGGCGCCTTCGATCGCTGCGCAGCGGGTGAGGGCCATGACGCCCGCTTTCGCCGCGGCGTAGTGCGCTTGGCCAGCCTGGGCGCGCCAGCCGAGCACGCTCGCGTTGTTGACGATCACGCCGGCGCGGCGCGGCAGCATGTGGCGGAACGCCGCCCGGGTGCATCGGAACGTGGAGTTCAACGTCACGTCGAGGACGCGCAGCCACTGCTCGTCGGTCATGTCGACGAGGCTCGCCGTTCCGCCGAGCCCCGCGTTGTTGACGAGCACGTCGAGCGCGCCGGTCTCCGCGATCGCGACGTCGACCATGTGCTGGATCTGCGCCTCGACGGTGACGTCGCAGACGACGGTCGTCGGACGGCGACCCATGATCGGCGTGAGCTGGTCGTCAGCCTCGGCGAGTCGGCGCTCGTGCTGGTCGCTGATGATCACGAGGGCACCTTCCTCGGCGCAGCGCTTGGCGGTCGCGAAGCCGATGCCGGTGCCGGCGGCGGCCGTCACCAGCACGGACTTGCCCTGGAGGAGGCCGTGCGCGGGCGGGCAGGGGGGTGCGGTGTTGGTCATGGGTGCTCGTTCAGCTCTTGGTGGCGGGCTTGGGCTCGCGCGGCATGCCGAGCGCGCGCTCCGCGATGATGTTGCGCTGGATCTGGTTGGTGCCAGCGTAGATGGTGTCGGCGCGGGTCCAGAGGAAGAGGCGCTGCAGCTCCTCGAGCTCGTAGTCGCCGGTCGTGCCGGTGCGGATCTCGGAACGCGCGCCCAGCACGTCGACGGCGAGCTTCCCGAGCGAACGGTGCCACGTGGCCCAGTAGAGCTTGGTGATGAGCGCTGCGCGGCTCAGGCTGGCGCCACCCTCGATCGCGGTCAGCGTGCGGAGCGCGTTGAACCGCATGATGCGGAGGCCGATCCACGCGTCCGCGATGCGTTGACGGATGACGGGGTCTTTGGCGGCGCCGTTGGCCTTGGCGGCGGCGATCACCTCGTCGAGCTCGATCGCGAACATCATCTGTTGGCCGAGGGTCGAGGCGCCGCGCTCGAACGCGAGCGTGCCCATCGCGACCTGCCAGCCCCCGTTCACCGCGCCGACGACGTTGGCCGCTGCGGTGCGGGCGCCGTCGAAGAAGACCTCGCAGAACTCGGACGTGCCGGTGATCTGCCGGATCGGCCGCACCTCGACCCCCGGCTGCCGCATCGGCACCAGCAGATACGAGATGCCCTGGTGCTTCGGCGCGGCGGGATCGGTTCGGCAGAGGACGAAGCACCAGTCGGAGATCGTGGCGAGCGAGGTCCAGACCTTCTGGCCGTTCAGCACCCACGCGTCGCCGACACGCTCGGCGCGACACTGGACGTTCGCGAGGTCGGAGCCGGCATTGGGCTCGGAGTAGCCCTGGCACCAGAGCTCTTCGGTGCGGACGATCGGGGGGAGAAAGCGGCCTTTCTGCTCCTCGCTGCCGAACGCAATGAGCGTCGGGCCGAGCAGGGTCTCGCCGATGTGGCCGAGCCGTCCCGGCGCGCGCGAACGCGCGTACTCCTCGTTGAAGATGACCTCCTGGCTGAGCTCGAGCCCGCGGCCGCCCCATTGCTTCGGCCACCCGACGCAGGTCCAGCCGCCCTCGGCGAGCCGCGTCTCCCACGCCCGCCGCACCTCGACCGCGCCCTCGAGATCGCCAGAGCCGCCGCGGCCGCGGAGGGCCGCGAACTCCCCGACGAGATTCGTCTCGAGCCAGTCGCGCACCTCGAGGCGGAACGCCTCGTCCTCCGGCGAGAAGCGAACGTCCATCAGGCGGGCTTCCGGAGCGGGGCGGCGGCGGGCTCGGTGCCCGACAGACGCGCGAGCGTGGCGGCGGCCTCGGTCATGATGTCCTCGAGCACCTCGGCGACCGTCGGCAGTTGGTCGATCGCGCCGACGACCTGCCCGGTCGGGAGGATCCCGACCTCGAGCTTGCCGTCGACCATGCTCGCGCGGGTCAGCATCGGCGCGTTCGCCGCCATCGCGAGCTGCGACCAGGTGAGCTCGCGGCTCTTCCGCATCGCGAGCCCCTCCTTCAGGAAGTCGCCGAGCGAGGTCTGCGTGAGGTGGCGGAAGCCGAGGGCGTTCGCGAGCGCGCGCGGCAGCCGCAGCAGTGGGCTCGCGCTCTCGAGCCGGTCGATCACGGGCGTGCGGATCACGCGTTGCGGGGCGCCGTCGATCGCGTGGGTCACGACGGTGTCGGTGAGCCCGGCCATCAGGTACTGCGCCTTGATGGCGTCGGGCACGGTGCTCTCTTTGGTCAAGAGGAAGCGCGTGCCCATCGCGATCCCCGCGGCGCCGTACGCGAGCGCCGCCACGAGGCCGCGACCGCTGTTGAAGCCGCCGGCGCCGAGCACGGGGATGTCGGTCGCCTGGCAGGCGCCGGGCAGCAGGAGCGAGGTCGGGATCGGCCCCGTGTGGCCGCCGCCTTCGTGGCCCTGCGCAATCACGGCGTCGACGCCCCACTCCGCCATTTTCTGCGCGTGACGGGGCGCGCCGATCGTCGGCATGGTGCGCACGCCGCCGTTCTGCAGCCGCTTGATCAGGTCGCGCTTCGGCGGCCCCGCGAAGCTCGCGAGCGTCACCTTGTGGCGGATCACGAGGTCGGCCGTCTGCTCGACGCCCTGCTGGTCGGCGCGCATGTTGACGCCGAAGGGGCGGTCGGTGCGTTCGCGGACGTCGCGGATCGCCGCGTCGAGCTCGTCGAGCGTCATCGTCGCGGCTGCGAGGATCCCAAAGCCGCCGGCGGCGCTCGTCGCGGCCGTGAGCTGCGCACCCGACACCCACCCCATGCCGGTCTGGACGATGGGATAGCGGACGCCGAGAAGATCGCAGATGCGCGTGTGGAGGGCGGAGCGCGCGGACATCGCCGGCCGAAGTAACAAACCGTCTCCCACCTTGCAAAGCGCTTGTGGCGCGCGGTCAGTTCGTACTACTCACCCGCGACCTATGCCGATCGATCGCGAGAAAGCCATGGCCGCGACCTTTCCCGTCGGGAAGGCGTCGTGGGGCAACGACGACGTCATCCTCTATCACCTGGGCATCGGCGCGGGCGTACCGGCGACGTCGCCGAACGAGCTGGCATATACGTACGAGAAGAATCTCAAGGTGCTGCCGTCGTATGCGGTCGTCGTGAAGTTCTCGCCGGCGGGCGACATCCTCAGCATGCCGGGTCTCGAGTTCAACCCCTTCATGTTGCTGCACGGCGAGCAGGACGTCGAGGTTCACAACCCGCTTCCGCCCACGGCCGAGGGCGTGACGGGGCAGATGAAGATCGCCGACGTCTACGACAAGGGTAAAGCGGCCGTCGCGATCCTCGAGATCCACGCGAAGGACGCGAGCGGTACGCCGCTCTTCACCAATCGCATGGCCCTCTTCCTCCGCGGCGAGGGCGGCTTCGGCGGGCCGCCCGGACCCAAGACCGGCAACGTCGCGCCAGAGCGCCCCCCGGATGGCGTGATCGAGTCGCCGAGCTTCCCGCAGCAAGCCCTCCTGTATCGTCTGAACGGGGACAAGAACCCCCTCCACGCCGACCCGGACTTCGCGGCCATGGGCGGCTTCGACCGCCCGATCATCCACGGCCTCTGCTCGTACGGGATCACGCTGAAGGCGATCGTCGACACGGTGCTGGACGGGGACGTCGCGAAGGTCGCGCGCTATCAGGCGCGCTTCGCCGGCGTGGCGTTCCCGGGCGAGACCTACGTCACGAGCTGGTGGACGGAGGGCGACACGATCCTCCTCCAGGCGAAGGCGAAGGAGCGCGACGCGATGGTGATCTCGAACGCCGCGGTGACGGTCCGGTAGTCGCGGTCGTCGCGCTCAGTCGCTCGGACAGGTCAAGGTGCCGGAGAGTCCGGCGGCGGCGCGCAGCACCTGCACGCCGTCCGTCACGGTGATCCCGCCGCTCGCGTTGACGTCGCAGCGTGCCGGCGTACAGGCGCTCGACAGGCCGGCCGCAGCGCGGAGCGTCTGCACCCCGTCGGTCACGGTCACGCTGCCGCTGCCGTCGGCGTCGCCGCAGACGACGTCGCCGCCGGCGAGGTCGGTGCAGTCGCCGGCATTGTTGCAGACGTTCGGAGTGGCGAGCGCGAAGTCGACGTCGTTGCTGCCGACGGCACCGTTGCCCTTGGTGCGGGCGAGTGACTGCGTCCCGTCGCCGGGCGGGAGCGCCGTCGGGGTGCCGGACGCCGGGCGCGTCGGACCCGTGTAGCCGCCATAGGCGACGCAGTCGACGTAGCTCTCGGGCTTCTCGAAGTCCCAGGTGGCGGGATCGGGCGGGACGACGCCGGGCGCGCCCCAGCAGATCATGCCGGCCGGTGCCACGACGCCGGCGGGGATCTCGAAGTCGGGCGTGACGCCGGTCGCCGCAGCGAATGCGGCGGTCGCGTAGAGGATGTTCGCGCCGCTCGCGCCGTTGGCGACGGCGCGGTCCGAGAGCTTCAGCACCGTCGCCGTGCCGTCGGCGGCGAACGCCGTGAGACGGGTGTTCGCCGTTTGGGTCTGGCCGCCGCCGTCGAGGCGCAGCTCGACGAACTGGACGTCGGCTGCGTCCCCGAAGCCGCTCCCGACCTCGCTGATGCTCATCAGATGGAACGTGGCGTGCGCGATGGAGGGACCGCCGAACACCAGCACCGCGCCGCAGAGCAGCGACCGCAGACCATGACCCATGACCCATCCTCCCAGGGCTTTCCCTATGTGAAGGGCGGCGCGCCGAGCAAGCGAACGCCACGGACGCACGGGACGTGCTTCCCCTCGACGCCCGCGCATGTCAACGTCGCGCCATGAAGACGATCAAGAACACGACCACGCGGCCGCTCCGGGTCCCACTCCCACGCGGCAAGACGCTGCATCTCGGGCCGCGGAAAAGCGGCCAGATCGCGGATGAATCGGCCGACCACGCGGCGCTCAAGAAGCTCGTCGAGGCGGGCGAGCTCGAGTTCGTCAAAGACGACGAGGCCGGACCCGGCGGTGTCGGTGGCAGCGGCGGGGGCGGCGCGCGCACCGGCCACGGCAGCGGCGGTGGGGTGATGCGGCGCAGCGGCGACCGCTGACGCTCAATCGCCCGCGAGCTCGCGCTCGAGGGTCGCCTTCAACACGTCGAGCTCGCCCTTCGGGAGATCGGCGTCGTCTCCTTGCAGCATGAGGGTCGCGGCGAGTCCGGAGAGCGTCGAGACGGTGAAGTGCTGGAGCATCAGGCTGCGCTTTCGCGGCACCTTCACGTCCGCGAAGATCCGCGACCAGACCCGGTCCCACGCGCGCGACATCTCGACGCGCCAGTTGCCGACGTCCTGCTGCTCGGCGCGCCCGAGATAGCTCAAGAGGATCTCGAACGTCGCGCGGTAGTGCCGGCTGCGGAAGTGCTCCCAGGCACCGTCGACGAAGATCGCGGCGCGCTCGGCGAGGGTCGTGCCGGCAATCGGCGCATGCTCGAGACGCTCCGCGAAGCGTTCGAAGGAATCCTCGAGAACGGCCAGCAGCAGCTGATCCTTCCCGCCGAAATGGTGCTGCACCGCGCCCCAGGTCATCCCCGAGCGCTGCGCGACTTGCATCGCCGTGAGCCCCTGAAAGCCGTCGCGCGCGATGACGTCGACGACCGCGGCGAGGATCTTGGCGCGCGTCGTGGCACTCCGCTCGGCGTGGGAGCGGCGGACGCGCGGCGGGGCCGCGAGCGCCAGACGGCGGGTGCGGGCAGCTCGCATGGTCATCGCGCCTCGGGCTAGGTCCGCTCCGCCCGGAGCTGCCGCACGACCTGCGAGGCGATCGCCGCCTGCGGCCAGCCACCGTAGTGGGCGACGTGGAGTATCAGCTCGTCGATCTCGGTGTCGGTGAGATCGCCGCTCGTCATCGCCGCGTTGAAATGGAGCCGGAGCGGCATCTCGTTTCCCATGCCCATCAGGACCGTGAGGGTGACGAGGCGTCGCTCCTTCACGCTGAGACCGGGACGCGACCAGACGTTGGCGAACAGGTGCTCTATCGTCGCGTCGAGGAAGACGTCGCCGGGCATGTCGGGCGGGGTGAACGTCATCACCTCGCCGAACTTCGCGAGGCCCTGCGTGCGGCGGTCGGTGTCGGACATGGGATTCCTCCGTGCGGTCAGCGCCGGTTGGGGTCGTCGAGGCCGTAGACGCGGGCCATCAGCTGCTGGCAGAGGCCCGTACCGGGGAGGGCCACGCCGTGCTCGCGGGCGAAGGCGAGCGTGACGGCGAGGTCCTTCTCGGCGAGGGTCGTGTAGCTCCGCAGCATCTGTTGGAAGCCCGCGTCGCGGCGCTGGTCGGCGGGGAGACGGTGGAGCATGAGAAAGGCCTGCATCTGCTCGGTCAGGTTGCCGTTGCTGCGGGTGACCTCCTCGAAGGCCGCCGTCGAGAGTCCGGCGGCCCCGGCGAGCGTGGTCGCCTCGAAGGCGGCGAGAAAGCCGAGATACGTCATGAGATTGTTGCAGAGCTTCGTCGCGGTGCCGGTCCCGAGCGCGCCAGTGTGGACGATCGAGCGGGCGGCGGTCGCGAAGACGGGACGGCATTTCTCGAGGTCGGCGGGGTCGCCACCGACCATGTAGGTCAGGCGGCCTTGCTCGGCGCCCATCGGTCCGCCGGTGATGCACGCGTCGACGACGCCGACGCCGCGGGCGGCGGCTTCGGCGCCGAGCTCGCGGACAGTGCGCGGGAGGACCGTGCTGTGGATCGCGATGACGGTGCCGGGTGCGGCTCCCGCGAGGAGTCCCTGGTCGCCGCGCACGACTGCGTGCACCTCCGCGTCGTCGCGGACGCACACGCCGACGACGTCGGAGGCGGCGGCCACGAGCCGAGGAGAAGCAGCGGCCGAGGCGCCGCATGCGACGAGCTCGTCGACGGCGGCGGGCGCGAGATCGTACACGGTGGTCGGCAATTCGCCGGCGCGGAGACGCCGCGCCATCGGGCGTCCGATCGCCCCGAGTCCCACGAAGCCCGCCCGTACCGTCATGGCGGCGGACCTTAGTTTCATTTTGCCTTGTATGCAATATGTAAATGGTGGTAAGCGCCTCGGCGCAGCCACGAGGAGCCATGCCCGAGTACGATCCCTACGCCTACGAGATGCACGAAGATCCGTATCCGACGTACGCAGAGCTGCGCGCGCTCGCCCCGGCCTACCGGAACGAGCGGCTCGGGTTCTGGGCGCTGTCGCGGCATGCGGACGTGCTCGCCGGCTTCCGCGACACCGCGCGCTATTCGAACCGGAACGGCGTGTCGCTCGATCCGGCGTCGTCGCACCCGCGCGCCCACCAGATGATGTCCTTCCTCGCGATGGACCCGCCGCGCCACACTCGCATGCGGGCCCTCGTGTCGCGCGGCTTCACGCCGCGGCGGATCGCCGAGCTCGAGCCACGCATCCGCGAGATCGCGAGCGCCCACATCGACGCCTTCGTCGCGACCGGGCGCTGCGACTTCATCAAGGACTTCGCCGGGAAGTTCCCGATGGACGTGATCAGCGAGATGCTCGGTGTGCCGGAGACCGACCGCGACCAGCTGCGCGCATGGGCCGACGTCGTCGTGCATCGCGAAGAGGGCATGACCGACGTGCCGCCCGCCGGCATGGAGGCCGCGATGCACATGCTGGGCTATTTCCACCAACTCGTCGCCGACCATCGCGCCCACCCGCGCGACGACCTCACCGCGGCCCTCCTCGCCGCGGAGATCGACGGCGACCGACTGGACGACGCCGAGATCCTGGGCTTTCTCTTTCTCATGATCATCGCGGGCAACGAGACGACGACGAAGCTCCTCGGGAACGCGGTGTACTGGCTTTGGCGGACGCCGGAGCAGCGCCGGCTCGTCGAGGCGGACCCGGCACTGATCCCGCGGTGGGTGGAAGAGACGTTGCGCTACGACGGCTCGACGCAGGCGCTCGCCCGCACGGTCGTCGGCGACCTCGAGCTCCACGGCGAGCGCATGCGTGACGGTGACCGCGTCGTCCTGCTGGTGGGAGCCGCCAACCGCGACGAGCGCGTGTTTCCCGAGCCCGAGCGCTACGACCTGATGCGCGACACCAGCGCCATGCTGTCCTTCGGGCAGGGCACGCACTTTTGTCTCGGGGCGGCGCTCGCGCGCCTCGAGGCACGGGTCGCGCTCGAGGAGGTCCAGCGCCGCTTCCGCGACTACGAGGTCGAGCCGGAGGGCATCGCACGCGTCCATTCCGTGAACGTGCGCGGGTTCGCCTCGTTGCCGATCACGTTCACGCCGGGGGACGCATGAGCACGCCACGGACGGCGGTCGTGACCGGGGCCTCGGCGGGGATCGGCGCGGCGATCGCGCGGGCGCTCGGCGCGCTCGGGTGGTCGGTCGCGCTCGGCGCGCGCCGCACGGCGCTGTTGGACGAGGTCGCGACCGGCGTCGAGTCCGCGGGCGGGCGCGCGTTCGCCCACGCGCTCGACGTCACCGACGAGGCCGCTGTCGACGCGTTCTTCACCGCGAGCGAGCGGCAGCTCGGCCCCGTCGACGTGCTCGTCAGCAACGCGGGCATCGGTCTTCCGGGCCTCCTGCACGAGGTGCCGGTCGCGAACCTGGAGCGTGAGCTCCGGACGAACCTCCTCGGGCCGATGCTGGTGGCGCGGCGCGCACTGCCCGCGATGCTCGCCGGGAAGCGCGGCGACCTCGTCTTCATCTCGTCGATGAACGTCGTCGAGCCGCGGCCGTTCCAGCTGGGGTACACGGCCGCCAAGGCCGGGCTCGAGGGCATGGCCCAGGTGCTCCGCCGCGACCTCGAGGGCACCGGGGTGCGCGCCACGATCGTGCGCCCGGGGGCGACGCGCAGCGAGTTCGGGTTCGGCTGGGAGCCGGAGATCCTCGGCCGCGTCATCGACTCGTGGAAAGCCTGGGGCTTCATGCGTCACCTCGACATGATGGACGGGGAGCAGGTGGCGCTCGCCGTGGTCGCCGCCGTCACGGCCCCTCGGGGTCTCCACATAGACGTCATCCAGGTGAACCCGGAGCGGATGCCCGGACCGCAGGACTAGGAGAGGGGAACGCATGCGCTTTCGAGACAAGGTCGCAATCGTGACGGGCGCGGGACAGGGCATCGGCGAGGCGTACGCCAAGGGCCTGGCGGGGGAAGGGGCGAGCGTCGTCGTCGCCGACGTGAACGCCGAGCAGGGCGCGCGCGTCGCCGAGGAAATCGCGAAGTCCGGGGGGGCGGCGACGTTCGTCCGGGTCGACGTCGCGTCGCCGGAGTCGACCAAGGCCATGGCCGACGCGGCGATCGCCGCATACGGCGGCATCGACTATCTCGTGAACAACGCGGCCATCTACCAGGGCATGCAGGTGGCGCCCCTGATCGCCGTCGACTGGGACTACTACAAGCGCTTCATGGACGTGAACATGCACGGCGCGCTGCTCTGCGTGCGCGCCTGCTACGAGTCCATGGGCACGCGTCCCGGCGCCGCGATCGTCAACCAGAGCTCGACGGCGGCTTGGATGGCGATCGGATTCTACGGAATCGCCAAGCTCGCCTTGAACGGCATCACGCAGTCGCTCGCGCGCGAGCTCGGACCGTGGGGGATTCGCGTGAACGCGATCGCGCCCGGCCCGACCGACACCGAAGCCACCCGCAGCATCGTCCCGCAGCAGTACCTGAAGGCCATGCTCGCCCAGATGCCGCTCGCCCGCGTCGGCACGCCCGACGACCTCGTCGGCACGTGCCTGTTCCTGCTCTCCGACGCGTCGGCGTGGATGACGGGGCAGATCCTGAACGTCGACGGCGGCCAGATCATGCGGCCGTGAACGGCCGCGCAAGGAGACGCACGTCATGAATCCCGAGACTCGCAACTTCATCGACGGCCGGCTGGTCGCGGCTTCGAACGGCGCGACCTTTTCCAACATCAACCCCGCGACCGAAGAGGTGCTCGGCACGACCGCCGACGCGACCCGCGAGGACATGGACCGCGCGATCGCCGCCGCCCGCCGGGCCTTCGACACGACCGACTGGTCGACGAACCACGCCTTCCGGAAAGACTGTCTGACCCAACTGCATCAGGCGCTCGTCGCCGCGAAGGACGAGCTCCGTGAGGTCGTGATCGCCGAGACGGGATCGCCGATCATGCTCGCGTACACCGTCCAATGCGACCAGACGATCGACTGGATGCCCTTCTTCGCCGATCTCGCCGGCACCTACGCGTTCGAGCAACCGATGAGCGACATGTCGTTCTTGGGCATGATGAGCCGGCGCATCGTCCGGCGCGAGGCGGCGGGCGTCGTCGGCGCCATCACCCCGTGGAACTTTCCGCTGTATCTGAACCTCTGCAAGCTCGGCCCGGCGCTCGCGGCGGGCTGCACGCTCGTCTTGAAGCCCGCGCCCGATACGCCCTGGTCGGCGACCATGCTCGGGCGGCTCGTCGCCGAGCACACCGACATTCCCCCGGGTGTCGTGAACGTCGTCGCGAGCACGGATCACCTGCTCGGCGAGATGCTCGCGACCGACCCGCGCGTCGACCTCGTGACGTTCACCGGATCGACCGCGACCGGGCGGCGGGTCATGGCGAGCGCAGCGGCGACCGTGAAGAAGGTCTTCCTCGAGCTCGGCGGCAAATCGGCGACGATCATGCTCGACGACGTCGACATGCCGAGTGCGCTCGCGCAGATCGGCGGCGTCTGCGCGCACGCGGGGCAGGGCTGCGCCATCACGACGCGGCTCCTCTTGCCGCGCTCCCGCTACGCGGAAGGGGTCGAGATCGCGACCCAGGCCTTCAAGACGTTCCGATACGGGGACCCGATGAACCCGGCGCACCTGATGGGGCCGGTCATCAGCGAGCGCCAGCGCGAGCGCGTGCTCGGGTACATCGCAAAGGCGAAGCAAGAGGGCGCCAAGCTCGCAGCCGGGGGCGGCGTCCCGCAGGATCTTCCGAAGGGCTACTTTGTCGAGCCGACCCTCTTCGTCGACGTCGACCCGAAGTCGACGCTCGCGCAGGAGGAGGTGTTCGGTCCGGTGCTCGCCGTCATCCCGTTCGACGACGACGACGACGCGGTCCGGATCGCCCACGACTCGATCTACGGACTCTCCGGGGCGGTCACGAGCGCTAGCGAGGAGCGGGCGCTCGCGGTCGCGCGCCGCATCCGGACGGGCACGCTCGGGGTCAACGGCGCCATGTGGTTCGCGGTCGACACGCCCTTCGGCGGCTACCGGCAAAGCGGCGTCGGGCGCGAGAACGGCATCGCGGGTTTCGAGGAGTACCTCGAGACGAAAGTGATCGGTCTCCCACCGCGGTGAGGAGGAGCGTCATGCCCGAGCTTGCGAGTCCGTCCGTCGCATCCGGACCGCCGCCCCGGTTCGCGGGCGCCGTTCCGTTCCTCGGACACATGGCGAAGTTCGCCCGCGACCCGGTCGCGATGATGCAGGAGGTGCGTAAGGCCTGCGGACCGGTCGGCGAGTTCCGCATGCTGAACAAGCGGGTCGTCCTTCTGAGCGGCCCCACGGCACAGGAGGCCTTCTGCCGCGCGCCCGACGAGCAGCTCAGCCAGAAGATCGCGTACCGCATGATGACGCCCGTCTTCGGCGAGGGCGTGGTCTTCGACGCGCCGCCCGATCGCCTGAACGAGCAGCTCCGGATCCTGATGCCCGCGCTCCGCGACCGCAACATGCGGACGTACGCCGACATCTTCGCGGCCGAGGTCGACGGCATGGTGGCCGAGTGGGGGGAGCGAGGGGAGGTCGACCTCCTCGACTTCACGGGTGAGCTCACGACGTACACGTCGAGCCACTGCCTCCTCGGGTCCGAGTTCCGCCGCAGCATGAACGAGGAGTTCGCGCGGGTGTACGGCGATCTCGAGAAGGGCGTCAACGCGATCGCGTACGTGAACCCGTACCTCCCGTTGCCGGTCTTTCGGCGTCGCGACCGCGCCCGCGCGCGTCTGCTGGAGATGATCATCGCGATCATCGACCAGCGGCGGGCGTCGGGATCGGACGCGCAGGACGCGCTCCAGGTGTTGATGGAGTCGCGCTACTCCGACGGCACCGCGCTCACCCCGAACGAGATCACCGGCATCCTGACCGCGGCGATGTTCGCCGGCCACCACACGAGCTCGGGCACCGAGGCGTGGACGATCATCGAGCTCGCGCGTCACCCGGAGTGGATGGCACGCGTGATGGCGGAAATCGACGCGCTCTACGCTCGCGACGGCGGGCTCACCTACCAGGCGTTCCGCGAAGTGCCGGTGCTGGAAGCCGTCCTGAAGGAGGTGCTGCGGTTGCACCCGCCGCTCGTGATCCTCATG
Organism: Polyangiaceae bacterium; assembly: GCA_031400185.1. GTDB lineage: Bacteria > Desulfobacterota > Binatia > UTPRO1 > UTPRO1 > UTPRO1. Next base: position 28,266 of record JANNPN010000066.1, read on the forward strand.
CGCGGCGTCGTCCAGGATTTCACCGTCGACGGGGTCACGATCCCCGCCGGCAAGCTGGTCGCGATCTCGCCGGCGGTCTCCCACCGCATCCCCGAGCTCTTCCGCGACCCGACGCGCTTCGATCCAACGCGCTACGACGAGGGCCGCGAGGAGGACGCGACACCGTTCGCATGGATTCCATTCGGCGGCGGACACCACCGCTGCTCCGGTGCGGCCTTCGCCATCATGCAGCTGAAGGCGATCACCATGAGC
>JANNPN010000088.1:0-15440 GCA_031400185.1 Polyangiaceae bacterium
ACTTCGCCAGAGTTGAGCCCGACGCGGATGCGGACGATCACGCCGTGGGCGCGGCGCGCAGCCGCTCGACTGCGGCCGCTTCGCGCACGGCGTCGTCGATGAGCAGACGGCAATCGAGCACTCCTGCGGGATTCGGTCGAGCGACCATCCGGAACCCCACCAGCCGATCGTCGGCGCGTAGTACGACGCCGAATCCGTCTTCCTCGGGGGCGAGCACCAGCCGGTCCGGCAAGCTGTCCATGTCGAGATCACACAGTCGATATTTCACTGCCGGCACTCGCTCTTGGAGCGTAGTCGTGGAATCACGGGCCCCAAAGTACGACACGGACGCATGGATGCGAAGCCGGGAACGCGTGGCAATGCGGCGGCAGCCGGGCCGAGATCCGTGCCGACGTGCCCGGCGGCCGTGTCGTCCATCGTGAACCCATGGAACCTACGCCGCTCTCGACGCGCACGCGACACGTGGCGCTCTTCCCATGGGGCGGGGTCGTCGAAGATTTCCTGGATCACATCGGGCTCGACCGCCGCACCTTCGCCGAGGAGACGTCGGGGGGCTGGATGTTCGGCTATGCCGAGGCGCTGCGCAGGCAGGGCGTGGCAACGACGATCATGTGCTTCTCGGCCGGGCTCGGCCGACCCGAACGTCGGGTGAACCCGGCGACGGGGATGGCAACCCTCTTCCTGCCGCCGTCCGCACTCTATGGCCTTCTCCGTCGCTGGCCGGGCGACACGGATGACGTGCTGCGCCCAAAACTCTGGCTGCGAGCGCAGCGGATCCAGGATCTCGTCCGGTACTTCGCGACGCCTTTCGCGACCGTCGCCGCGGCACTCCGTGCCGAGGGTTGCACCGCCATTCTGACCCAAGAGTACGAGAACCCCCGCTTTGACGTCCTGGTCCGTGTCGGTCGCCGCCTCGGCCTCCCGGTTTACGCGAGCTTCCAAGGGGCGCCGCCCGCCAGCATGCTCGAAAGGCCGATCCGGCGCCGGACGATGCGCGCTGCAGCCGGTCTGATCATCGCCTCCGGCCACGAGGCGGCGCGGGTGCGAAGAACGTATGACGTGCCGCCCGACCGCATCGCCGTCATTCCGAATCCACTCGACATCGATCTCTGGTATCCCGAGCCTCGCGTGGCCTGTCGCGAAGCGCTCGGTCTTCCCGCGACGGCCGAGATCGTCATTTGCCACGGCCGGATCGACCTGCGTCGGAAGGGACTCGACGTTCTGCTCGAAGCGTGGCGTGGCCTGACGAGCGCCTCCCCGGGTCGCGATCTCCGGCTGCATCTGATCGGCTCGGGGCAGGACGACGCCCGCCTCGAGGAAGAGATCGCCCGCGCGCCGGTGCCGGGTCTGCGTTGGGTGCGCCGGTACGTCAGCGATCGCTCCGAGATGCGGCGGGAGCTCGGTGCCGCCGATGTCTATGTGCTGCCCTCACGACACGAAGGGTTTCCCGTGGCGCCGCTCGAGGCGCTCGCATGCGCGCTCCCCGTCGTGGCTGCCGACGCGCCCGGGGTCGCCGAAATCCTGCCCCGGGGAGAAGCCGACGGCGGCATCGTCGTCCCGACCGGCGACGCGCCAGCGCTCCGCGACGGGCTGGAGCGCGTGCTGACCGAGCCCGGGCTGCGCGCACGCCTCGCGGCCCGGGCACGCGGCCGGGTCACGGAGTTTTGCTCGCTCGATGCCGTCGGACCGCGCCTCGCAGCCTTCATGGCGACCTGACTGTGGTGGTCAGCGGGCCCAGACGCCGCCAAGTCGAGTGCGGGTCCCGGCATCGCGGCGGAGCGCACGGTGCTGCGTGTGCTGGCCCGCGAGAAAGGCCGCGCGGATCAGCCAGTCCCGCCAATGATAGCGGCCGGTCACTACATGGTAGGTCGACGCGAGATGCCGCCGGATGTCGCTCCGCAGGGTGCGCTCTACCCGCGAGAGCCAGCTCGACGGTTCGGACGAGCCCATCAGGTCGACGAGCTCCGCGCCCGCGCCCAGGCCGCGTGCGAGGCCGAGCAGCTCGGGCATGCGTTGTCGGGACGCGGCGATCCGATGGTCGATCCTCATGGACGGCACGAACCAGAGCTTCCGCCCCGCCGCGGTCAGCCGGTAGCAGATCTCGACATCGCCACCCGACGCGTGACCGAGGCCGATTCGGTCCGCGAGGTAGGGCTCGGCGGTCCATCCGACGGCGTCGAGCGCACGACGATTCAGCACGACGCCGGCACCGACCAGGCTCTCGACCTCGCGGATTTCGCGCCCATGATCCTGCGCAGCGAAGAGCCAGGCGTGTCTCGGGAGATGGTCGGGAGGGGTGCGGCCCCAGTCGGGCACGACGCGACCTCCGAACGCGCCCGCGTTTGGCTGCCCGGCGGCGAAGCACACGGCTTCGGTGATCCACTCCGGCGCAAGCAGGCAATCATCGTCGACGAACGCGACCCAATCGGCCGAGCTTTGAGCCACGCCGCGTTGGCGCGCGTGGGTCAGGCCCTGGCGCGGCTCGACGATCCGCACCAGTCCGGGGACGCCACCTTGCCGTGTATGGAAGGCCACGATATCAGCGGTGCCGTCGGTACTGTTGTTGTCGACGACGGTGGCGCGCCAAGCGGCGGTCACTGGCTGCTGACGCGCCAGTGCTGCCAGGCATCGATCGAGATCCGCGGCCCGGTTGTAGGTACAAATCACGACATCCAACGTTGGTAATGCGGAGTCCACCAGCCGGCATTATAGCGGGCGATGATGCTCCCGGCTTCCGGGGTATCGTCGCCGTTGCCCCCGTTGATTCGGCGGTCGTTCCCCGACCATGAGCACGCGTCCTCTCGTGTCGGTGATCATTCCCGCGTGCAATGCGGCCGCGTTCCTCAGGGGTACGCTCGAGTCGGTGCTGTCACAGACGTATCGCGACCTCGAAGTGCTGGTGGTGGATGACGGATCGGAAGACGATACGGCCCGCATCGTCGAGGCCGTGGCCGTGCGGGATCGACGGGTCAATCTGTTTCGGCAACGGAATCAAGGGGTCGCGGTGGCGCGCAACACCGCCGTGACGCGCGCCACCGGCACGTACATCGCTCCGCTCGACGCCGACGACATCTGGTTCCCGACCAAGATCGAAAAGCAGGTCCGCAGTATGGAAGATGACGGACCGTTGGTCGGCCTCAATTACACGTGGTGGCGCGGGCTCGATGAGGACGGAACGCCGTCGCTCTGGTCGCATCCCTGGAGGCTCGAGGGGGAGATCGCGGATGCGCTGACGGCCCTGAACTTCATCGGCAACGCCAGCGTGCCAATGATCCGCAGGTCCTGTTTCGATCGCGTCGGGAATTACGATCCTACTTTCCGGGCAGCAGGTGCGGAGGGATGTGAAGACTGGGATCTGGCGCTCCGGATCGCGGAACACTATCGCCTGAGCGTAGTGCCGGAGCACCTGACCGGTTATCGCCGCGTGCGGGGTAGCATGTCGGGCAACTTCGCGGCGATGATCCGGTCACACGAATTCATGCTCGAACGGCTGAGGCAGCGTCGGCCGGACGTGCCGGAGACGCTCCAGCGCTGGTCGCGGGGCCAGCTGTACGGCTACCTCGCGATGATCGGCATGCGCAGCGGCAACTACCGAGATGCGGTAGGCTGGTTCATACAAGGCCTGCAGGCGCGAAAGGTGTCGTACCTCTCCCCGTGGGTCGTCGAGCTCATACTGTCGAAGTTGCCTGCCGTTCTGTCTCGCCCCGCGATGGGATTCGTCCAGCGTCGCATGCGGCGCTGGAAGTAAGATCACATATTTCGGTGCCGTAGGGGGCGATCGTCAAGCGCAAGCGGCTCGACCATCTCGTCGAAACCGTCGTGTCGCGCCCTGGTCCTTCGTGCTCATCTGTGGTTCGCTCCGCAGGGAGGAAGAAGCGATGAGTGATGCGAATCCCTATCCGTCCAAGGGGCAGGCCGGCGCCGACCCCTACTCCGTCCCCCTAGAGCGCATCGACGTCTCCGATTCGGAGATCTTCGAGACGGATACGCACTGGGTCTACTTCGAGCGCCTGCGCAAGGAGGATCCGGTCCACTACTGCGCGGAGAGCGATTTCGGCCCGTTCTGGTCCGTGACGAAATACGAGGGCGTCCTCCACGTGGAGAAGCACCCCGAGATCTTCTCCTCGGCGCGCAGCATCGTGCTCGGCGATCCGGATCCCGACTTTCCGCTGGAAGCGGGGTTCATCACCATGGACGGCGTCAAGCACGAGGCCCACCGCAAGGTGGTCCAGCCGGTCGCGGCGCCGCGCAACATCAGCTTTCTCGAACCCCTGATCCGCGAACGGATCTCCCTGATCCTCGACGAGCTGCCGGTGGGGCGAGACCTTCGACTGGGTGGACCGCGTGTCGATCGAGGTGACGACGAGCATGCTCGCCACCCTGTTCGACTTCCCCTACGAGCACCGTCGCAAGCTCACGTTCTGGTCGGACATGGCCACCGCCAGTCCGCAGGGGGTCGGGGCCGTCGGCGTGACCGAAGAGGAGCGTCGCATATCCCTCATGGAGTGCCTCGAGGTGTTCACGACGCTCTGGAAAGAGCGGCAGAACGCACCGGCCACCGGCCGACTCGACTTCGTCACCGCGCTCGCGAACGCGGACGCGACGCGCGGGCTGGAACCGATGGAGTACCTCGGCACCCTGGTCCTGCTGATCGTTGGCGGCAACGACACGACGCGGAACTCGATCTCCGGCGGAGTGCTGGCCCTCAACGAGAACCCCGACGAGTACGCCAAGCTCCGCGCCCACCCGGAGCTCGTGACGAACATGGTGAGCGAGATCATCCGCTGGCAGACGCCGCTCGCCTACATGCGCCGCACGGCGACCTGCGACACCGAGCTCGCCGGCAAGCGCATCGCGAAGGGCGACAAGGTCGCCATGTGGTACGTCTCGGCCAATCGCGACGAGGACGTCTTCGAGCGGCCGAACGAGTTCCGCATCGATCGCGGGAACGCGCGCGACCACCTCGCCTTCGGCCGCGGCGTCCACTTCTGCATGGGCAGCCGCATCGCCGAGATGCAGCTGCGCGTCCTCTGGGAGGAGACTCTCGCCCGCTTCCGCCACGTCGAGGTCGTCGGCAAGCCCGTGCGGGTGCGCTCGAACTTCGTGAAGGGCTACGCGCGCCTGCCGGTTCGCGTCCACCCCCACTGAGCGCGCGCGGCGACGAAGCTTCGCGCCCGATTCGTCGGCCAGGCACTTGCCGAACGGGGGGATCCTCATCTAGCGGGCGCGTGACGCGGGACACGAAAGGATACTTTGTTACGCGCGAGGTGATCGGGCAGAGCAGTTCCTTGCCTCGCGCAGTTGCGTGCGCGGCGTCCAGCAGGCGGAGCTGTACACCGTCCTCGGCTCCCGAGGAACGTTTGGAATGCCGCGAACCGCCACTCGTGGTTTGCCTCGCTAGCGCAGACCGGGAGCTGCGAACGTGTTTCCCGCCGGATCGACGACCTTGAGCGACACGATCTCCGACGACCTGCACGGCAGACCGGGCGTGACGAGCCCGCCGATGTTGACCCACACCTGATTCAGGGAATGCTTGAGGCTTCCCTTGCCATCAATGACGACAAGTTGAATCCCCATCGGCCAATCGATGCTGGTCATGTCGGGACCACCAAACATGTCTTGGAAGGTCAGACGGACCACCATCTGGAGCGATCCAACCCCGTTTGCCGGAACGCCCGTCCCGTCGAGAATGCCGGTGAGCTTCGCTTGAAGGAAGACGTCGCGGCTGTTCTCGGGGTCAGGGATCAACGGGTGGACGAGCTTGTTCTTACCGGACTTGGCTTGCACGCTGCCGGAAGACCCTGCTGGATCCCATCTCCATCCATTTGAGGGGTTCCCCGCGCTGTTCCCAAAGGTCAACGGAGGCGCGCAGGCATCCACCCCGGTTGCGGAAGTGGTGTTCGGGACGATAGCCGTGTGGGGAACTTCGCAGGTGCCCCCGGGGCACTCACTAGAGGCCACGCATGGCGTCTCACCGTTCGGTCCCCCAGCGCACCTGAAGTAGCCGCATTCGGGGAAAGCCGCGACGAGCGACACGAAGAACTTTCCGGCTTTCGTCGGGGAGTCGAAGGCGCACTGCGCGTCCGTGCTGGGCGCAGAGACCAGAACCGTCAGGACGGCAGACATCACGATCTTCATGGTGCTTGTCATGGAGTGATCCCCTTATGATGCCGTCGCCGCGAATCGACACAGCGGCGGAGGCGGATTTCGGTGGAGCGAGGTCGAAGTGGACGGCATGCTTGCCTGATGTTCGGGGCGCGCCGCCACGGCACGGCTCACTGGCCCCAGGTGGATGAAGTGCGCGCACCCGCTCATGACCCCGTTTCGCTGTCGAGAAAATTCGCGCTGGCGGCCGCGTAGGACGTAGGACCATCGGGCTGCGCCGAAATGGATCAGCTAGCGCGCACGGCTCGCGCACGTCGTGGTAGCTCATGACGCGATTCAACCAGCGCGACCATCGCCCCACGCCGCTCAGCCGGAGCGATGGACGCGCGGCGATCGGCGCCTTCGCTTGCGGAGCCAGAACGGGCGATACAGGCGATAGAGCGTGCCCGGCAAGTGCAGGAAGCGCACCGGCTCCGCGGCGATTCCGTCGCTCGTGCGGAAAGCGAGCGGCCCAGGTCGCCGCGCCGGCGGCACGGCACGGAGCTTGGTGACCTCGTATCGCTGGGCGCCGAGCCGGAGGTCGAGATAGTCGAAGCTGCGGGCGCGACGTACGAGGTCGCGCCACGTGTGCGTCGCCGGGTCGTCGATCATTCGGATGCGGCGCAGCGCCGCGAGGCCGAAGAACGAGGGCGTGCCAGTTTGTGGCCGGCCCGGATCTCGCCGCCGGAGCATGGCGAAGAGGGCCTCCATGCGACGCACGGCCTCCACGGTCTTCTCCCATTCCAACCCGACGACGGTCGCGTGCGCCGAAACCGGCACCGCCGCCTGGAGGAGAATCGGACCGTCGTCGATACGCTCGTTCATCACGTGGAACGTGAAGCCCGTCGCCGGCTCGTCGCGGAACAGCGACCACGCGGTCGCGCCGACGCCTCGGTACGCCGGCAACAGACCATTGTGGTAATTGACGGCGTATCGCAGTGCCGTCAGCAGATCGTGTCCGAAGACCTGCCCGCAACCGAGCGCGAGACTCCAGTCGGGACGCAGCTCGTTCGCGACCATCCGCACGAATCCCGGATCGTTCACGTTGCGATCGGGTGGCACGAGGATGCGAGCTCCGAACCCGCGCGCGATCTTCCGAAGGTCGCGGAACGCGAGGCTCCGCAGATGCACGGGGTGATCCGCATCGAACGCACGCTTGACCGCAGCGGCGAGCACCGCCCGGGTGATCGCGCGCCGGTGCCGGCGGGGCCGAGATCCGACGTCGCAGACCCCCACCACCTCGACGCCTTCCGCCTGGGCGCGGCGGAGGACGGCCTCGGTCAAGATCGCGCTCATGAACCACGACGGATCGCCGAAGATCAGGAGGCGCGGCGGGGATGGGACCATTCCTCGAGGGGCTTGTAGCTGGCCCGACGCGATGAATCGAATGAACCCGGACGACGCTCGAGAATGGCTCAGAAGTTCGAAGGTCGGACTTGAACCGACACGATGTTGCCCCCGGTGGTTTTTAAGAGGTGCCGCCTGGCGGAATGACCGCGAGCGGACACTTCGTACGACGTCCGTCGCGCGCTTACGCTGCGAGCTCGTGCGTCCAGTTGGGTAGGTTGTCGTCCAGAACCACGAGGAACCGCGAGAAGTGCGTCAGCGGTGGCAGTGGGCCTCGAAGGTGGGTCAGCGTCGACGCCGATGTTGTCGCGGACACGCCGCACGCCGTGGGGTTCGCCGTTGCGGATGCGTAGCGCGAGGGTGACGGTCGGTGTGGTCGTGCCAACCCTCCAGAACACACGCTCACATTCCGCGAGAGCACACCGCGGCTCGCGGCTTGCACAGTGCTCTCGAAGTAAGTCTGAATCGAGGAGGACGAAGCATGACGAATTGGCGAACGACCGGCCTAGCACTCATGGCCGGCATGATGATCAGTCTCCCAGCACTTGCTCTGGCGTATGGCGACGGTACTCCTGACGGGCAGCCGCCCGCCGAAGAGCTTCCCTGCGACGCCGCCGGACTCCGCGGGGCCGCGTACGGTCTCTGCATCGCGTACTGTGAGGCCAACGACTGCGAGATCCAACCCGACAAAAATGCCTGTGACCGGCTGCGGGCGAATTATTCGAAGCTCACCGGCGAGGATCTCTTCCCCTGCGACAGTGGGGGTCCAGGGATCTACTAGCTAGCTAGCAGTCACTCGCATTCTCGAGGAACCGGAGCGACGGGCATGCTCGTCCCGCCGCCCCGGTTCACTCGCCGGGGCGAGTGCGAAATGTCAGCGGAAGTCGCGAAGGCGGAAAGCGCGAGAGACTCACGAGAGTAGGGCGGGCGCCCGCCGGAATGGACGCTCTGGATGGATCGCATGATGGCGATGTCGCTGCCTTCCATGCGGACCCTCACGGAGCTTCGAAGGCGCCGCTGTCGCAGGGGAGCGCGCGAACTATCCCCCGCTGATCGGGTTCCCTGCAGATCGTGCGCTTCGTCACACGATCGAGCGCCGGACTTCCGGCAAGCAACGCATGCGTCCGCGAGGCGCCGCCGTTGTCGGCGAGCGGTGCGAGCAAGGGGTCGCTGCCGAGGACATCGGTCTCCTTGGTCTTGCCGCAGGGGCCGGTCTGCACGACATTGAAGCCGGTCGACCGGAAGCGCGCGTGCAATGCGGGATCGCGCGCAGCGCAGTCGGAGCCGTCGTTGGCGAGGATCGTGGCGCGCACGGTGACGGCGACCCGATCGTCGCTGATCCAGATGCCGCCCGCCGTCGGGACCGTCGGGCTGCCGCAGCACGACGGCTGAGCCGTGCCGTTGCCCGCGAGCGTAGACCGCTCGACGGTGAGCGCGGTGCGGTCGACGACATAGATACCGGGGGATGCATTGTTCGAGATCGTACTGTCGCTGATCCAGGCGCGTACCCGGCCGCCGAAGATCACGACGCCGCTAGCTGTGCCCTCGCTGATCTCGGTCCGGCGAACGTGCACCGATCCTCGGTTGCCACCGACGATCATGATGCCGAATCCGTTCCCACGGACGACGCTGTCCTCGATCACCCCGCCCTTGCCGACGACGATGCCCGTTTGCGAGCCCTGCACGAGGGTGCGCCGCACTACGGATGGGTTGCCCAGGGCCGCCGTGCCGTTCGCCGTGCCGGTGCCCGTCAGGATGCAGTCCTCGACGCCCATCGACACCGGTTCGTTGACGGCCGCGACCAGATGACGATCGAAGGCCGTTCCTTCGATGCCGAGCCCTCGGAGCGTCGCGATCGTATCCATCCCGCGCACCTCGATGATCGGAGCCGTGCCTTGCAGGATGGTGGCGGTAGCGCCGGCCCCCGCGAGAGTCAACGCGCGTCCGGCGCCGATGACCACGCTGCCGACGTACGTTCCGGCGGCGATTTGCACGACGTCGCCGTTGGGTGCGGCGTCGATCGCGTCTTGAATGGCTGCGAAGCAGCCGTCCGTGCCGCCCGGGTTCACGCAGACTGCGGCGACGGGACCAGGGAACGTGCTCAGCACGAACACAACGAGGCAAGGCCAGGCGGACTGACGCATGACCGGAATCCTCCTCTGCCTGCTGCTAGCGCACCGAGTGCCGGCCGGCAACACCGTGGTGCTTGAGGTCCGGTAGGAGCTGAAACTACGAATGCCGGAGGTCGGACTTGAACCGACACGAGGTTGCCCCCACGGGATTTTGAGTCCCGCGCGTCTGCCATTTCGCCACTCCGGCGCGAGGTGGGAAGCGAGGTAGTTAGCGCGCGACCGCGAGTCGCACAAGATCGCGCGGTGCGGGGGCCGCGTAAGGCGGAGTGCGGCGAGCTACGACGCGACCGCGCACGACGCCAACCGCATGCGCATCGGCGAGAGCGTGCGGCGGAGCGGGTTGAGGATCACGCCGAGGACGGCTCACGATCGCTACGCGTATCGCGCGTGGCGACGACTCTACCGGCGCGCGGTCGGCGGTTTGTCGTGGTCTTCCAGCGCGGGGATCTGCACGGCGACCGTCGACGGCGACAGTCGCCGGTTGATCTTCGCGACCGCCTCGCCGGCGAGGTTCTGCATGTGCGGATCCGTCGCTTGCGTCTGGACGGCCTGGAGCTTCGGTATCGAGCCCTGGTCGCCGATCTCGCCGAGCGCAAAGATCGCGGTGCCCTTGGTCTCGGGGTTCGTGTCGCGATCGAGGTACTCGGCGATCGGCGCCGCGGCGCGCACGTCGCCCATGCGGCCGAGCGAGACCAGGATCCGTTGCTGCACGGGAACCGGGACGTCGCGCATGAACAGCTTCTGGACGAGGATCTGCGTGGCGGCGGTCGCGCGGAGCTTCCCAAGGTAGTCGATGGACTTGATCATCACCGACTGATCGGAGTCGCCGGTCGCCTGGATCAGGTACTCGATGGCCTCGGGCTTGCCGGACTCGCCGAGCGATTTCACCGCTTCGAGGCGCACGGCAGGATCGGCGTCGTTCAGACGCTTGGTGTAGTCGTCGATGCTCTTGCCCGAGCTGGCTTCTTTGTAGCGCTGCTGCACGCGAAACGGGTTGACCTGCGCCACGGCGGGCGCGGCGATCGCGACGGCGAGCAGCGCGGCGATGAAACCAGAGACGTTCAGACTCGCCACGCGGGAGTCCTCCTCGCGCGATGTCATGCCGGATGGTACCCGCGTTTGCAACTGAGGGCGCAGACGCGAACCCCGCTGCAACGGCGTCGCTCGGCGTGTTCATGACGTTCAGGTGGGTAGGCGTTCCGGTGGACAAAAAACGTCACCCTTGCGGCGTCAGTGCCGATTCCCGCTCATCGTTCGATGGCTCCTGGCATGCAGGTTGCTCATTTGCACGCGGAGCGACCCATGATCCCAAAGCGGCAGACCCCCCGTCCCACGCGCAGCGCGCCTTCGCCGAGCGCACCTCCCGACATCGCACGCGGCGCGGCGGGTCCGCGGCCCGCGACCTATGAGCTGATCGAACGCATCACGAGCTTGCAGCTCAAGATGGCGCCCCTCGACGTGCTCGCCGACGGCGTCGTGGCACCACTTCTCGATGCGTTCGCCGCGACGGCCGGCGCGCTGCTGCTCTATCACAGCGAGGACAGCTCGCTCCGTTTGATCGCCTCCCGCGGGCTCTCCGCGCAGGGGCGGGAGCACATCGCGCTCCTCCGCGCCGGCGCCGCCGGTGGCTGGGAGATCCCGCTCCACGGCCTGATGAACCGGAAGGCCTACATCATCGAGCGGCCGCACGAGCACCCGTTCGTGCCCGAGCTGATCGAGCGCGACGAGACGCGCTCGCCGCTGAACCTCGCGTGCATCCCGCTCTATCGCGGGCCGCTGCCGGTCGGCGTCGTGCTCGTGATCGCGGATCGTCGACCCGTCACGAACACCGAGATCATGACGCACGTGCTCGTGTACGACGTGCTGGCCCTCGCGCTCGACGCGGGCTTGCGTGCGCGCGGCGATGCGCCGGCACCGCTGCCGGAGAGCGTCGTCTCCGAGCTCACGTGCGACGAGTGGACGGACCCGCGCGACACGGCCCGCAGCCTCGAGCACGAGCTCGCCCTCGTCGCGAGCGAGCGCGTCGAGCTCGCCGAGCGCGTCGGCGTCCTCGAAGCCGCACACGCCGAGGCGCGCGGTCTCCTGTCCGCGCAGAAGACCCTCCATCGCGAGCTGCTCGAGACCGAACGCACCGAGGCCGCGCGGCGCATCGCCGAGCTCGAGCAGGCGATGGCCGACGAGGTCGCGCGCGCCCGCCAGGTGGCCGAGCAGGCGCGCGCCAACGAGCGCGCGAGCCTCGACGAGCAGCTTGCCCTCGAACGGAACGCGGCCGCGACGACGATCCGCGAGCTCGAGACGACGCTCGCCGATCGTGAGGCGGCGTTCGCGACCGCGCTCCAGAAGCTCCAGTCGGCGGTGCACGAGCGCGAGGTGGCGATCGCCGAGCGCGACGCGCGCTTGAACGACGTCGGCGGCGAGCGCGACCGCGTGCGCCAGGCCGCGACGGCAGCCGGCGACGTGGTGCGGAGCCTCCACGCCGAGATCGAGCGGTTGAAGGAGACGCACCTCGGGAGCGAGGCGGATCATCAGCGTGCGTTCGCCGAAGCGCAGACGGCATTCGAGCGGCAGATGAGCGAGCTCGCGATGGAGCATCGCCGTGCGCTCGAGCGCGCCGAGACGTCGTATGGCGGGGCGATCGGCGAGCTGCGGGTAGCGGAGCAACGCGCCGCAGGGCTCGCGACCGACCTTGCCGCCGTCCGTGAGGAGGCGTCGGGTCTCAAGGCCGAGCGGTCGCAGGTGCTCGCGGCGCTCGATGCGCCGGGCGTCGAGCCGGCGACCGCGGTCCGCGCGCTTCGCGAGCGGACCGCCGCGCTCGAGGAGCAGATCGGCTTGCTCGAGAGCTCGCACGACGCGCTCGAGCGGCGGTTCGCCGCCGAGATGGAGGCCGCGGAAGGGCGTCTCAGCGTGCAACGCCGGGAGTTCCACGAGGTGCACGCCGCGCACGAGCGCGCGATGGACGACCGCGCGACCGATCACCGGAACGCGCTCGAAGCGGTGCGGGCGGCAGCCCGTCGCGAGATCGAGGAGGCCGAGGCGGCGCAGCGAGCGCAGATCGCCGACGTGCAGGCCGACGCGCAGCACAAGGTCGAGCTCGAGCGCTTCGACGGCCAGCAGCGTCTCGACGCCGCGCGCATCGAGGCGCGCGAGCATCTCGACGCCGTGCGGAGCGCCCACGCCGAGGTGTTGGCGCGCGCGACGACCGCGGAAGCGCGGGTCGAGGTACTGACCGAGGAGCTCATCACGGTGCGCGACGAAGCGACCCGGCTCTCCGCCGAGCGCGCCGACGTGCTCGCGGCCGTCGATGACCCGAGCGCCGAGCCGGCGACGGTGATCCGCGCGCTACGCGATCAGGTCGCCGTGCTCGAAGGGCAGGTCGGAATGATCACCGCCGAGCGGAGCGCGCTCGAGCGACAGAGTGCGGCCGAGACGCAAGCCGCCGAGGCGCGGCTCGCCGACGCGCTCGCGCACGCCGAGACCCGCATTGCCGAGACGCGCGCCGCCGGGCAGACGAGCATCGAGGATGCCCGCCGTGCGGCGGAAACGACGCTCGCCGAGCTGCGCAGTGTCCTTGCCGAGCGCGACACGCAGCTCGCCGTGCACGAGCAGACCCTCCGCGAGCTCGGCGACGAGCGCGAGCAGACCCGCCGGGCGGCGGTCGAGACCACTGATGCGCTGCGCCGGAGTCAGGCGGAGGGCGAACGCCTGCGGGTCGAGCTCGGCAGCAGCGAGGGAGCCGCACGCGACGCCCGCGTGCAGGTGGCAGCGACCGCGGCGCGCCTCGCCGAGCTCGAGCGCGAGCTCACCGGTGCCAAGAGCGAGCTCGGACGTCTGCACGAGGAGCGCGCGCGCGTACTTGCGGCCGTCGACGACAGCGGCACCGAGCCGGTCGCCGTGATCCGCGCGCTCCGCGAGCAGACCGCGGCGCTCGAGGCGCAGGTCCGGACGCTCACCGACGAGCGCACGCACGTCACCGGCCGCGCCGCCGCCGAACGCGCCGCGCTCGAAGCGAAGCTCGCGGCGGCAGAGAGCGAGCGCAGCGAGGCGGACACACACCGCACGCATCAAAGCGGACGCATCGCCGCCTTGGAGCTCGACCTGATCAGCAGCGAGAAGATGCTCGCGTCCGCTCGGCGACAGCTCGATGCGGCCGTCGAGCGCGCGCGTGCGCAGGCGAAGGAGTCGCTGGTCATGCCGGCGCCGCCGTCCGAGCCCGTCGTCGCCGCGCCCGCATCGAGGCCCGCGCCGCAGCCGCCGCCCGCCGTCGAGGTCGCGCCGGCCATGCCGCGCGTCGAGGTGCTGTCGCCGCCGCCCGCGCCGGTGGTGGAAGCCGGCGGTCATCGTATCCTCGAAGCGGACCCCCTCGTCCGGGACCGGGTCGCCGCCGCGCTTGCGGAGGAGCTCCCCGCCGACACGGCCAGCATGCTCTTCGTCGCGAACCTTCTGAGCGCGCTTCCCGATCGTCTGCCCGAGCTCGAGGCGGTCGTGCAGGAAGGCGGCGCCCTCGTCGCCTATGCCGCGGCCGCAGGGCGGAGCCGCATCCTCGGTGCGGTGCGCTGCTTCACGTCCCCGCCCGCGCCCGAGGCGATGCTCGCCGCGGTGTCCAAGCTCGGCACCGGGCGCCGTCTCATCTCGCTCTCCGACGACGTCGACGGTCTCATTCCGCTGAAGGTCGCGCTCAGCAAGGGCGGCCACTCCATCTCGATGGCCTGCGATCCGAAGCAGGCGATGGACCTCCTCGGGATGCTGACGCCGGACGCGGTCTACGTCGATCTGCGCACCGCGCCCGGGACCGCCGCGACGTTCCTCGAAGCGCTCGCGCTCGAGAGCGGCCGCACCCCGACGTTCCTCGTGTGCGGCGACGACCCGAACACGACGCTCCGCCGCGTGCTCGAGCCGCTGCTCCGGCCAAGCCCCCTCGACGCCCCGAACCTCGCCCGCGTCTGCGCGACGATCTTGAATCCGCCGGCGCCGGACACGAGCGCACGCACGCCCCAATCCCGCGTCGTCCGCCCGCTCACCAGCAAAACGGTTCCCACGCCGGCGGCCCGGAAACCCGTCCCGCGCCGAGTCCTGACGAAGCGCCGCTAGGCAAGCGCGTAGCGCGAGCCGCCAAAGTGTCTTCGGCGAAACACAGCCCGCGGCGCGTTTCAGCGCTCCGCTACTCGATGTAACCGAGGGCGCGCATTTTCTCGATGAGCTCTGGATCCGCCGCATTCTCCGGCGGCTTCGTGCCGATCCGGACCGCCGTCTTGCGGTGCAGCTCGATGAGCTCCGCGAGCTCGGGACAGCTGCCGGTCGGTCGCAGCTCGAAACGATCGGCGGCGCCGTAGCAGCTCGTCGTATTGGTCACGAGGTCGACGATCGCGGCCGCGCCGTCGCGTCGCACCGACACCTTGCGGACTTGCGTCCGGTCCATCCGATCGACTTCGCCGAAGATCGGCCGCGATTGCTCGGCCGGCAGGTCGTTGCCGGACACGGCCGCGCGGGCGCGCGGCACGAGGCTCGTGCCGCGTTGCTGCGGGAACGGCGGCAGGCCGAGCAGGTCGAGCACCGTCGGCGCGACGTCGAGCAGGCTCGCGGGGGTGGTGACCTCCGTCGGTGTGAGCAGTCCCGGCGCCGCGATCACGAGCGGGACGCGCAACACCTCCTGATACAGCGTGCGGCCGTGGCCGAGCCCGCCGTGCTCGCCGTGCTCGCCGAACTCCTCGCCGTGGTCCGACGTGATGATGACGAGTGTGTTGTCGTACGCACCGGTTTCCTCGAGGGCCAGTTGTACGTTCCCGGATTCGTTCTGGAGGAGTTGCAGCACATCGCGCG
>JANNPN010000113.1:0-26828 GCA_031400185.1 Polyangiaceae bacterium
CGCGAGCTTCCACGTGCTGCGCACCACGGACGCCCCGGTAGTGAGCTCCGGCGGCAGCGGGTTCCGCACGCGGCCGCTGTCGGTCGCCGGCGATCCGCGGGAACCGGAGGTGTACGAGGTCACCATCGCGCCCGGCTGGTCGGAGGAGGCCGCGCCGCACGCCGAGGACACCTTCGAGCACGTCATCGTGGTCCGCGGGGTACTGGCGCTACGCGCCGGCGCGTCCTCCGCGCTGCTGGACGCGGGCGACGCGGTGTTCTTCCGCGCCGATCGGTCGCATGTCTACGAGAACCCGGGGCCCGCCGAAACCGTGCTGCACCTCACGATGACGTATGCGGGAGATTGGGACGATTCACTGACGGATGAATGATGCATCGTGCCACTCGAGGGCACGGATCCGAGAGAAAAACCTCGTCATTTCAGGGGTCGCCCATCCATCAATATACTTAAATGCAGGTGCATATGTGTTGCGCGTGGTGACGTTGGTTGATATCGATGACTCGTTTTTTGCGATCATCATATTCTCCAATGGGGGTTACACATGGCGACAAAAAAACGAGCGGGACGTCCACGGGGTGGGGCGACGGGAACGTTGGCCGTATTGCGCCGGCGCGCCGAGGCGATGATGGGCCGGCTACGCAAGGCCGGCATGCATCAGGTCCGCACGATCGAGCGTCAGATCGATCGGCTGAACCAGCAGCGCCAGGAGCTGCTCTCCGAGCTCGGCGTGGCGCTCGGCGGTGGCTCCAAGACACGGCGGAGTGCCGGTCGGCGGTCGGCGGGAGGCGGCCGGGGCCGCGTCGATTGGGATCAGGTGTTCCAGAAGCTGCCGAAAACCTCGTTCAAAGCCAGTGATGTACGGGCCATCGTCCCCAGCGTCGCGGCCGGCACGCTTTCGCAGCGGCTCACCGGCTGGGTCAAAGACAAGAAGCTGAAGCGCACGGGCACTCGTCGCGGGACCCGCTACGTCCGCTCCTCCTGATCGCCGCTCTCCCCGCTGATCCTGCTCGAATGGCGGGCACCGGAGCCGATCCGGGCCCGCCGCCCTGCCCGTTTCCACAGCACCTCACGACCCTACGCGCGTCCGCAAAACTACGTTCGCGACATACGACATCTATAGCGTAGCCATCGTCATTGCCCTCAGTTGACAGCCCTTTGGACCCCCTCTAAGGTCACCCCGTCCACGCTTCCAGCTGACACCTTCGAGGCTCCGAACATGCGAATGATTCTTCCGACGGTGCGCGCGCGACGCGACGTCGATCGTGCGTTGCGAGACTTCTTTACACACTATCGCACCGTCGATTTTCGACGTTTCGTCTCGACCGTTTGTCGCTTTTACGGCGTCAGACAGCCGAAGGTTGAATGGTACGAGTATCTCGATTGGGGCAAGGGTGCCGGCCGCACGTGGGACGACGGGAAGATCGGCCTCGTGCACCCGGAGAACTGGAAGCGCGGCCGGAAGTACAACAGCATGCGGCAGTGGATCCACACCGTGCATCACGAGATGGGACACTACATCTTCTGGTCCGACGCCGAACGGAAGGCCGACCTCTTCGCCGACAACATGATGGCCGGGGTGAATGAGGGGGGCAGAACGCGACGCGCCCAGAAGCCGTTGACCCGGATTCGCATGACGGGCACGCAGCGCAGCGTGGCGCGCCGCCGCTCCGCCGTCGCCTGACGGTCGCCGCTGGCCACCGGCATGCGTCGACCGTCGCCGCACCGGGCATGGGCCGCATCGAGGCTGCGCGGCCTCGGGTCATCGAAGCCGATAAGCTTCGTGCCCTGGAAGCTGCAACGCCGTGTGACGGTCGCCGTCATGCTGGCGCTCGCCGTCGTCCCGCGCGCCGCCGCGGCAGCCGACGCGTACCCGTTCGGGTCCCATCCGATGAGCTATGCGGCGGGGACCATCCGCCCGAGCCATGTGAGCCAGGCGACACTCGACCAGGCCGTGCGCGACTTCTACGACGCCTGGAAAGCGCGCTTTCTCGAGCAGACGTGCGGCACCGGCCACTGGGTCGTCCGCACCAGCACCGACGCGCAGAACCTCACGGTCGCCGAAGGTCACGGCTACGGCATGATGCTGATGGTGCTCATGGCCGGCCACGAGCCTGCCGCGCAGCAGATCTTCGACGGCATGTTCGACTACTTCCGCCTGCACCCCACCGCCTTTCACGATCACTTGATGGGGTCGTACCAGGACCTGTCGTGCACGACGCCACCCGGCGACTTCGACAGCGCCGCCGACGGCGACCTCGACATCGCGTTCGCGCTCCTCCTTGCCGACCGGCAATGGGGGAGCTGCGGCACCGTCAACTACCTGCTCGAGGCGCAACGGGTCATCGCCGACATCGAGGACGGCGACGTCGACGCGACCAAACGCTACGTACTCCTGGGCGATTGGGTCGGACCATCGGGAAGCGCCAAGTACTACGCGGCGACGCGCTCGTCCGACTTCATGCCCGACCACACTCGGAGCTTCGAGGCCGCGACCGGCGATGCGGATTGGGCGACGCTGCGCGACCACACCTACGCGATCGTTGCGAGCCTCCAGGCGGACCACGCGCCGACCACGGGGCTGCTGCCGGACTTCGTGAAGAACCCGCTCGGCACGCCCGCGCCCGTCGCCGGCGGTTTCCTCGAAGGCCCGAACGACGGCCGGTACTCCTACAACGCCTGTCGCGACCCGTGGCGCCTCGCGGTCGACTTCGTGGTCTCGGGCGAGCCCCGCGCGAAGCTCGCCGTCGAGAAGATCAACGCCTGGATTCGGAGCGCCACCGGCGACGACCCGGCGAGCATCAAGAGCGGCTACAAGCTCGACGGCACCATGATCGGCGGCGCTGACTACACTTCCATGGCCTTCGTCGCGCCGCTCGGCGTCGGCGCCATGGTCGATGGCGGGAATCAAGCGTGGCTGAACGACGTCTGGGACCTCGTCGTGACGACCCCCGCGAGCGCGGACGGCTACTACGAGAACACGCTGAAGCTCCTTGCGATGATCGCCATGTCGGGAAACCTCTGGGCGCCGGAGCGCGTCGCGGCGGGACCGTGCGTCGCCCCGACGCTGACGCCGGCGCCCACGCCGACGGCGACACCGACCCCGGTCTGCGCCGCGAGTCCGCGCGGCGACTGCCGGACGCCCGTCGTCCCAGGCGCGGCGTCTCTCTCGCTCCGCGAGCAGGCCGTCGACGCGAAGGACTCGCTACAGTGGAAGTGGTCGCGGGGCGGCGCAACGGCCCAGAGCGATCTCGGCGACCCGACGACGACCACCCGCTTCGATCTCTGCCTCTACGACGGGACGTCGACCCTCGTCGCAAGCGCGGCGGCGCCGGCCGGCGGCGTCTGCGGCGGCCGGCCCTGCTGGTCGCCGAAGAGCGGCGGCTTCCGCTACGGCGAGAAGGGGCTCGTGCCGAACGGTCTCGCCGCGATCGACCTCCGCACGGGAACCGAAGGCAGAGCGCGCATCGTCGTCAAGGGGAAAGGCGCACCGCTTGCCCTCCCCGCGCTGCCGATCGCGATGCTGCCTCTGACGATCCAGCTCGCGAACGACGTCGGCACGTGCTGGAGCGCGATCTACGACACCAACGTGCGCGCGAACGACGCCGGCACTTTCAAAGCCAAGTCCGACTGATCTCCGGCGGGGGAGCGAGGATCGCGGATTGATTCCGCCATCCGACATCAAATGATGTCTTCGCCGCCGTCGACGCCGATGACGGTGCCGGTGATCCACTGCGCCTCGTCGGCGGCGAGCATCGCGATCACCCCGGCCACGTCGGACGGCTCGGTCATGCGGCCGCTCGGGTTTCGCATGCGCACCTGCTCCGCCATGTAGTCCGCCCCTGGGATCTTGCGGAACGCCGGCGTGTCCGTGACGCCGGCCCGGATCGCGTTCACCGTGATGCCTCTGGGTCCGAGCTCGAACGCGAGCTGCCGGATGTGCGCTTCGAGCGCCGCCTTCGCGGCCGACACGGGGCCGTAGCCGGGCCAGACCCGCGTCGATCCTGCGCTCGTCATTGCGACGACGCGGCTGCCGCGGACGAGCAGATTCCGCGCGACCGTGTCCTGCACCCAGTACACGAGGCTGTGCGCCATCACGTTCAACGTCATTTCCATCTGCGCGGGCGTCGCGAGCCGGGCCGGCTCGGCGCCGACGAACGGGCTCAGGCTGCCGAAGGCCAGCGAATGCATCAGCACCCGCACCGAGCCGCCGCCGTCCTCGCCGAAGCGTTGCGCGAGCGCGTCGACCACCTGCCGGCGTTTGTCGTGATCGGCGGCGTTGACGTTGAAGAAGAGCGCGTGCCGTCCGGCCTCGCGCACCGCTGCTGTGATCTCGTCGACATGTTTCATGCCGGCGCGACGATCGAGGTGGACGCCGCACACGTGGAAGCCGCGCGCTGCGAGCGTCCGCGCCGTCGCCTCGCCGAATCCGCTCGACGCGCCGAGAATGAGGGCCCATTGGTCGTCGCTTTGCGCCATGGCGCCGGGACCATAGAGCATGCGATGCACCCCGGCAACCCGCTGGTTTCCTTGCGTTTCTCGGGAGCGCCCTGGTAAGGACGGGGCGCGATGACGAAGCCCGGAGCGCCGGCCCCGACCGTCGAGAACCGCTGGTGGGTCGACACCGACAAAGCCAAGGAGTCGGCCAAAGGCGCCCCCAAGGGCGGGCGGCCGCCAATCGGCAGCCGCTTCTTCGACATCGGCTACGAGTTCGATCAAGAGCGCGCCAAGCTTCGCCTCACCGACTCGAACCTCAAGATTCTCGACGAGGGCAAGCCCGCCGCGAATGAGTGGCGGCTCATCCACATGGTGCCGAGCGAGTCGGTTCCGACTGGACAGATCGAGCGCATCAAGCGCCGTCTGCCTCTTCCCCCCGGCGCGCGCGGCGTGATAGTGGACTGCGGCCGTTCGGTCCGCTTCGTCCTCACGGGTGACCCGGTCGGCGAGCGTGTACTTGAGTTCACGCTTGGCGAGGAATCGTCGTTCGACTGCTGGATCCGGGGAGATTGGGTACGGGAAGAGCTGTTCCGCGACCTCGACGATGCGCTTCGCCACGCGAGGATGATCGTCGAACGATACCTCGGACCGCGGCCGCCAGCCGCATGATCGCGTAGTAGGAAGGGAGGCACGAGATGACACAGGCAGGCCACGAGGCAGAGGAAGTCAAAGAAACCGTTTGGGTCTATTCGCAGTACGCCGTCGTTCTCCTCATCTGCATCGGTGCGGGGGTGTTTCTCGGGTACACGCTGTGGGGCAACGCGAGCGCCCTGGAGACCGAGCTCAAGACCGTGACCGAGCAGGTGAACACGCTCAAGAACGAACGCGAGACGATCAAGAGCCAACTCGCGCTCTGCATGCGCGACAAAGAAGTCTGCCAGAAGGCGGCCGGCGGCGCCCGCTAGGCCTCGCCGCGAGCGGATCGACGCCCGCAAGGTGCGACGGTCCGCTCGCACGCGAACCCTCGCCGGAGCCTACTTCTCTTTTTGCTCCGCGTCTTTTTGCTCCGCGAGCTGTCGCTTCCAGTCGAGGACGCGCGCTTTCGCCCCCTCCGCCTCGGCTTCCGCGATCATTCCCTTGCGCTGATAGAACATCGAGAGGCTGGTGTGCGCGAGCGTGTCGTCGGGTGTGAGCTCGACGAGCCGCTTGCCCTGCTCGATCGCCTCGTCGAACATCTTGTTGTCGGCGTAGGCCATCGCGAGGCCGAGGATGGCATCAGTGAAGCTCGGGTCGACCGCCAACGCCTCCTTGTACGTGACGATGGCCTCGTCGAGCCGGCCGTCCGCGACGTGATCGACGGCGAGATCGTAGAGCTCTTCGGCGCTGGGCATCGTCGCGACCCTAACGAATCGGGGTAGGACCGACAAGCGGCGTCGCGTTGACAGCCTCCGGGACGCCTCCTATTGCTCTCGACGCATCGACGGCTTCGATCGACACCACGAGCGCGCGCGGAACTCCGACCGTCCCACGAAAGCGCGTGAACAGCACCTGGCGTCCGGCAAACCAGTGCTCGCGGGCGATGATCTCCCTGCCGTTGACGAATCGTACCCGCACATCGGCAGCGGCCGATTGCGGTGAGCCGAATGTGACCCACGCGATCGCCGACATCACGACAACCGCCGACGAGACCGCGCAGGATCTGCAGCGCCGCGTGCTCGAGTTCATCGCCACGCCCTCCGACGGCGATTTTGACCGCTTGGCGCTCGAGGTCCATGCCTACCAGTACCGGTCGAATCCCCCGTATCGGCGCTTCGTCGAGCGGCTCGGCGGCGCTCCGCCGCGAACCTGGCGCGAGATCCCGGCCGTCCCGGCCGAGGCGTTTCGGATGAGCGTCCTCGCCTGCGGGTCTGCCGAACGGGTGTACCGCAGCAGCGGTACGACGGCCGGCCTCGACCGGCGCGCCGCGCATCACGTGCCAGACGTCGCGGTGTATCGCAAAGCCGCGCTCGCCGGCTTCGCGAGCGCCGTGCTACCGGCGGGCACGCGCCGCCGGCTCCTGGTCGCGGCGCCGGAGCGCGGCTCGCATCCGGCGTCGTCGCTCGGGGAGATGGTGTCGTGGCTCCGCGAGCTCTACGACGAGGACTCGGTGCCGTCGTTCCTCGGCCCCGACGGCGTCGACGTCGCGCGCTTCGCCCACACGCTCGAGCGCGTGGAAAACACAGGTCCGGTCGTGATCGTCGCCGTTACCACAGCCCTTCTGCGACTCGCCGACTGGGCCGACGCATCCGGTCGGCGCTTCCCGCTCACGCCCGGGAGCCTCGTGATCGATACCGGCGGCTGTAAGGGCTACGACCGCGATCTCGGACGGAGCGAGATCCTCGCCTGCTACCGCCGCATGTTCGGAGTAGCGCCCGCACAGGTGGTGAACGAGTACGGCATGACCGAGCTCGGCTCGCAGCTCTACGCGTGCGGCGAAGGTCCGCATCGGGCGCCGCCCTGGCTGCGGGTCGTCGTGACCGACCTCGCGACCGGACGCGAGGTGCCCCCCGGCGAGGCGGGCTGTCTCCGTTTCTTCGACCTCGCCAACTTGGGCTCCGTCGCCGCGATCCAGACCGAGGACGTCGGACGGGTGCGGCGCGGCGGCATCGAGCTCCTCGGCCGCGCTCCGGGCGCAGTGACCCGCGGATGCTCGCTGCTGAGCGCGGGGAGAGCGGCATGATCGGCCTCGACGAGCGCTTGGTTCCGTCGCGGACGCCGCTCACGCCGGCGCGTCTCCGCGCGCTCGCGCAGGCCCTTCGCGCCGGCGGCGGCGCGCTCCGCTCGCTCGCCCCGGAGGCACGCGTCGCCGCCATCGATCGCGTCGCGGCGAGCTGGCTCGCCGACGATTCTTCCTGGCGCCGACGGGCCGTCGCCGAGCTGACGATCTCGACCGGGTACCCGGAGGCCGCAATCGCGATTTCCCTCGAGCAGTTGTGGGGGGCGCTCCGCGCTCCCCAGCTGACGGGCGCGCTCGCAGCGGAGCCCGTGGCCGACGCCGCACAGCCGTTGCCGGCGCTCGCCCTCCACGTGCTGGCTGGGAATGTCCCGGGCGTCGGCATCTTCGGAATCGTCGGTGCGTTGCTTGCAGGCGTGCCGAGCCTCGTGAAGCCGGCCGCCCGCGAGCCCTTCCTGCCCGCGCTCTTCGTGGAATCGCTCGCAAGCGTCGCCCCCGAGCTGCAGCGGGCGGTCGCGGTCGCGCCCTGGCGCGGAGGCACGGCGGAGCTCGACGACGCCGCCCTTCGCGAAGCTGACGTGGTGCTCGCGTACGGTCGCGACGAAACGCTTGATCGACTCGCGGAGCGCCGTCCCCTGCGGCTCCTCCGTTACGGCAGCCGTCTCAGCATCGCGGTGCTCGCCCGTTCCGCCCTCACCCGGGCGACGGCGCATGCGTTGGCGCAACAGGTCGCGCTCTACGACCAGCAGGGCTGCCTCTCGCCGCAGATCGCGCTCGTGGAGCAGACCGACCGGGCCACGACCGATGCCTTCGCGGCACTCGTCGCGGCTGAGCTCGACGCGCTCGAGCACTCCCTGCCGCGCGCGATGCCGACGCTCGGCGAGTCGGCGAGCGTCTGGCGTCACCTCGAGCATCAGCGCTGGCGCGCCCAAGAAGGCGCCGACGTCGCCGTGCACGGCGGCCGCGACGGCCGCGCGAGCGTCGTCTGCGATCGCACGGCGGAGTGGCCGATGAGCCCGACCTTCCGCCATCTGATCGTGTTGCCGGTCGCGACGCTCGCGGCGGCGGCCACCCCGCTTGCACGCATCACCGGGGTGGTCGAGGCGGTCGGTTACGCGGGCCCGATGGAGCAGATGGACGAGGTGGCGCGCATCGCCGCCGGCGCCGGTGCGGTGCGCCTCTGCCCCCTCGAACGGTTGCAGGCGCCGCCGTTCGCGTGGCGTCAGAGCGGCCACCCGCGGCTCGCGAGCTTCGCGGGCGACGGTCCTCGCGCCGGGCTCGCACCGGCGTTCGCGTGACCCGCGCGCACACCGCTCGCGCGCGTGACGTCACACGCGGAAACGCGGGCGCGTGGACGCGCGACTTCCGTCTCCACGTCGCGCAAACGTCGACAGCCCCGCTCGGCCTCGTCGTCGTGCGCGCGCGCGGCGCGTGGCTCACCGACGCGCACGGACGGAAGTACCTCGATCTGCTCTCGGGCATGGGGGTCGCGAACCTCGGCCATGGCAACCGCGCGGTCCTGCGGGCTTGCGCGGCGCAGCTGCGGCGTTACCTCCACGTGATGGTCTACGGCGAGTACGTCCTGCCGGCACAGGTCGCGCTCGCAGCCCGCTTGGCGGCACTCGCCGGGCCGCCGTTCGAGAGCTGCTATTTCACCAACAGCGGCACCGAGGCGATCGAAGGTGCGCTGAAGACCGCGCGGAAGCACACCGGGCGAAGCGGGCTGGTCGGGTTCGCGCTCGGCTTTCACGGCGATACCTTCGGCGCCCTGTCGGTCGGCGGCAACCCGGTCTACCGCGACCCGTTCGCGCCCTTGCTGCCCGGGGCGACGATCCTGCCCTGGCAGGATGCGGCCGCGCTCCGTGCGATCGACCGGCGAACCGCGGCGGTCGTGATCGAGCCGGTGCAGGCCGAGGGCGGAGTGCGCGTCGCCGACCCGGCGTTTCTCCGACTGCTCCGCGCGCGCTGCGACGAGGTCGGGGCACTCCTCGTGTTCGACGAGGTCGTCACCGGGCTCGGACGAACCGGCACGCTGTTCGCGTTTGAGCAGAGCGGGATCAGGCCGGACCTCCTGGTGCTCGCAAAGGCGCTCGGGGGCGGACTTCCGCTCGGCGCGTTTCTCGGCTCGCGCCGCGTGCTCGGGACGTTGACCAAGAACCCCGCGCTCGCCCACGTGACGACCTTCGGCGGACATCCGCTCTCGTGTGCCGCCGCGCTGGCGGCGCTCGATGAGACGGTCGACCGCGGTCTGCCGGCGCTCGCGGCCGCGAGCGGTGCCGCCTTGCTCGACGGCCTCGAGGGCCTGGCCGCACGACACCCGGTCGTCCGTGCCGCCCGCGGCGCCGGCATGCTGCTGGCGCTCGAGCTCGCCTCGCCCGACGCGACCCGTCGCTTTGCGAGCGCGTGCCTCCGCCGCGGCCTCATCGTCAACTGGACCCTGCACCGCGACACGGTGGTCCGCCTGGCCCCACCGCTGGTACTCAACCGCCGCGAGATCGCGCACGCGCTGGCGACGATGAACGCGGCGCTCGGCGACATCGCGCCGCCGCGCAGGCGGCCCGTCCGGGAGGTTCCGCACAGGCGGCCCGTTCAAAAGGCTCCGCGCCCGCGCCGCATCCGAAGTGCTACGCCGGCGCCCCGCCGATCTTCGAGAACAGATACGCCTGGATGAACTTGTCGAGGTCGCCGTCGAGCACCGCATCGGTGTTCCCGACCTCGCACGACGTCCGGTGGTCCTTCACCATGCGGTAGGGGTGGAGCACGTAGGAGCGAATCTGGCTCCCGAAGCCGATCTCCTTCTTGTTCTTGCTGAAGGTTTCGAGCTTCTCCTTCTGCTTCTCCATCTCGAGGTCGTAGAGCTTGGCGCGCAGGATCTTCATCGCCATCGCCTTGTTCTTGTGCTGCGAGCGCTCGTTCTGACACGCGACGACGATGCCGGTCGGCAAGTGCGTGAGACGGACGGCCGAGTCGGTCTTGTTGACGTGCTGTCCCCCGGCCCCGCTCGAACGGTAGGTGTCGACGCGGAGATCCACCTCGTTGATCTCGACTTCGATGTCGTCCTCGATATCGGGATAGACGAAGACGGACGCGAACGACGTCTGCCGGCGCGCGTTCGCGTCGAACGGCGAGATCCGTACGAGCCGGTGAACTCCGCCCTCGGCGTGGAGGTAGCCGTAGGCATACTCGCCCTCGATCGTGATGGTGGCGCTCTTGATGCCGGCGCCCTCCCCTTCCTGCTGCTCGAGGACCTCGACCTTGTAGCCCTTGCGCTCGCACCAGCGGAGGTACATGCGGAACAGCATCTCGGCCCAGTCCTGGGCCTCGAGCCCGCCGGCACCGGGATGGATGCTCAGGATGGCATTGCCGGCATCGTGCTCGCCGCCGAGCATCTGGCGCATCTCGAGGTTGGCGATGCCCGTGTCGACCGCGTCGGCCTTGGCGATGCCCTCGGTGAGCGCGTCCGGGTCGCCCTCGACCGCGAGCTCGAGGAAGACGTTGGCGTCGTCGAGCTCGCCGCGCTGGCGCTTCCAGCCGTCGAGCGCCGACGTCAGCTGCGAGCGCTCGCGCTGGACCTTCTGCGCCCGCTCGTGGTCGTTCCAGAAATCCGGCTGGCCGACCTGCGCATCGAGAATCGTGAGGCGTGCTTCCGTTCCGGGAACGTCAAAGATGCCCCCGAAGCGTCTCGAGCCGCCGCTCGAGTGCCGCCAACCGCTCTTTCAGCTCGCCCGTGGTGATTTGCGGCGCCGTGCTCATGATTGTCTCCTCCGTCCACCCACCACAGCGACGAGCACCAGCAGCATGCACCCGTACACGAACACGTCACCGAAGCGGGCGTAGAACGTCGAGATTCCGACCCAGCTGATGGTATCGACGCGCCACGCCGTCTCGAACAGCCCGGTGCGCCAGCGGATCGTCCCGTCGGCGTCGACCATAGCAGAGAAACCCGTATTGGCCACGCGCACGAGCGGGACGCGGTTCTCGACCGCGCGGAGCGTCGCCATCGCGAGGTGCTGGTACGGGGCGGACGTGCGTCCGAACCAGGCGTCGTTCGTGATGTTCACGAGGAAGTTGGCGCCGCTCGCCACGAACCGACGGGTCAACCCGGAGAAGATTCCCTCGTAGCAGATGAGCGTCCCGAACGACGCGCGCGTCGTGTGGAAGACGACCGGAGTCTCGCCGGCGCGGAAATCGCCGACCCCCTCGACCACCTTGTCGACGAAGAAGAAGAGGGATTTCAGCGGTACGTACTCGCCGAACGGCACGAGCTTCATCTTGTCGTAGTGCTGCTCGGCGCTGCCGTCGGGGCCGACCAGGTAGACGCGGTTGTGAAGGCGGAGCGTGCGGCCCTCCACCGAGAAGGCGGGGCTGCCGACGAGGAGCCAGATCTTCAGCCGGCGCGCGAGGTCGATGATGCGGCCGCGGAGCTCGCTCTCCTCCTGGAAGTAGAACGGCGCCGCCGTCTCGGGCCAGACCACGAGCTCGGCGCCCTCGCCGACGGCCTCCTTCGTCAGCCGCTCGTAGTGGTCGATCGTACTGTTTTGATACGCGGGATCCCACTTCACGTCCTGGGCGACGTTGCCCTGGATGAACCCGATGCGGAGCGATCCCTTGGCCGGGAGCTCGGCGATCGCGCCGACCCGCCAGTAGCCCCACCCGACGAGCGCGACCAGCAGCATCGTGACGGCGAGCATCCCGCGGGTGTTCGGCACCTCGCCGGCGAGCCACTGACGGACGGCACCGTAGATCACGACGTTCACGAGCACGACGAGCGCGGAGAGACCGTAGATTCCCGTCAGCTCGATGAACTGCACCAGGTAGGTGGCCCGGTACTGCGAGTACCCGAGGCTCACCCACGGAAATCCGCCGAGGATCCACGTGCGCACCCATTCGACGACGACCCAGAGCGCCGGAGCGACCAGCGTGAGCGGGAGGCCGTGCCGGCGCGCGCGCTCGCAGCCCGCCGTCACGAGCCCCGTGCCGAGCGCCAGGAACGCGCAGAGCAACGTGAGCGGGCCGACGCTCACGAGCGGTGAAAGATTCGTGTAGGTCCCGATCGTGATCACGAGCCAGTAGAGAGTCGCGATGAAGAACACGAAGCCGGCGACCCACCCGGCGCGAAACGCCGGTCTCGCACCGCGCCCGAGCGCAGCGAGCAGCAGCGGCACCAATGCGACCCACGCGACCGGGCCCCAGTCGACGATCGGAAAGGCGAGTGCCAAGAGCGCGCCGCTGACCGCCGCGAGACCGAGCGCGCTCCGTCCCTCGAGCACCGCCGCGGCGGGCGCGACGAGCGAGTCCGCGGCCGGCGCTCCGCCATTCACTCGCATCACGACGCGCCTCCGCGTCGTGACGCACCGGCGCGGTCCGGCGGAGCCAACGTACCGATCGCGGTCCGGACCGCGCGGGCCTTCCGCGCCATCCGACGCTCCTCCGCCGGCGAGACCTCGTGGTCGTAGCCGAGGAGGTGCAGAACACCGTGGATCAGGAGCTCGTCGAGGCAGATCGCCAACGGCCGGCGGCGCTCCGCCGCTGCGACCGTCGCGGTGTCGATCGAGATCACGACGTCACCGAGGCTCGGCACGCCGGCCGGGACAGGCGGCTCGTAAAGCGGAAACGCGAGCACGTCGGTCGGCCGGTCCTTCCCGCGGTGCGCGCGGTTCAACGCCCGCATCTCCTCGTCGCCGACGAGCGAGAGGCTGAGCTCGGTCCGCCGGACGTCGAGCGCACGGAGGACCTGCCGGGCGCGGGTCGCGAGGTATCGGCTCCACGGCGCGCCGTGCGGCGCACGACACGCGAACGCTACCGCCACGACACCGACGGCCCGCCGCTCAGGTGTCGTTCCGGCCGGCCGCGGTCTCGGCGCGCTCGTACGCGGTGATGATGTTCTGCACGAGGCGGTGCCGCACGACGTCCCGCTCGCTGAAGCGCACGAACTTGATGCCCTCGATGTCCTTGAGGACGTGCTGCGCCTCCTTCAGGCCGGAGATCTTGCCGGCGGGAAGATCGGTCTGCGTGACGTCGCCGGTGACGATCGCCTTGGAGCCGTAGCCGAGGCGCGTCAAAAACATCTTCATCTGCTCGGGCGTCGTGTTCTGCGCCTCGTCGAGGATCACGAACGAGTCGTTCAAGGTCCGGCCGCGCATGAACGCGAGCGGCGCCACCTCGATCGTGCCACGGTCGAGCATCTTCCGCGCGCGGTCGAAGTCGACCATGTCGTGGAGGGCGTCGTAGAGCGGACGGAGGTACGGGTTCACCTTCTCCGCGAGATCGCCGGGGAGGAAGCCGAGCTTCTCGCCGGCCTCGACCGCCGGGCGCGTCAGCACGATGCGGGTGAACTCCTGCTTCAGCACGGCGGCCACCCCCATCGCCATCGCGAGGTAGGTCTTGCCGGTCCCCGCGGGACCGATCGCAAACACGATGTCGTGCTTCCGGATGGAGTCGATGTACGCCTTTTGCACCACGCTCTTCGGCGTGATCACCCGCTTCTGCGCAGCGATGTAGATCGTATCGAGGAAGATGTCGCGGACGTTGGCGGAATGATCGCTCGCGAGGATGCGGAGCGCGTAATCGACATCGCTCGCGTAGACCGGGAAGCCGCGCTCGAGCACGCCGTAGAGCTGGGTCATGACGCGGCCGGCGAGCTCGCGCTCAACCTGATCGCCGCTGATCGACACCGACTTTCCCGCGACGCCGACCCGAACGCCGAGCGATTTTTCGATTGCCTTCACGTGCTCGTCCTGGCGACCGAGGAGCTCATGGAAGAGCCGATGGTCCTGGAACTCGAGGAGCACGACGTCGGGGCCGCTCGCGAGCGGGGTCCGGCGCTCGGCGGGGGCATCGCCGGCGGCGGGCACGCGCTCGGCGCGGGAGGGTGGCTGGTTCGGCTTCATCCGATCAGCTCGTAGACCTTCGCGAGGGCCTCATCGAGGCCGCTCGGATCCTTGCCGCCGGCTTGCGCGAAGTCCGGGCGCCCGCCGCCGTTCCCACCGATGAGCGGCGCGATCTTCTTGATGAGGTCCCCGGCCGAGAAACGCTTCGTGAGATCCTTGGTGACGGCCGCGATCAGGCTGACCTTGGTGCCGTCGGTCGCTCCGAGCGCCACGACGCCGGTCCCGAGCTTCTCCTTGAGGCGATCGGCGAGCTCGCGAAGTGCCTTGTCGTCGAGCCCGTCGACGCGGGTCGCGAGCACCTTGACACCGTCGCGCTCGCGGGTGTGCGAGAGCAGGTCGCCGCTCTGCGACGTCGCCTGGTCACGCTGCAGCTTCTCGATCCGGCGCTCGAGCTCGCGGCTCTGCGCGATCAGGCGCTCGAGCCGCTCGACTGCTTCCTCTTCCGAGGCCTTGAGCGTGGAGCCGATCTGGCGGAGGCGCTCTTCGCGCTCCTGCATCCAATCGAGCGCACCGCCGCCGGTCATCGCCTCGATGCGCCGCACGCCGGCCGCGACGCCACCCTCGGAGCGGAACTTGAAGAGGCCGATGTCGCCGGTCCGTTGCACGTGCGTGCCGCCGCAGAGCTCGATCGAGAACGGTCCCATCTGCAGCACGCGCACGCGGTCGCCGTACTTGTCGCCGAAAAACGCGAGCGCGCCGCGCTTCATCGCGTCGTCGTACGACATCTCCTCGGTGACGCACTCGACATTGGCGCGGATGCGGGCGTTGATCTCGTCCTCCATCGCCGTGAGTGCGGCGGGGTCGATGGGACCGGTGTGGTTGAAGTCGAACCGCAGGCGGTCCGGCGCCACCAGCGAGCCGGCCTGCCGTACGTGCGTCCCGAGGTGCTCGCGCAGGACGCCGTGCATGAGGTGGGTCGCGGAGTGGTTGAGGCGGATTTCGTCACGGCGCTTGGGGTCGACGAGGAGACGGACCGCGTCGCCCGGCGTGATGGCGCCCGCGAGCACGCGCACCTGGTGCACGACCAGATCGGGGCCGTGGCGGAAGACGTCGAGCACCTCCAGCTTGTCGCCGCGCTCGGTCTCGATGATCCCGTGATCGCCGACCTGTCCGCCCGACTCGCCCCAGAATGGGGTTTCTTCCGTCACGAGCTCGGCGGTCTGGCCGGCGCGGATCCCACCCGGCTGCGATCCCTCGGCGGTCGCGACGTCGGTGACCGTCGACTCCCATTCGTAGATGCGGTCGCCGACGAAGCGCGAGCGCCGGTCGCCCGACGCCGCACTCTGTGCGACGAACCGCTTGTGCTCGCGGCCGCGGGCGCGCTGCTCGTCCATGGCCTTCGTGAAACCCTCGCCGTCGACGGAATGGCCGCGCCCGCGCACGATGTCCTCGGTCAAGTCGAGCGGGAAGCCGTACGTGTCGTAGAGCTTGAAGGCGACGTCGCCCGGCAGCACGCCGGCGGTACCCGGCAGCCGCGCGATCTCGCTTTCCAGGAGTCCGAGGCCCTTGTCGAGCGTCTCGGCGAAGCGGCTCTCCTCGCTCTTCACGACCTCGGCGATGAACTGCTGGCGCTCGCGCAGCTCCGGGTACGCGTCGCCGAGGGTCTGCGCCACCGACTCGACGAGGCTCGTCAGGAACGGGCCGTCGAGCCCGAGCATCTTGCCGTGCCGGGCCGCGCGCCGGAGCACGCGGCGGAGCACGTAGCCGCGCCCCTCGTTCGACGGCAGCACATGGTCGGCGATCATGATGCTGACCGCGCGTGCGTGATCCGCGATGACACGGAAAGAGACGTCCGCGTCCGGATCAGCGCCGTAGCGGCGGCGCGCGAGGCTCTCGGTCGCGTCGATGATGCCGCGGAAGAGATCGGTGTCGTAGTTGCTGAGAACGTTCTGCAGCACGGCGACGATGCGCTCGAGGCCCATGCCGGTGTCGACGTGCTTCGACGGGAGCTCGCGCAGGCTCTGATCCGCCTCGCGGTTGTACTGGATGAAGACGAGGTTCCAGAGCTCGATGTAGCGCGCGCAGTCGCCGTTCACCTGGCAGACGTGACCCGCACCGCCGCGCCAATCGCAAGCCGCCGGGCCGCGGTCGAGGTGGATCTCCGAGCACGGACCGCAGGGTCCGGTCTCGCCCATCTCCCAGAAGTTCTCGCGCTCGAAGCGGCGAATACGCTCCGGGGGGAGGGAGGTGATCTTCTTCCAGAGCTGCTCGGCCTCGTCGTCGGTGGTGTAGACGGTCGCCCAGATCTTGTCCTGCGGGAGCTTCCATTGCTTGGCCAGCAGGTCCCACGCCCACTCGATCGCCTCGGCTTTGTAGTAGTCGCCGAACGACCAGTTGCCGAGCATCTCGAAGAGCGTGTGGTGGTAAGTGTCGCGGCCGACCTGCTCGAGGTCGTTGTGCTTGCCGGAGAGGCGCAGGCACTTTTGGGAGTCGGCGACGCGGGGATCCGTAGGCGCCGCCTGGCCGAGGAAAATCTGCTTGAACTGAACCATCCCCGCGTTGGTGAACAGGATGGACGGATCGCCCTCGGGGACGATCGGCGCGCTCTTGACCACCCGGTGACCACGGGCCGCGAAGAAGTCCAGGAAGCCCGCTCGAATCTCTCTACCGGTCGGCACTTGGGGCTAGTCGTCCTCTCCGAGTAACTCGCTCACGATGTCAGTGGGATGTCCGCGGCCGACGAGGAAGCGAAACGCTTTCGCTCGCTCCGCCCGTGACGCCGGCGGTGCCGACCCGAAACGCCGTTCGAGCGCCGCCCGCGCAAGGGCGACCTCGCTCCGGCCTTCGAGCACCGCGGCAATCGCACGATCGACGACGGTATCGGTGAGGCCCCTGCGAGTCAATTCGTGGGCGAGCTTCAGCCGTCCGGAGCCGCGATGCAGCAGCAGCTCTTCCGCGCGCCGTTCCGCGAGAGCGGCGTCGTCGACGTAGCCGCGGGCGACCAGCGTCTGCAGGGTCGCATCGACGACCTCGGCCTCGACCGCCCGACGCGTGAGATACTCGGCGACCTCCGCGCGAGAGCGCGCCGCACGCGCCAGGTACTCGACCGCCGCGGTCAGTGCCGGCGACGGGTCGTCGAGGGGCTCAGAAGCGGTCGATCTTGAACGCCGCGGATTGCCCGGCTTGCTCTGGCTTGTCGAACTGATCCCAACGGGCGTCGCTGGTCGAGGCGATGCCGCGGACCTTGAGCGCGAAGTCGTCGGGATTCGTCGCTTGCGCAAGCGCTTCTTCGTACGTGATCAGGTCTTCCCGAAAAAGCCCCATGAGCGATTGGTCGAACGTCTGCATGCCGTAGGTCGCGTGGCCGCGGGCGATCGCGTCGGTGAGCTCATGCGTCTTTTCCTTCTGGGCGATGCACTCGCGGACGAGCGCGGTCGAGAGCAGCACCTCGACGGCCGGGACCATGCCCTTCCCGTCAGCGCGCTTCACGAGCCGCTGGCTGATGATGCCCTTGATGACCGACGCGAGGATGAGGCGGATCTGGTCGCGCTGGTGCTCGGGGAAGGCGGAGATCGCCCGGGTCACGGTCTCACGGGCGTCCAAGGTATGGAGCGTGCTCATGACGAGGTGACCCGTCTCGGCGGCGAGGATGGCGGTCTCGATGGTCTCGAGGTCGCGCATTTCGCCGACCAGGATCACGTCGGGATCCTGGCGGAGCGCGCCGCGGAGCGCCTCCGCGAACGTCTTGCAGTCGTACCCGATCTCGCGCTGGTTGATGATGCAGAGCTCGTCCGAGTGCGTGTACTCGATGGGGTCCTCGACCGTGATGATGTGGCGGTCGCGAGTGATATTGATGTGGTGGATCATCGAGGCGAGCGTGGTGCTCTTGCCGCTGCCGGTGGTGCCGGTCACGAGGATGAGGCCGCGGTGCTCGAGGGCCACCTGCTCGACGACCGGTGGCAACTTCAGGTCGCGGATCGACCGCACCTGGGGCGGGATCACGCGAAGCGCGACCGAAATCTCGCCGCGCTGGTGGAAGATGTTGACGCGGAACCGGCCGTTCCCCGGGCTAGCGTAGGCGAGGTCGGCCTGCAGACGGTCGCGCAGCTGCGCGCGGTGATGCTCGTCCAGGAGGCGGGCCAGGAAGCGCTCCATGTCCTGGCTGGTAAGTTGCCTCGCGCCCTCCATCGGAATCAGCCGCCCATGACTGCGAAACATGGGCGGCCGATCGACTTTGAGGTGGACGTCCGAAGCCCCGAGCGCAACGCCGTGCCCGAGAATCGTATCAAGTTCCATGCGGTATGTCCGTCAGGCGGTGCCGTCTCCTCCCCCGTTGGTTGGAGACACGAGGCCACACTTCTCCCGGACCCTCCGCTCGATGACATCGGCCGTTTCCCGGTTCTCCTTGAGGAACTCTTTCGTGTTCTCTCGACCCTGGCCGATGCGCTCGCCCTCGAAGGAGTACCAAGCCCCGCTTTTCTCGACGATTCCGAGCTCGGCCCCGATGTCGACCAGCTCGCCCTCCTTGGAAATGCCCGTGCCGTACAGGATGTCGAACTCGGCCTCGCGGAAGGGCGGCGCGACCTTGTTCTTCACGACTTTGACCTTGGTGCGGCTGCCGACAATCTGGTCGCCCTGCTTGATGGCCGCGATCCGCCGGATGTCCAGGCGCACCGAGGAGTAGAACTTGAGGGCGTTGCCGCCGGTCGTGGTCTCCGGG
Source organism: Polyangiaceae bacterium (assembly GCA_031400185.1). Classification (GTDB taxonomy): domain Bacteria; phylum Desulfobacterota; class Binatia; order UTPRO1; family UTPRO1; genus UTPRO1. The sequence goes on from JANNPN010000113.1 coordinate 18,698, forward strand.
TTGCCGAACATCACGCCAATCTTCATGCGAATTTGGTTGATGAAAATGACGATGGTGTTGGACTTGGCGATGGTGCCGGTGAGCTTTCGAAGGGCTTGTGACATGAGCCTTGCTTGGAGACCCATCTGGGGATCGCCCATGTCGCCCTCGATCTCGGCGCGCGGCACGAGCGCCGCGACGGAGTCGACCACCAGCACGTCGATCGCCCCGCTACGGACCAGCGTCTCGGCGATCTCGAGCGCTTGTTCGCCGTTATCGGGCTGCGAGATCAGGAGATCCTCGGTACGCACGCCGAGCTTCCGCCCGTAGGTCACGTCGAGCGCGTGCTCGGCGTCGATGAAAGCGCTGACGCCGCCTTTGCGTTGGGCTTGGGCGATCACCTGCAGCGCGAGCGTCGTCTTGCCGGAGGACTCCGGGCCGTAGATCTCAATGACCCGGCCGCGCGGCAGACCGCCGACGCCAAGCGACAGGTCGAGCCCGAGTGAGCCGGTCGAGATGGTCTCGACGTCGCGGATGAGCGCGTCCTCGCCGAGCTTCATGATGGAGCCCTTGCCGAACTGCTTTTCGATCTGGCTGACGGCTAGGTCGATTGCGCGATCCTTGCTCGTGTCGCTCCGATCGCGATTGCCGATCTCAGCTACCATGGTGGCCATACCCCTCCCTTTCACCTCGAGTTGCGGTCGCATCGACCGTTCCGGTCGTTCCTCGGTGATGTCGACCGATGTGCGTGGTCTTAATCCTTCACCTCCGCGTCGTACACTGAATGGCGACGCTACGAGTACCCCGTTGGCAACCGTTGTCGGCGCGCCAGCGCGGCGCCGAGCCGGGGCGAAGATTAAGCGAATCTGCTCCCGGCGTCAATGAGCGGGAAGGTCGCGAGGACGGAATGCCGCGCGCCGCCGGCGCCGAGCTCGCTCCGAAAGAGGGTCACATGCATGAGCGGCGCATTCCCGAGCTCGCGATCGCCGTCGCTGGCGAGGAAGCCGAGATCCGGTCGGGGGCGTCGGTCGCGGACGCGTCCAAGGGTCACGTGCGGGCGAAAGGGCCGCGCCTCGCGCGCGAACCCTTCTTCCGCACACGCCGATTCGACCGCGTTCGCGAGGGCCCCGAGCCGCGGCGCCTCGATCCCCACCCAAATCACCTGCGGCCGTGCGAGACTTGGAAAGGCGCCGACGCCCCGAACGCGTGCGACCCGGGCCGGCTCGGCGGCGAGCGCGGCGCGGATGCGCTCGGCGAGGGGCGGAATGCGCGGCGTTTCGACGTCGCCGAGGAACGTGAGGGTCAGGTGCAGCTGCGTCGCGCGTGTCCAGCCGACGCCGGCGACGGTCGCGCGCAGGCGCTCGAGGTACTCGACGACCGCGCTCCGCGCCGGGTCGGCAAGCTCCACGGCGACGAAGCACCGCCAGCGTTCAGCGGGCGCTGACGGGCTCTCGGGATCATCCCGGCGCGACACTTTCCCGTTTGAGCTCGGCCGGGACGGCGCCACGCCGACCGATCTCGAGCAGCGGCGCGCCGAGCAGGTGGCGGCGCACCCAGTCGAGCGCGATCTGGGACGAGAGCAGCTTCACCCACTCGCGGTTTCCCCAGAGCTGGTAGCGCCGCGTGACCGTCGGCACGCCCGCCGCCGCCAGACCGAAGCAGACCGTACCGACCGGTTTCTCGGCCGTGCCGCCGTCCGGCCCCGCAACCCCGGTGACCCCGACCGCGATGTCGGTTCCGAGCGCGGTCCGCGCCCCCTCGGCCATGGCCCCCGCGACCTCCTCGCTGACGGCGCCGTGTGCTTCGAGAAGCGCGCGCGAGACACCGAGAAGCCGCTCTTTCACCTCATTCGAGTAGGCGTTCACAGCGCCGCGATAGTACGCCGAGCAGCCGGGCACGTTGGTGAGCCGATGCGCGACGAGCCCCCCGGTGCACGACCCGCCGAACCCGACGGTCACCTTGCGCTCGGCGAGGAGGGCGCCGACGACGCGTTCCATGCTCGTGTCGCCCTCGCCGTAGATGTACTGGCCGAGCCGCCGATGGACCTCGCGGCCGAACGCATCGAGGTGCTGCTCGACGTCGTCGCCGCGCACCACGACCCGGACGGACACCTCGGGGAAGTTGGCGCGGAACGACCAGCGTCCCTCACCGGGGATCTCCGCGATGACCTCGTCGAGACCCGACTCGCTGATGCCGAAGGTCTGAAACGTGCGGTGGCCGACGCGGGCAGCGCCGCTGAGCTCCGCGAGCCACGGCAGCACGGTTTCCGTCAGCATCGGCTTCATCTCGCGCGGCACGCCCGGCAGCACGACGAGGTGTCTCCGATCGTCGGGCGGTCCCACCTCGACCCGGTAGCCCGGCGCCGTGCCGAGCCCGTTCGGGATGACGATCGCGCCCTCGGGGAAGGCCGCCTGCTTCAGGTTGTTCTCCGGCATCACCCGGTTGAAGAGCCGGAAGAGCTCGCGGATGCGCTCGGCGATCTCCTCGTTGTGGACGACGGGACGACCCAGCAAAGCCGCGACCGTTTCGGTCGTGAGATCGTCGGCCGTCGGACCAAGACCGCCGGTCGCGATCACGACGTGCGCGAGCCGAAGCGCCTCGCTCCACGCCCAGCGCAACCGTTCGTGCCGATCGCCGACCGTCAGCACCGCGACGACGTCGATGCCGAGCCCCAGCAGCCGGTCGGCGATGAAACCCGCGTTGGTGTCGGTCGTGCGACCAGTGGTGAGCTCGTCTCCCGTGCTGAGGATGGCGGCGTCGATCATGTGAGCATCCGTACCACGAGATTGGCGTAGATGCCCGCGACCAGGTCGTCCGCCACGACCCCGACACCGTTCTTCACGTGCCGATCGAAGTACCCGATCGGAAACGGTTTCACGATGTCGAAGAACCGGAAGGCGAGGAACGTGAGCGCCAGGACCCGGCCGGTCGGGGCGAGGAACGCCCCGGCGAAAAGCATCCCGCAGATCTCGTCGAGGACGATCCGAGGGCTGTCCGACTGCCCGAAGATCCGGCAGGCCCGACCGCAGATCGGCATCGCGAGGATCCCGGCCCCGACGATCACGGCGGCGAGGATGCCGGGCGGGAGCTCGAGCCGCCCGAGAGCGACGAGCAACGGGAGCGCCAGCAGCGACCCGAACGTCCCCGGCGCGGACGGCATGTACCCGACGCCGGCACTGGTCGCGAGGAACACGACGAGGCGGTCCATGCCGGATCTCGCCGCAGCGGCCAATTAGGGAGCGGCGCAGCCCGCGGTCGTGATGGACAATGACGGCGCGAGCGCGGGGAGCAGTCCCCCGGCGCGCGGGGCGATGGCCCGCAGGAGATCCTCGGCGGCGCAGTCGTGGTTGAGGCGCAGCGCGGTCTCGTAGCTCGTGAGGGTCGAGAGCGTGTCGCCGCCAGGGAGCGTCGCGACGAGCGCATCGAGGTTCGCGGCGCGCGGCGGCCGGAGATTCACGTTGAAATCGATGCCTCCGCACTTCTTGTCGATCGCGGGGGCGACCTTCGCACGCGCCGCGGCGATCTTCGCCGCCTCCTTGGCGCAGCCGGCATCGGCCTTCGCGAGACACGCTGAATCGTTCGGCTTCGTCTGGATGCAGGCGAAGACCTTGTCGACGCACTTGGTGAGGCTCGCAAGCTTCTTCGTGACGAAGCCGCTCGCCGCCTTCGTGATCGCGGCCGCGCACGCGTGGATGGCCTTGCCCTGCACGGGATCGCCGACGCCCTCCCCGTCGCCGTTGTAGTCGACGAGGCAGCCGCCGGCCTCGGGCGCCACCCCGGCGACGCGCTGGAGCTCACCGGCGCGCGGCGCCTCGGTGCCATAGATGCCGCTCGAGCCGCAGACATACCGCCGCGCGATGCACTCGGCGACGTCCGCGACGTTCGCCGGCACGTGGCCGAGCTCGACCAGGCAATCGGCGCCGACGCCGTCGTAGCCGAGACCGGTCGCGCCCTTCAGGTCGTCCGAGTCCACGAGCGCCGCGCCGCACTTCGTCTGCACCGCCGCGAGCAGCTTGGCCCGCGCCGCCGTCGCCGCACCCCGGAGCGCCGCGCACTTGGCGGTCGCCTTGGTGACGCACGCCGGATCGTCGGGCTTCGTCTGAATGCACTTCAGGATGCCGTTGGTGCAGGCGTCGAGCTGCTTGAGACGCGCGCTCAGGAACGCGACACCGCCCTTGCCGATCGCCTGCTGACACTTGGTCGCGTTCTTCGCGGCGGTCGCGTCCGTGAGACCGCCGAGCTCGACGACGATCGAGGTAGGCAGCGGCGTCGGTACGAGGGTCGGCGTGACGCCGCCGTTCGGGGTGGCCGTCGCGGTGGCGACGTCGCCGGTTGGAGTCCCGACGGGTGTTGCCGTTTGCGTCAGGCTCGGGGTGACGGTCGCGGTGCTCGTCGGCGTGATCTGCCCCGACGGGGTCGCAGTCGTGGTGACGTTCGGCGTGCCCGTTACGGTCACCGCTGCAGTCCCGGTCGCCGTGGCGGTCAGGACGGGGGTGGGCGTCGTCGTCGCAGCCGTCGAGGTCGGGCCGACGATCGGCGTCGACGTCGGCGTCAGCGTCGGCGTCCCAGTTGCGGTCGCGGTGACCGTCGGGGTCGGGGTGCGCGTCGCCGTGCGCGTCGGGGTCGCCGTCCGCGTCGGCGTCGGGGTGCGGGTCGCGGTGACTGTCGGCGTCGGGGTGACCGTCGGACAGGTGAACGCGTTGCACGTCGCGTTGCAGCAGGCACCGTCGGCGGCCGCACCCTTGTCGCACATCTCGCCGGTCTGACGGATGCCGTCGCCGCACACGGGGCAATTCGGGCCGCGTTGTTCGAGAACCCGGTAGGTTTCTTCCGGATTGAAGACGACGCCCGAGCCGATCACCGGATCCTGCCCGTCCAGGTGCGTGAGGGTGACGGATCCACCCGGGTTCGCGAGGTACTGCGAGTTGTTGCCGAGGCTCATGGGCCGCCGCGAGATCAACTCGATGTCGGAGCCTCCGGGGAAGTTGGCCGCGTTGACGCCGGCGTGGCCGTCGATCTTCGCTTGCGTCGCGACGCTCACGCCGCACCCGGCGAGCGTGATGGTTTGTCCGCTGCCGCTGAGAGCGCCGCCGAAGGCGAGGATGTCCTTGGCGATGCTCAGATTGCCGGTGTTGCCCGTGTCGTCGCCGAGGCCAGCTTCGAAGTCGACGTAGCCACCGTCGCCGTCGCTGTTCGCGGAGCCGCCGGTCGTGTCGATCATGCCTTCCAGCGCAATGGCCCGGCCCGCAGTGCCGGCGATGTCGCCGCCGGTCGAGAAGCCGTGCACGTTGATGTTGCCCGTGATCTTGAGGTCGCGTCCGGCGGTGACGTCGATCGCGCCGCCGTCGCCGCCCTCATTGCCGCTGGTCATCGAGATGAGGCCGCCGATGAACTCCATGTCGCCGTCGAGGGGCGTGTTCACGCGGTAGAAGTCGATGTCGCTCGAGTCGAGGGTGAAATATCCACCGTCGCCGTCGAAATTGGTGGCAGCGTCGGCCCGCACGGTGACGTTGTCGAAGAGCATGCGCCCGAGCGATGTGGCATCGAGGCTGCCGCCGTATCCGCCGAACGTGTCAGTCGCGCTGCCGCGCATGTTCAGGCTGATCGCGCTGTCGCCGTCGATCAAAAGGCGTCCCCCGACCGTGATGCCGCCGATCCCGTCTTCGCCGGCCGCGAACGACATCGCCCCGCCGTCGCCCCCGCCGGCTCGGCTGTCGCACGTGACGGATCGCTTCACGAAGATGTCGTCGCCGGCGGTGAGGATGAATTCGCCCCCGCCGCCGCCGCCGCCGCTCACGTCGACTTGTTTTCGCATGTCGACGTTGATGGCCCCCTGGAGATCGACGATTCCCCCCGTGCCGCCGTTCTGGCCCGTGAGCGACAAGTCCCCGTCGACGATGATGCTGCCCGTCTGGGAAATGGCCGTGATCTCCCCACCGTCGGTGTACCGGTCGCCGAGGTCCTGGAACGTGCTGATGCCGTTGCCGAGCATCGGGTTGCCCCCGCCCGCGAGCGTGATGGTGCCAGCCGCGTTCAGGAAGACGGTGCCCGCGCTATCGCCGGAGACATCGAGGCCCGCGCCCGTGTTGTTGTCGACGGTGATCGTTCCGGTCGCGGTGATCGAGATCAGCCCGCCCTGTATGATGTAGCCATCGGGCTTGTAGAAGTCGCCCGCCGCGCGCAGCTTGCCGCCCAGAATTATGGAGACGTTCTTGACGTTCACCACCTTGATGAACCCGCTCCCAGCCATGTCGAAGGACTTCTCGATGCTGAGGTCCCGGCCATTGAGGTTGAACTCGCACCCGCCCGTGGTGACCTCGACGGCCGTCGTCAACCGCACGAGCCCCGCCGTGCAGACGCCGTTGCCGCAGAGGACGTTCTGCGTGTTCTGCAGCGCGTTGTTCGTGCATGTCGCAGTGACGGCGTGCGCGCGCGACGCGGCGAACGTGGAACAGACCACAGCGAAGACGAGGGCCAAACCGCGGATGGAAGGGGCGTGCATGCGAGTGGGGTGGGACGAACTGTACGAATGCGTGGAACAGCTTTCGGAGTCGGTCGGACGATATCGGGGCGCGCAGAATCATGTCAACGTACTTTCGACTTCGCATGACGATTGGACGGGCCCCTTGGTCTCGGCCGTTTAAAGGTGCTAACAAAGCGCGGTCGTTACGCGAGGCCTCGGGGCGGCGTCCGCAAACCCTATGGCAAAAGGCGCGCGATATGACCCCCGTGGTGCGGAGAGACTGACGCGATGGCGACGATGGAATACGAGCTCGAAGTTGCACGCGGCGCCGCCAAAGCCGCCGGGCAAGTCCTGTTGCGGTACTACGGGAGCGCCTACAAGGTGGCCGAGAAGAGTGCCGACAACCCGGTCACGATCGCGGATCTCGAGTCGAACGAAGTCCTGAAATCCACGATTCTCGCCGCGTTCCCGAACGACGCCTGGCTGTCGGAAGAGACCGTCGACTCCGACGACCGCCTGAAGCAGAAGCGGGTCTGGATCGTCGACCCGCTCGACGGCACGAAAGAGTTCATCGGCGAGATCCCCGAGTTCTGCGTATGCGTGGCGCTCGTGGAGGACGGCACGCCGCGCGTCGCGGTCGAATACAATCCGGTCCGCGACGAGCTCTTCTGGGCGTCCAAGGGCGGCGGCACGTTGCTGAACGGTGCGCCCGTCCACGTGAGCAAGGCGAATGACCTCCGGCACGCGAGCGTGCTCGCGAGCCGGAGCGAGGAAGCGCGCGGCGAGTGGGAGCCCTACCAGTCGCTCATGCGGGTCGAGCTGACCGGCAGCGTCGCCTACAAGTTCGCGCTGGTCGCGGCGGGACGCCACGACTCCACGTTCACGCTCACGCCGAAGAACGAGTGGGACGTCTGCGCGGGGGCGCTGCTCGTGAGCGAGGCCGGCGGCATGGTGACCGATCCCGACGGGCGCGCCATCCGCTTCAACAACAAGGACACGCTGCTCCCCGGGTTGATCGCGTCGAACGGCCTCCTCCACCGCCCGATCCTGAACACGATCCGCGTCGTCCGCGCTTCGATGGAATAGCGGCCGCGCCGCGCGTCACGTCCCGGGTTGCGGAGCGCGCAACCAGCGTACGAGCGCGTCGATCGCCTCCGGGGTGTCGCTCGGGAGGACGCGCATCGGCACCTTCACGGTCGCGCGCTGCGGGGCGGCGCCGATGACGACGACGCCCGCGACCGGAACCCGCGCCGCGACGTCGAGCGCCGCGGCGGCGACCGCTTCGCTCGCGACGAGGAAGACGGGACGGATTTTGCGCCCGAGGAGATAGCGATAGGCACCCTCGAGGTCCTGGCTCGCGGCGCGCGCATCTGGCGTCCCGGAAGAGGCGCCGTGACCGCGAGGGTCGCACCGGAGGACGCGAAATCCTTGCGCAGCGACCCGGGCGGCGAGATCCTGCCAGCGCGCGCCGGCGTCGCCCCCCGCATGCGCCACGACGACCCCGGGGCCGGTCGCGCCGGCGAGCTCGCCGATCAGCTGGGTGCCGTCCATAGCGGTGACGTCGACGCGCTCGGCGGCGGCGCCGCGCGCGACCGCCGACAGCACGAGGACGAACGCGATCGCCATCACGAGGACCGCCGCCGTCGAACGCACTCAGGAGGCCGGGCGCCGCTCGACGAACGCAGGCCG